>URVZ01000088.1 GCA_900551365.1 uncultured Collinsella sp.
TTAGCGCACCTGAGCGACGTAAGCGACGTTGGTCGAGGAGACCTTGTCCTCGAGCTGGACGCTCATGCGGGGATCGCCAGCGGTGGCGACGGTCAGGTCGCCGGCCTCGACGTAGCCGAGCTCCTTAGCGGTCTCGATCGCCTTGACGATCGTGCCGTTGACGGTGCCCTGGGTAATCTCGGCCTGGTGCGGGATAACGCCCCAGTACATGATCATCTGCTGGACGGCCCACTCGTGGCGGGAGAACGCGCAGATCGGCATGTTGGGACGGAAGTGCGAGATCAGGCGAGCGGTACGACCGGTGGTCGTCGGCACGGTGATGCACTTGGCGCCAACGGTGGTAGCCATGTTCACAGCGGACATACCCACAACGTTGTTGACAACGCGGGTGCCGTGAGCGTCAGCCGGAACCTCGAGCGGAGCGTGAGCCGGGAGGTACTTCTCGGTCTCGAGAGCAATGCTGGCCTGCATCTTGACGGCCTCGACCGGGTACTTACCGGCAGCGGACTCGCCGGACAGCATAACGGCGTCGGTGCCGTCGTAGATAGCGTTAGCAACGTCGGCAACCTCGGCGCGCGTCGGGCGCGGGTTCTGCTGCATGGAGTCGAGCATCTGCGTAGCGGTGATAACGGGCTTGTAGGCCGCGTTGCACTTGGCGATGATCTCCTTCTGGATGTGGGGAACGAGCTCGGGCTTGATCTCGATGCCCAGGTCGCCACGGGCGACCATGATGCCGTCGGAAGCCTCGAGGATCTCGTCGAAGTTCTCGACGCCCAGGGCGCACTCGATCTTCGGGAAGATCGTCACGTGCTCGCCGCCGTTCTCGCGGCAAAGCTCGCGGATGCCGCGGACGGACTCGCCGTCGCGGATGAAGGAAGCGGCGATGTAGTCGATGTTCTCGGTCAGGCCAAAGAGGATGTCCTGACGATCGCGCTCGGTGATGGCGGGCAGCGAGATGTTGACGTTGGGCATGTTGACGCCCTTGCGCTCGCCGATCAGGCCGTCGTTCTTAACGACGCAGGTCATGTCCTGGCCGTCGACGGACTCGACCTCGAGGGCAACCAGACCGTCATCGATCAGGATGAGGGAGCCCTTCTCGACCTCGGAGGGCAGAGCCAGGTAGTCGAGGGAGATGTGCTCAGCGGTGCCGTGGAAATCCTCGGACGTGGGCTGAGCGGTGACGACGATCTTGTCGCCGGTCTTGACGGCAACCTTCTTGCCGTCGACCAAAAGGCCGGTACGGACCTCGGGGCCCTTGGTGTCGAGCAGGATGCCGACGGGCATGCCGAGCTCCTTGGAAATACGACGGACGCGCTCGATGCGACCGTGGTGCTCGTCGTAGGATCCGTGCGAGAAGTTAAAACGGGCGACGTTCATGCCCGCCTTGATCATCTCGCGGATGGTCTCGTCGCTATCGCAGGCGGGACCCATGGTGCATACAATCTTGGTGCGCTTGTACATTCAGACCTCCATCTGACATCGTCTTGCGCTGATAGATAAACCATAAGAAATAAAACTGAGATGATTATAACGAAATGCCGACCGAATACCCCAAAAAATCGACCGTATGCCGAATTAGAAGTTCATTTTTTGCGGAAAAACGGTATATGCAAAAACTTTACCAACCGTTCTAACCGCTGCTATCTGGGCGATATTTTAGTTCGATGATGCGCCGAAGAAAAAACGTTTTATCAATCTTGAGCATCACACTGTCTGCACCGTTGCGCCTGTGCCGTGTTTCCAGATGGAATGTTTTGGCTAGACGCGTCGCTTTGGGGTACCATAGCTCCACTATCAACTGCCGCTCAGCACGGCAGCCTTGATGAGCCCTTGCCCTTCTCCTGGGAATTATGATCGGGCATCAATCTGCTGAGTGGCCCGAATCCCAGGAGGGGACTCTATATGCAAAAGGAATACCTGTCCGCCGCGGCGGAGGTTCTCAGCGACCAGGGTGTCGATGAGAACCTCGGCCTGAGCAACGACGAGGCGTCGTCGCGCCTCGCCAAGACAGGCCCTAACAAGCTTGAGGAAGCCGAGAAGACGCCGCTGTGGAAGCGCTTCTTTGAGCAGATGGCAGACCCCATGGTCATCATGCTGATCGTTGCCGCCGTTATCAGCGCACTTACGGGCATGGTCAAGGGCGAGCCCGATTTTGCCGACGTCGCCATCATCATGTTCGTCGTTATCGTCAACTCGGTGCTGGGCGTGGTCCAGGAAGCCAAGAGCGAGGAGGCCCTCGAGGCCCTGCAGGAAATGAGCGCGGCGCAGTCCAAGGTGCTGCGCGACGGCAAGCTCGTGCACCTGCCGAGCGCCGAGCTCGTGCCCGGTGACGTGATTATGCTCGAGGCGGGCGACTCCGTCCCGGCCGACTGCCGTGTGCTCGAGAGCGCCACGATGAAGATCGAAGAGGCCGCACTGACCGGCGAGTCCGTGCCGGTCGAGAAGCACGCCAACGTGATTGAGCTTGCCGCGGGCACCGACGACGTGCCGCTCGGCGACCGCAAGAACATGTGCTACATGGGCTCCACCGTGGTGTACGGCCGTGGTCGCGCCGTCGTGGTCGGCACCGGCATGGATACCGAGATGGGCAAGATCGCTGGCGCCCTGGCCGAGGCCAAGGAAGAGCTCACGCCGCTGCAGGTGAAGCTCGCCGAGCTCAGCCGCATCCTTACCATCATGGTTATCGTCATCTGCGTCGTGATCTTTGGCGTCGACATCATCCGTCACGGCGTGGGTAACGTCCTTACCGACCCGACTGCCCTGCTCGACACCTTTATGGTCGCCGTCTCGCTCGCCGTCGCCGCCATCCCCGAGGGCCTGGTCGCCGTCGTGACCATCGTCCTTTCGCTCGGCGTGACCAAGATGGCCAAGCGTCAGGCAATCATCCGCAAGCTTTCTGCTGTCGAGACACTCGGCTGCACGCAGACCATCTGCTCGGACAAGACCGGTACCCTTACTCAGAACAAGATGACCGTCGTCAAGCACGAGCTCGCTGCGCCCAAGGAGAAGTTCTTGGCCGGCATGGCGCTGTGCTCCGATGCCCAGTGGGACGAGGAGCTGGGCGAGGCCGTGGGCGAGCCGACCGAGTGCGCACTTGTCAACGATGCCGGCAAGGCTGGTCTTACTGGTTTGACTGCCGAGCACCCGCGCGTGGGCGAGGCCCCGTTCGACTCGGGCCGCAAGATGATGTCCGTGGTCGTCGAGACCCTGGACGGCGAGTACGAGCAGTACACCAAGGGCGCGCCAGACGTGGTGATCGGCCTGTGCACCCATATCTACGAGGGCGACAGGGTCGTTCCGCTGACCGAGGAGCGTCGCGCCGAGCTCGTGGCAGCCAACAAGGCCATGGCAGACGAGGCCCTGCGCGTGCTGGCGCTGGCGAGCCGCACCTACACCGAGGTTCCCGCCGACTGCAGCCCCGCTGCGCTTGAGCATGACCTGGTCTTCTGTGGCCTGTCCGGCATGATTGACCCGGTCCGTCCCGAGGTGGCCGACGCTATCCGCGAGGCGCACGACGCCGGCATCCGCACCGTCATGATCACGGGCGACCACATCGATACCGCCGTGGCCATCGCCAAGCAGCTGGGCATCGTCGCCGACCGCAGCCAGGCCATTACCGGTGCCGACCTCGACCGCATGAGCGACGAGGAGCTCGACGCGCACATCGAGGACTACGGCGTGTACGCCCGCGTCCAGCCCGAGCACAAGACCCGCATCGTCGAGGCCTGGAAGTCGCGCGACCAGATCGTCGCCATGACCGGCGACGGCGTCAACGACGCCCCGTCCATCAAGCGCGCCGACATCGGCGTCGGTATGGGCATCACCGGCACCGACGTTACTAAGAACGTCGCTGATATGGTGCTCGCCGACGACAACTTCGCCACCATCATCGGTGCCTGCGAAGAGGGTCGTCGCATCTACGACAACATCCGCAAGGTCATCCAGTTCCTGCTTTCGGCCAACCTTGCCGAGGTGTTCTCGGTGTTCATTGCCACGCTCATCGGCTTTACCATCTTCCAGCCGGTGCAGTTGCTGTGGGTGAACCTGGTCACCGACTGCTTCCCCGCGCTCGCGCTGGGCATGGAGGATGCCGAGGGCGATATCATGAAGCGCAAGCCGCGCAACGCCAAGGATGGCGTCTTTGCCGGACATATGGGTCTGGACTGCGTGGTCCAGGGCTTGATCATCACCGTGCTGGTGCTGGCGAGCTTCTTTGTGGGCGTGTACTTTGACATGGGCTACATCCACATCGCCGATATGATTGCCGGCAATGCCGACGAGGAAGGCGTGATGATGGCGTTCATCACGCTCAACATGGTCGAGATCTTCCACTGCTTCAATATGCGCAGCCGTCGTGCGTCGCTGTTTAGCATGAAGAAGCAGAACAAGTGGCTGTGGGCTTCGGCCGCGCTGGCGCTGGTACTGACGGTTATCGTGACCGTTCAGCCGACGCTTGCCGAGATGTTCTTTGGCCCCGTGACGCTTGAACTCAAGGGTGTTATCGCCGCCCTGGGCCTGGCCTTCCTGATCATTCCGCTGATGGAGATCTACAAGGCGATCATGCGCGCGGTCGAGAAAGAGTAGCGTACTCGTCCGGGCCCGCCCCACGCCCTTTCTCCCTCACTGGTCCTCGCGCTTCGCGCTGCGGGATCGTTCGGGAGAAAGGGCTTCCGGGGCGGGCCCTGCGGTATCCTTGTTGGCTTTTCTTCCGCGCGGATGATAAAGGGCTGAGGGAAAGTGTGTGAGCCGGTCGAGCGTTTGCTCGACCGGCTCTTTTTGTGGGAAAATACCTGCTCAGTTGTGTGGTTTTGTGTTGGGAGGCGTTTGTGGCTAAGGCGAAGGCGAAGAAAAAGACGACGGGGGCGCGGGCCAAGCGCGATCGTCGTCGAAAGCTTGCGACCGAAGCCTCTGCATCTGCTGAGGAGTTGCTGGCGAGCGTGCCGGGACTCGATGCACTGCAGGATGTTCCGGCGTTCGACGATCTGCCGGTCGATGATGCTCAGCGGGCTGCATTTGACGACTTTTGCGCACAGGCCGAGGAGCCCGAGCAGATGCAGCTGGGTGCCGTGGTGCGCCTAGATCGAGGGTTTCCGCTGGTAGCGACTGCCGGTGATACCTTCCGTGCCGAGTATGCTGTGGGGTTTGCCAAATCGCGTGGCGAGGACGAGGTCTTGCTGCCCGCCGTGGGCGACCGCGTGGCGGTTCGCCGTGCTCCCGGGCACGACATGGGCGTGATCGAGTGCGTACTGCCGCGCTGTACGAGCTTTGAGCGTTGGCGCGGCCGTGCCCGCGGTGAGCGCCAGGTGCTCTGCTCCAACGTTGACAGCGTGCTGATCGTGCAGGCGCTCGGCGCCGGCGAGGTGCTGCTCGACCGCGTGGCGCGCTCGCTCGTGCTGGCACTCGACTGCGATGCCGAGCCGGTGGTGGTACTCACCAAGGCCGACCGCTGCGACGCCGATGAGCTCGAGCGCGATCTGGACCGCGTGTGCCGTCTGGTGGGTCCGGACGTGCGCGTGATCGTGACGTCTTCTGCCGAGGGCCTCGGCCTGGACGAGGTGCGCGCCTGCGTGCCGGCTGGGAGCTGTGCCATGATCTTGGGCGAGTCGGGCGCCGGCAAGTCGACGCTGCTCAATGCGCTGCTGGGCCACGATGTACTGGCCACTGGCGGCGTGCGCGAGCGTGATGACCAAGGTCGCCACACCACGGTTGCGCGCGTGATGGTGGCGCTGCCGGGCGACGCTGGCGTGATCGCCGATGCCCCGGGCCTGCGTAGCCTGCCGCTTGTGGGACATGAGCGGGGTCTGGCGCGTGCCTTCCCCGAGATCGTCGAGGCGTCGCGTGCGTGCCGGTTTGGCGATTGCACGCACACCCATGAGCCGGGTTGTGCCGTTCGCGAGGCCGAGGACGCGGGGCAGATCGACAGCCTGCGTCTGGAGACGTTCCAAAACCTGGCGTCATCCATGCGCGTGAGTGCCCAAATACTCGACCCCGATGTCCATCTGTAATTGATTTTTCCTATGACAGCTGCCTCCCAACTGCTTGGGAGGCGGCTTTTTTGCTGCCAAAGCGCCTTGAAATATGCGTTTTGCCGACGTTCTGACCAAAACCTTGCCACGAGCTTGACGGGCTGGTCAGCTTTTGGTCAGCAATTGGTTTGACACCTAAAACCAAGATCGCGATTGCGCCGCTTTGCACTCTGACCGCCCAGACAATGGTGGTACGGGCATTCGCCCGGCACTGCCATGAGAGGAGCGGCCGTGAACAAGAGCAAGCGCATCGCCATCAGTCTGGTCGCGGGCGTGCTTGCCGCGGCGCTCTGCATGGTCTACGGCTCGTCGATCCGCTCGCAAGCCGAGCAGGCCCAGGCCGATACTTTGGCAAAATACGGCGGCGACCGCGTTGAGGTGTGCGTCGCGGCGCGCGATATCGATGTGGGCGAGACCCTCGACGAGACTAATGTCATAACTCAGGAATGGCTGGCGAGCCTGTTGCCGCGTGATGCGGCGACCGAGCTGCGTCAGGTGCGCGGCGACGTGACGACCTCGCGCATTCCCAAAAACGCCGTGATCTGCAATGTCTACACCAAGGCCGAGAGCCACAAGCTCGAGGTGCCTAAAGGCAAGGTTGCCGTTTCGGTGGCGGTTGATGCCGAGCACTCGGTCGGCGGCGCCACGGGCGTGGGCAGCTATGTGGACGTGTACGTGCAAAAAGATGGCGTGACCGATCGTTTGTGCGGAGCGTACGTGATCGATACCAGCGAAGATGCCGGCACCACGCGTGAAGGCAAGATCGAATGGGTGACGCTGGCGGCAGACCCCGAAGATGTCAAGGAACTGCTGGGAGCCTCGGGAAAGGGAACGGTCAGCTTGACGATTCCCGCCACGGCGCGCGGCAAAAAGAGCGGAGGCGACGAGTGATGAAGGCGATCTGGCTTGCGTGCTGCGCGTGCGGTGATTACGGGCTGCTACAGCAGGAAGTCGAGGGCCGCGATGTGGGCGCGCAGGTACTTCGCGTGGGCGACCTGGACGGGCTGGTATCCATGGCGCGGGCGTTTCCGTCGCGCCGCGGTGCCGCCATCATTGCGGCGTCTCTGTTCGATACCGAAGACGTGCGGAAGACCGTTGCGCGCCTGACGGCCGAGGGCCGTGTAAGTCGTGTCGTCGTGTTGATTGAGACGCTCGACCCGTCGGATATCGAGGGGCTGTTTCGTGCGGGGGCGACCGAGGTCATCGCTGCGCACAGTTTGTGCGGCAACGGGCGCGCGGGTGAGGGAACGGTTGATTCCGATCGGCGCATGACGATTGAGCCCGATGCTTTCGTTGATGGGGAACCCGGGGCGCCTCGCGCTACAAGAGGCCCGCGTGTTGATGAATATGGAAAAGCGGAAGCCGAGCATGGTCGGCGCCCCCGG
>URVZ01000089.1 GCA_900551365.1 uncultured Collinsella sp.
TAATAAACTCGCGTATCGCACGGACGCGGGTTATTAATGGGTTGTAGGCCTTTTACAGAAAGGATTCCAGCAATGTCTAAGCCTCTTGGCAAGCCCGATCGTATTGTCGTCGCCCTTGGCGGCAACGCCCTCGGCAACAACCCCGTCGAGCAGATCGAGGCCGTGAGCAACACCGCCCACGCTCTCCTCGGTCTCATCGAGCAAGGCAATGAGATCATCATCACCCACGGCAACGGCCCGCAGGTCGGCATGATCCAGAACGCCTTCGCCGCTGCCCACGATGCCATCGGTACCCCCGAGATGCCGCTGCCCGAGTGCGGCGCTATGTCCCAGGGCTACATTGGTTATCACCTGCAGCAGGGCATCGGCCGCGAGATGCACAAGCGCTATAAGCGTTGGCACGCCGCAACCGTCGTCACCCAGATCGAGTGCGACCCGGACGATCCCGCGTTCAAGAACCCGACCAAGCCGATCGGTCCCTTCTACACCGAGGAGCAGGCCAAGGAGTTCATGGCCGAGGACCCCTCCAAGGTCTTCGTCGAGGATTCCGGCCGCGGCTGGCGTCGCGTCGTCGCTTCCCCCGATCCCAAGAAGATCGTCGAGGCCGACTCCATCCTCAACCTGCTCGACAACGAGTTCATCGTCATCGCCTGCGGTGGCGGCGGCATCCCCGTCGTCCGCGACTACGAGAACAAGGGCTGCTACAAGGGCGTTCCCGCCGTCATCGACAAGGACCTGGGCGGCGAGCTGCTGGCCGAGGACTGCGACGCCGACGTCCTGTTCCTGCTGACCGCCGTCGAGCACGTCGCCATCAACTTTGGCAAGCCCAACCAGGAGGAGCTCGAGGACCTCACCGCCGACGAGGCCGAGCGCCTGGCCGACGAGGGTCAGTTCGGCAAGGGTTCCATGGAGCCCAAGGTCCGCGCCGCCATCAAGTTCGCCCGCTCCCGCAAGGGCCGCACCTGCATCATCGGCGCCCTGGACAAGGCCGCCGAGACCATGGCCGGCCTCTCCGGTACCCGCATCCACGAGTAGCCCCTACTCCGTTGCCTCTCCCGTGGGCGCCAGGCAAAGCGCCCACAAACTAGCCTCTCTTCATGAGCCCCGCGGTCCGCTCCGACTGCGGGGCTTTTGCTATTCACCTAGTCATTGGGGACGTTCTTAAACGACTAGTCAAACAAGAACGTCCACAACGACTACTCATTTAAGTCTGTCCCCAATGACTGCGGAAAGCGCATCTCACACCGGCACATGGCTTTCGGGTCCTTTCTCCGTGCTCCCTATAAGTTCGGCTGGACTCCCCGCAACCTGTTCCGAGTTGGCGGAACGAGCGCGACGTGGAGTGTCATTCTTTACCGCGTTAGACTAGACGCAGGGAAAGGAGGAGGACATGGATGCTCGCGTCAAGCAGCTTGTAAATATGATCGAGGACGCTCAGCCTGTCGCTGTCGCGGTACTTGCCAAGCGTCTCGAGGTAAGCGAGCGCGCCGTGAGAAACTATATCCATCGCGCAAACGACAACCTTGCAGGGGTTGCACGCATCGTTGGCAGCAAGGGGCAGTATCGTATCGATGTTGCACGTGCAGATGAGCTTGCTCGCTTGCTAGACGGTGCGGCTCAGGCCCATCCGGGCATTCCTGATACGCGCGACGGCCGTGTGTCCTTCCTTCTTAACGACCTCCTCATGCGGTCCCAGTGGGTGACGATTGAGGAGTATGCGGATTTACTCTACGTTTCGGCGCGAACTCTGTCCAATGACATGCGTCTGGTAGAGCAGAAACTCGCCCAATTTGACTTAACGCTCGAAAAGCGCCCACGCTACGGAATCCGCGTTGCGGGCGGGGAGTCGCAACGGCGCCTGTGCCTGGCCTCGCTGGTGAGGCCCGTGTTGCCCGACACCGACGATGCAAAGCTCGCCGAGCGCCTGCGGGCCATCGCCGCATGTGTGGACGATGCCCTGACGGCCTCGCCCGTCACGGTGAGCTCGCTGGCATCCCGCAATCTCATCATGCATCTTTACATTGCTCTTGGCCGCATCGAGCAGGGCTGCTATGTCCCAGCTGCAGAATCGGACGTTCAAAAACTGGAGGGAACGCGCGAATACGCCGCGGCTTTCCAGATTGCCGCAAACATCAAGGATGCCCTGGGCGTGAGCATGCCCCGAGAAGAGGTTGCCTTTATCGCAATCCATTTGCTCGGCAGGGGCACGGGCGTGCCCGAGAAGGGCTCTGCCGTTATCTCGGACGAGATGTGGGAGATTGCTTCCGAGATGGTACGTGCGGTCAACGATGAGTTTAGGTTTGACTTTAGCGGCGATCTTGAACTTCGCATGAACCTTGCTCGGCATATCGGCCCTCTGGGCTATCGCCTTGAATATCACATGCATATGGATAACCCCATGCTGCCCGATATCAAGACGAGGTTTCCGTTGGCCTATTCGATGGCAGCTGGCACCTCGCAGGTACTCGAGCGCCATTTTGGCAGCCAGCCCTCTGATGAAGAGCTCGGCTACATCGCCATGGCATTTGCCCTGGCCCTCGAGCAGCAAGCCGACCAGCCGCGTCGCAAACGCATCCTGATCGTGTGCGCCTCGGGAGCGGGAAGCGCCCGTATGCTCGAGCACCAGTACCGCAAGCAGTTTGGCATGTATATCGATTCGATTGAGACATGCGATGTCGCCCGCGTGGGAACGTTCGATTTTTCGCATATCGACTACGTGTTCACAACGGTGCCGCTCAACGTCAAGTTGCCCGTGCCCGTCCGCGAGGCCGATTTCTTCTTGGAGACGAGCGATGTCAACGCTATCCGCAAGGTGCTGAGCGACGACACTGCGCAATCGGACTCCGTGAGCTCTTTCTTTAGCCGTGCCCTGTTCTTCAACCGCGTTGAGGCGTCGTCGAAGCAGGCCGTTCTCCGATATCTCTCCGAGCGCGCCGTCGAGAGCGGCCGTGTCGATGCCCAGTTTGCCCAAGAGGTCGCCGAGCGCGAGAGCGCGAGCGCCACCTCGTTTGGCAATGGGGTAGCCATGCCCCATGGGATGCATCCCTTGAGCGCCGAGGCCTTTGTTACCGTGGGCCTGCTCGAACATCCCATTCTTTGGGACGAATACGGCCATGAGGTCGATATCGTCTTTATGGTGTCGTTTGCCCGGTCGGGCGGCGATGAGGCGCGGATCTTGAGCTCACTGCTCGCCGAGATCTTTATGGACCGCCAGGGGGTCGAGCGCCTACGCGAGCGCCGGTCCTGGCATGAGCTGATGGCGCTTGTGCAAGCGCATACGGCTTAAGACTTCTTTTGTCGATGACCCTGTCAGTCTACCTGCAATAAACCTCGAGGATTGCGGGCGGGAGATAGGCGTTTCGAATATTCAAGTACAAACCAAACATCACGGGAGAGGAGACCGTTATGGACGATCAGGGAACCGAGATGGTTTCGTTTCAGCTGGTCGCTGCAGCGGGAGAGGCACGCAGCCTTGCCTTCGAAGCCCTTGAAAAGGCAAAGGCGGGGGATTTTGACGCCGCCGCCAAACTCATGAAGCAGTCAAAGGATGCGGGAATCAAGGCTCACCACATCCAAACGCAGCTGCTTTCGACTGAGGCAGCGGGCGAGCATCTGTCGGTGGATGTGTTGCTGGTCCATGCTCAGGACCACCTCATGTGCTCCATGCTTGCCCAGGAGCTCGTGCAGGAGCTGATCTGCCTGTATGAGCGCACTGCAACCAAGAACGCCTAGCGGCGTGCGGTGACTATCCAACCAATCAATGCGAAGGGAATCCCTTATGAAGATCCTTCTTGTTTGCGCAGCTGGTCTGTCTACAAGCATTCTGATGAAGAAACTCGAGAAATATGCGGAGCAAAACGGCATCGAGCTCGATATCGATGCGGTGGGTATCGGCGAGTATCAGGAGACGTGCGCCAATTATGACGTGCTGCTCTTGGGGCCGCAGGTGTCCTACCAGCTCAACACCGTCAAGCAGGGGAGCGGTAAGCCGACCGCGGTCATCCCCGCACAGGACTACGGCATGGGCAACGCCGCCAACGTGCTGGCACTCGCCCAGTCGCTGTTGGGTTAGGAGGCAACCATGGAGAAGTTCATGACCCTGCTTCAGGAAAAACTGACCCCTATCGCCAATTTCTGCGGCACCGAGCGCCACTTTGCCTCCATGCAAAAGGGCTTTATGAGCGCGATCAGCTTCATCTTGGTATCTGCCGTCTTTATGATCCTCGCCAACCCGCCGGTCACGGCCGACCTGGTGGCGCAGGGCGGGTTCTGGTCCGTCTTTGGCCCTTGGCTCGATTTTGCCACGGCCAATAAGCTCACGCTGCTCATTCCCTTCAACATGACGATGGGCATACTGTCGGTGATCGTGACGTTCGCAATCGCCTATAACCTGGCGGGCACCTACAAGATGCCCAAGCTTAACGCCGGTATGACCTCGCTGGTGATGTTCCTGATCGCCGCGGCGCCGTCGTCCTACTACCAGCTTGCTGACGAGTCCGTGCTCCAGGCGGTCCCCTGCACCTATCTGGGTGCGCAGGGCCTGTTTACCGCCATCATCGTTGCCTTGGTCTCCGTCGAGGTCACGCGCTTCTGCCAGACCAAGGGCATCACCATCAAGATGCCCGATGGCGTGCCGCCGTTTTTGTCCGAAACCTTTGGCGCCATCGTACCTATGCTCGCCAACATCCTCATCTTCTTTGGCGGCAACCTGCTGATCCAGATGATCGATCCCGCGCTGTCCATCCCCTCGGTTATCGAGAAGCTGCTCGCTGCCCCGCTTTCCGTCGCAGTTGACTCTGTGCCCGGCGCACTGCTTATCTGCTTCATGACGCTGCTGTTTTGGTGCTTTGGCGTCCACGGCAACATGATCGTAATGCCCATCACCGCCCCGGTCACGCTTGCCGCCTTTGCCGCCAACGCCTCGCTCTATGCTGCCGGGCAGCCGCTTGAGTTCCACCCGGCGCTCATGTCGTTGGCCATCAACCTCATCGGCGGCACGGGTAATACGTTCTCTTTTGTGGCGCTCTGCGCGTTTAGGGCAAAGTCGCAGCAGCTCAAGGCATTTGGCAGGGCATCGATCGTGCCGAGCTTCTTCCGTATCTCCGAGCCCGCGATCTTCGGCGCGCCCATCATCTTCAACCCGATCCTCATGATTCCGTTTGTGCTAGGCGGCATGATCTCGGCCCTGCTGTATTGGGGTGCGGTCTCACTGGGTCTTGTCTCTAACTTCTACATCTTGGTGAGCGGCACGTTCCCCATCTTCGTTCAGGGCTTTGTCCAGTGCCTCGACCCGCGCATCTGGGTGTTTACGATCGTTTTGATCGTGGCCATGGCTGTGGTCTGGTACCCGTTCTTTAAGGTGTACGATAACCAGCTCCTGGCTCAGGAGCAGGAGAACGCCGCGGCAGCTTCTGCCGAGGATGCTGAGTAGCATGAGTTACTTTGACAGAACGTCTGCCGCCGGTATGCCCGAGGGCTTTTTGTGGGGTGGTGCCCTCGCCGCCAACCAGGCCGAAGGGGGCTGGAACGAGGGCGGCCGCGGCATGTCGCACTCCGACCTGATCCCACAGGGTTCCGACCGCTGGGATGTAATGTTTGGCAGGCAAAAGCCCGTGGACGATCCGGACAGGCTGTATCCATGCCGCTGGGGCAACGACTTCTTCCATCATTGGCACGAGGATGTCGAGCTCTTTGCCGAGATGGGCTTTAAGTGCCTGCGTCTTTCAATTTGCTGGAGCCGTATTTTTCCCACAGGGATGGAGACCGAGCCCAACGGCGAGGGCTTGGAGTTTTACCGTCAGGTATTCGAGGCGCTGCGCGAGCATGGAATCGAGCCGCTTGTGACGCTGTCGCACTACGACTATCCGTTGGCTCTGGTCGAGCGCTATGGTGGCTGGCAAAGCCGAGAGATGATCGAGCGGTATGCGCACTACGTCGAGACCGTCGGACGCGCGTACCAGGGCCTCGTGCGTTATTGGCTTACGTTCAACGAGATCAACAGCGTGGCGCTGTCCTATCTCAACGCGGGTGTCACGCTCGAGGATGAGCGTGACCGTGCAGCCGTGACCGCGGCGTTCTCGCACCATATGTTTATGGCGAGCGCTCGCGCTGTCGAGATTCTGCACAAGATCGATCCCGCAAACAAGGTGGGTTGCATGGTCGCTGCCGGTGCGACCTATCCGTACCGTTGTGCGCCCGAGGACGTATGGCTTGCGTATGAGGAGGACCGCGGCCGCTACTTCTACACAGACGTGATGGCTGCGGGCGCCTATCCTGCTTGGAAGCTGCGTGCACTCGAGAAAGAGGGTGTTCACGTGCCCTTTGAGCCGGGCGATACGGAGTATCTGGCAGAGCATACGGTCGACTTCATCTCGTTCTCGTACTATTGCTCGCGCTTGGTGTGCGCCGATGATCAGGTGATCGCCGAGAAGGCGGAGGGCAACGTGTTCCCGACGTTGCGCAATCCGTACCTCAAGGATAAAGAGACTGCCTGGAAGTGGCAGATCGATGCGCTGGGTTTGCGCGTGACGCTTGCCGGCTACCACGATCGTTACCATCTTCCGCTCTTTATCGCCGAGAACGGTGTGGGCGGACTCGATGCGCTGGAAGACGGCAAAGTCCACGATGCGTATCATATTGATTACCTGCGAAGGCATATTCTTGCGCTGCGCGATGCAATTGTCGAGGACGGTGTTGACCTGATGGGATACACGCCGTGGGGCTGTATCGATTTGGTGTCGGCCTCGACGGGGCAGATGAAGAAGCGCTATGGCTTTGTTTATGTTGATGCCGATGATACGGGCAAAGGCACGTTCGATCGCTACCGAAAGGACAGCTTCTGCTGGTACCAAAAGGTCATTGCATCAAATGGCGAGGACTTGAGTTAACTCTTGCAGGTCTGTTGCCCCCGCGGTCCGCTTCGGCCGCAGGGGCTTTTGTTATTGAGGCGGCTGTTCATGAGGAGCATTGCAGGCTGCGGAAACCCGGCACTTGGGGACGTTCCTTTCCTGCCGGCAGCTTGGGACAGTCCTTAAAGGCCGCATCGATCAACTGCGGAAAGCACATCCCAGAATGAGCGTCCAACATGGGGTGCGGTTTCCCTTGAGGCCCTCAATCGGAAAATGCATCCCGGATTTTTGTCGAAAAGCGGTCCCTAGTTTCCCAAACGGGCCGCTAACGGAAAGCGCATCCCGCTATTGGGCCCCAAAGCAGGATGCGCTTTCCGTGCTGGCAGTTCCAAGCAGTTCGGGATGGCCCTTTTCGTTTGCTCTCGGCCGGCGTCCGTAAGACTGTCCCCGACGACCACTCATTTAAGTCTGTCCCCAATGAGTGCCCAATGACTAGTAGTAGGCCCACATGGCTTCGACTTCGTTGAGGACCTCTACGACGCCCCAGCG
>URVZ01000090.1 GCA_900551365.1 uncultured Collinsella sp.
CGCGATGGGCAAGGCCGTCGAGCAGCGAGTAGTCGTGCACCAAGCCCTCGACCAGGGCAATCGCGCGCGTCTTTACCGAGCCGGCAGGCTCAATGGTGCGATAGAGCATCTGCATGTCCGAGACGGCACCGGCGTACTCCCCCGCCGGGATGTCGATACCGTACACGCGTCCGGCAACATAGCTCATCAGCACGCCGGCCACGCGATTGATGCGATCGGTGGTGACGATCTCGCCCGCCGGCGGGTAATCGTCAACCGTAGCGCCATCGCGTTTAAGCTGCAGCATCAGCACATCCAGGTCGCTTTCGAGCACGGCATGAACTTGACTGCCCGAAGCCTCGAGCTCGGGATCGGACTCGACAATGCCAAACTGCTGCTCGTAGACAAAGGGATGGGCATTGCGATCGAGCACATAGTGCGACAGCAGGCCCAGCGCAAAGGCGCGACCCAGATTGGCATCGCGCGGCTGCAGGTGTGACACGCCGTCGCGCAGGCACGAGAACTGGCGCGACATGCGCGAGCGGTGCATGACCTGAGCAAGCGACATGCAGTCGGAAATGCGCGGCGTGAGCATGTGAAAGAAGAACGGGTCGGGACCTTGGTTTCCCAGGATAAAGGCGATGCGCTCCTCGTCGGACGTGATAACGCCTCGCGGAAGACGGTCGATGCTTTCCTCGCCAAACAGATGATGCGTAATGAGCGCGGGCATAATAATCCTTTCGATTTCATTCGATGCAATCCATTATGCCCACCGCACAGTCATGCCAAACCTGTAACGGCAAACGATGGCACACCGACCCTTACGCAAGCCCCAAGTGCGATTTGACCTCGGCAGCGCGACGGCGGGACACGGGCACCGTCGAGGTTACGCGATCGAGCCTGAGCTCCATCAGGCCCGTGGAGCCGATCTCGACATTATGTACGTCTTCCAAATTAACCAGATAGCTGCGATGGACGCGGATAAAGCCCTCGGAGGCCAGGCGACGCTCGAGCGAGGAAATCGACTCATTGATCAGATACGTCCCCTCGGCGCAGACGGCGTTGCAAAAATCGGCGCGCGCCTCAAAGTAGCAGACATCCGCCACGGGAATGAACACCTTTTTGCCCCCGCGATCCACCGTCAGGCGCAAAGGCTGGCGCGGAGCATGGACGACACGGCGAGCGCCCAGGGCAGTCTCGATCTTGTCGAGCGCCTTTGACAGGCGGGCATCCTCGACCGGTTTGACGATGTAATCGACCGCATCGAGGTTATAGGCATCGGCCGCATACTCGGCAAATGCCGTCACAAACACCACGACCGGCGGCGTCTTTAGGTTCTGCAGCGTCTCGGCAAGCTCAATTCCCGAGCGACCGGGCATGGTAATGTCTAAAAACAACACGTCGGGCTTGTTCGACAGAATCGACTCCACGGCTTCGGTGACATTGCCCGCCTCGGCAATCTGACCTACACGCGTATCCTTTTCCAACAGATAGCGTAGCTCAGCCCTAATGGGAGGCTCGTCATCAACCACCAGGATGTTCCAGCCTTCGGACATATGCGCTTCCCCTCTTTTTCTCTCAATCCAACCGCGTGCTACACCGTTAGCGGCGCTGGCTCATGCGGCTCGCCGTTCAACTCAACGATGACCTGCGTTCCCACGCCCTCCTGGGACTTCACGCGCATGCCAGAATCTTCTCCGTAAAAGAAATGGATGCGCTGAAGCACGTTGAAGAGCGCCAGGCCGCAACCTCGCTTGATGGAGCCGTCGGCGGTAATGCTCTCGGGCTCCTCTCGGCGATGCTGCTCAAACAGATGCGCGCAGACTTCTTCGCTCATACCGATGCCGTCATCTTCGACGATGATCTCCAAGCCGTCATCGGTCTCAAAAGCCCTAACACGAATAGAAAGCGGCTCGGTCTCGCGCTGCGCATGCTTGATGCAGTTTTCGAGCAGCGGCTGCAAGATAAACGGCGGTACCAGGCTGTCGCGCACCTCAAAGTCGATGTCGACCGAAACGCGCAGACGGCCGTCGCCATACCGGGCCTGCATAAGATTGATATAACGAGTGCCCTGTTCCACCTCGTGCTCGAGCGTGGTGAGCGTATCGGAATCAGAAAGCGTCTGACGATAGTAGTTGGAAAAGTCGATCAACAGCGATCGCGCCTTGTCGGGCTCGGTTCGAACGAGCGACACGATCGTGCTAATGGTATTGAATAGAAAATGAGGATCGACCTGTGATTGCAAGGCACGCAGCTCCACGCGGGCCGTAAGCTCGTCCTGGCGCTCGAGCTCAAAGCTGGCGAGCTGCGTGGAAATGAGATCGGCAAAGCCCGAGGCCAACGCCGTCTGGCGCATATCGATGCTGCTCAGGCGGGGATAGTACAGCTCGAGTGTGCCCACGCAATGCCCGCGCACGGTAAGCGGCGCGACAATGCCGGCGCGCAGACGGGGAAAATAACCGCCCGTCTCATTGGAGGTGTCACGCGAAAACACACTCTGCTCGCCCGTCTCAATCACACTGAGCGTGGTCTTGAGCACGACCGGGGTGCCGGCAGGGCACTTTGCCGAGTCCTCGCCCCAGCTTGCCAACACCTGTTTGCCATCGGTAAAGCAGATGGCAGAGGCGATGGTCTCGGACAGGATGATTTTAGAGGCGCCCAAGGCCGCTTCGGGCGTAAGGCCGCGCGACGTGTAGGCGAATATTTTTGATGCGATGGCGAGCGTACGGTCGGTTGCACTCGATGTGAGGTCGTCGGGGACCACAAAGACATACGAGAAAAAGAAGCACAGCATGACCATGCCGGCAATAACGACAACGCCCGGAACGGGATTGGGGTTATCGGTTAAATCCCAGATAAGCAGCAGGATAAGCGCCGGAACGACAACACCGAGCAGGATGGCCTGGACCACATGCTGGGCCGTACGAAAGACCTTGGTAGAGTTGTAGCTCTTGCCCAGAATCAGCCTGTTTAAATCCACCGTCATCCCCTTTTATCTATCGCACCCATAGCAATAAAGAGGGCCGCAAGCGACCCTCTCCATTGCATTATGCAATCAAATACTGTGTTTTACATCCAGTCGTCGATGAACGGTAGTTTAGGCGCTGTATTTGTTGGCCTCGCCAAAGGTGCCCGCCTCGACGATCCAGCCGTCCTTCATGATGACGTCCATGTTGTCGGTGTTGAGCACGTGGATGTCGGCGGCGACGTCACCGTTGACGACCAGCAGGTCGGCGCACTTGCCGGCCTCGATGGAACCGGTCTCGTCCTCGATGTGGCACATCTTGGCACCGTTGAGGGTGGCGCAGGTGATGGTCTCGACCGGGGTGAAGCCGATCTTGTCGACGAACTCGTACATCTCCTCGATGGAGCAGGTGCCGTACGGGGTGACGAAGGAGAAGGAGTCGGAGCCGATCGTCATGACGACGCCGCGCTTCTTGGCCTCGCGCAGGCAGTCGTAGTTGCGCTGCAGCTCCTTCTCGACCAGGGTGCCCTCGTACTTGTCGTGCAGCTCGGGGACGTAGACGGGCGGATAGGTGGCGTACCAGGTGGGCAGGAAGGCGATCGTCGGGGTGAAGAAGGTGCCCTGCTCGGCCATGAGGTCCATGGTGCGCTCATCGATATCGAAGCCGTGAATCAGCTGCTCGCAGCCAAAGCGAACGGAATCGTAGGCAGCGGCGTGGTTGTTGTAGCAGTGGCTCCACACGGGGATGCCGACCATCTTTGCCTCTTCGACTACGGCCTGGATCTCCTCGGAGCAATAGTGCTGGTCGCGACCGGAGTCCCAGCGCCAGATGCCGCCACCGGTAGCCCAGATCTTGATGGCATCGGGGTTCTCGCGCAGGCGACGACGGACGGCCTTGCGCAGATCCCAAGGACCGTCGACCTGGTCGCCCCAGGGATGGGATTCCTTGTTGAGCTCCTGGGTGCAGTGGTGGGAGTCACCGTGGCCGGCAACGCGGCAGAAGCCGAGGCCGGTGGCCAGAACGCGCGGGCCCTTAAAGACGCCCTTGTCGATGCAGTCACGGATCTGGATACCAAAGCGGCCGATCTCGCAGACAGTGGTGAGGCCGTGAGTGAGGCAGTCGTAGGCCTGCTTGACGGCGACGGCCTGCTTCTCGAGGAGCGGCTGCATGACCCAATCGGTATCATCGTCGGTCAGGTTGCCCGAGAAGTGCAGATGGGTGTCGATCAGGCCGGGAAGGACGGTCTTGCCGGCGGCGTCGATGACCTCAACGCCCTCGGGAAGGTCCTGCATAGTGCCGGCGTACTCGATCTTGCCGTTGTCGTCGACGAGAACGAGGGAGTTCTCGACCGGCTCGGCACCGGTACCGTCGATGAGCTTGCCGCCAACGATTGCATACTTAGTGGACATGGTTCCTCCTTATGGATCCATATAGTGGGCGAGGCCGTGTTGGGTTAAGGCCTCACAAAGCTACCCAAGTGGTGCCGGGTTCGGTGCGCGGGAGAGAGGGCCCCACGCACCCGATCCGCCCCGGCTAGGCGTTACTTTTTGCGGGAATTGGTGAAAGCCATGAGGGCCAGGCCAATAGCCAACCAGCCGATCACGATGCTCCACTCCACCATGTTGAGGGAGGCGGGAGAGAACGGAATCACGAGCAGGCCGATGATGATGGCGCAGGCAGCGATAGCGAGGCCGATGCCAAACTTGCCGCCGGGCACCTCGTAGGGACGAGGCAGGTCGGGCTCGGTGAAGCGCATGCGCAGGCAGGCGAGGGCGACCATACCGCAGGAGAAAATGAAGGCGAGAGCCGACACGTTGGTCAGAGGGATGAGCATGTTCTTGCCCAGGAACGGACCGATGACGGTGATAACGCCCAGAACGACGCAGGCGAGCTTGGGAGCGCCGGACTTGGGGTCGACCTCGGCGAACTTCTCGGGCAGTTGGCCCTTGCGGCCCATGGCGAGCATGATGCGGCTCGTGGCGCCGTAGAAGGAGTTCATCGGGCCCATGGGTCCAAGCGTGGCGATGACGAGCATGGCCAGGTACAGAAGCATGTTGATGCCCTTGAGGCAGGCAAGCGCGGGAACCGGGCTCTTAACAAACTCATGCCAGTCGAGGATGGTGCCGAACGAGTAGATGCAGACCATGTAGAAGCCGCCGGCGGCCAGCAGGGCCAGGGAGATGATCTTGCCGAACTTGTTCCAGTTGAGGCCCTCGGCTGCTTCCTCAGCCTGCTGAGGAATGGTGTCGAAACCGGCATAGAAGAACGGAGTCAGAACCAGGACCGACACGATGCCGGCGAACAGGCTGGCGCCCTCGGTAGCGGCCTTGCCGCCGCCAGCGCCGGTGACCTGGGAGAACACGGGCATGGCGTTGTCCGGCGAGCCGGTGAACAGCGAGACGCCCATGGCGAGCAGCATGCCGCAGAGCAGGGCCTTGGTCAGGAAGGCCTGGAGCTTGGCGGCCGAGCTGGCACCGCGGAAGTTGAGGAAGATGACGTAGGCTGCAAAGCCGAGCGCGATCAGCGTCGGGAACAGGTAAACGTCGGCGCCCAGGATGGTGTAGAGCTTGACGGCGCGCAGCCACTCAAGACCAGGCAGGCTGCCGAACATCTCGGACACGAGGGTCGAAATGGCGATGGCCTCCCACGGGCACAGGATACCGTTGCCCAGAGCCAAAAGCCATCCGGTGATGTAGCTCAGCGTACGGCCAAAGCTACGATCGACATACTCGACGATGCCGCCCGAGATGGGGATAGCCGCCGTGAGCTCACCGAAAACAGCTCCGACGGGCACGAGGAAGATTGCACCCAAGAGGAATGCGATCATAGCGGGAACGGGACCGCCGCCCACGACCATCCAGTCGCCGACCTGCAGAACCCAACCGGTACCGATAATGGCACCGAAACCGATGGTGAAGAAGTTCCAGAGCGAAAGCGTTTTCTTCATACCGCCGTTATCCTCGACTGCAACTTCTGCATTCTTGTCCGCCATTGTTCCCCTCCTTTCCTTTTTGACGCCCCTTGACGTCACCCCTTGCGCGGTCTGTTTTGCCGCGCGCTTTTATTCCATGGCTTTAAGATACGGCCTTGGCGCAGCAGCTCCGCTCGCAGCTCGACCGAAGGCAGAACTGCAAAACGAGCGGCACCGTTTTTGGGACGAACGGCGGGAGACGTCATTCGTCCTGGACGCTTTCATCTTGTCTGCTTTTGAAGACCTGTTGCCGTGACGCTTGGCGCGCGGCGCGGCAACGTTCATACCATTTGTCAGGCTTTTGGCGCACATACCCATGTGTCGTGCATCTTTTTATGTAGGATAGACAAGTTACACATGAGGCAAGGTGATTCGAATGGCATACGGATACAATGACGGCGACCAACGGCCACAAAGCGTGCGCCTTGCCGGCCGCACCACGCCAACGCCCAGAAGCACCTCCGACAACGACAACCCGCAGCGCCCCCAAGAGCAGCCCGGGGCTTCTTCGCGGCAGCAAAGCCGTACCGTGCAGCAGTCAGACCGCGTGAGTACGAGCACACGCCAACGTCAGACCGACACATCGCAGCCACGCCGCTACGATCGCCGTAAGACCGACTACTACGTCAAGCGTTCCTTTTCGCGACCTCAACGCGATCGCGGCAATTCCTCCCCTCACCCCGCGTCGCACACCACAAGCCACGCGCTTCCGGCCCGCCGCCTACGCCTTGCGCTTTGCTCCATCGCCGCCTGCCTCGTCTTTGTGTTTTTGGGATCCTGTATCTCCCACGGATCAGCCGGTCTTGAGCCCACTGCCGAGGACAAGCTGCTTAAAGCTCCCGTCGCGCCCGGTTACTCCTTTGCGTTCTCGACCCCACGCTCGCAATGGGAGGCCGGCACCATGCCCCACATCTACCAAATTGACCCCGCATGGTCGGAGCTGCCCTATGCCGGTGGCACTATTCGCGAAAACGCTTGCGGTCCTACCTGCCTCACCATGGTCTATATCTTTAAGACCGGCCATACCGATAAGACGCCGGTCGATATATGCGCGCTGGCCGAAGCCGGCAACTACGCCCCCACTGGTGCCACCGAGTGGTCGTTTATGACAGGCGGTGCGTGGCAGCTGGGGCTCAACGGAACACAGCTCTATAACGATCGCGAATCGATTACTCAAGCACTTCGCTCGGGTGCGCCCGTCATCGCCGCAGTGCGCCCCGGTACGTTTACCAACGTAGGCCACTACATCGTGCTCTACGGCATCGACGATGCCGACCAGATTGGCGTCTACGACCCCAACTCGGCCAGCCGCAGCGCCCGTCGCTGGGGCGTCGTAGAGGTCCTCAACGAAGTCGAAGCCATGTGGGCCTACTACT
>URVZ01000091.1 GCA_900551365.1 uncultured Collinsella sp.
GTTGAAGATCACGATGGGTGTGTTGGTTTGTAAAAAGGCGAGCATGCAGGCTCCCGAGAACGCGTTACGTAAACAACCGTATATCTTACCGCAGGCTAATCGAGTTCAAGAAACCACCTAATACTGGCTAGACTTCGAGAAGACCGAGCTGTGGAACGATTTCGTCGCCAGCGGCAGTACGACCGAGTGAGCGAGGAGCCAGGTCGTCGAGAACCGCGGCAAGATCCC
Source organism: uncultured Collinsella sp. (assembly GCA_900551365.1). GTDB lineage: Bacteria > Actinomycetota > Coriobacteriia > Coriobacteriales > Coriobacteriaceae > Collinsella. The sequence goes on from URVZ01000091.1 coordinate 229, forward strand.
ACGGCAGCTCATCGCGGCACTCAATACGCTCCCCCGTCACGGGATGGTCGAATGCGACGCGCCAGGAATGAAGGAATTGCCTGGTCAGACCCTGATCGGCGCGTGCATCGCACTTGCCGTAGAGCGGATCGCCCACGCAGGCATGGTTGATATGGCGCATATGCACGCGAATCTGATGTGTGCGGCCCGTAAACAGGTGGCACTCGACGAGCGTATAGCCGTCATCAAAACGCGTGGAATCAAAGCGCTCAAGGACCTTAAAGGTCGTAATGGCCTGACGCGCGAAAGGATCGTCCGAAACCGCCATCTTGACGCGGTCGCGCGTGGAACGGGCAATACCGGTATTGATGGTGCCCTCGTCCATGGCGATGTGCCCGTGGACAAGCGTGATATAGCGGCGGTCGAGCGTACGCGTGCGAATGAGATTTTGAAGCGCGCGCTGGGTGTCGTCGTCTTTTGCCGCGAGCATAAGGCCCGAGGTATCGCGATCCAGGCGATGCACGATGCCGGGGCGGTCCTCACCCTGCACGGTACCAAGATGATCGATACCGCAGTGGTAGACCAAGGCGTTCGCAAGCGTGCCGCTCTCGTGGCCGTGGGCGGGATGGCACACCAGCCCGCGCTGCTTGGAGAGCACAATGAGATAGTCGTCCTCATAGCGAATGTCGAGCGGGATGGCCTCGGGAATCACATCGGTGGGATCGTGCGGCTCGGGCAGGTCGACCGAGATGCGGTCACCGGCGCGTACGGCATACTTTTTTGACAGACAGGTCTCGCCGTTCACGATTACGGCGCCGCCCTCGATCAAATGCGCGCAGGCAGAGCGCGTGGGGCAGCCGTCGTTGGCACCCAGAAAGCCGTCGAGACGCTGGCCAGAGCAATCGTCGGCAACAAGAATATGGATGTCGGCCATTAACGCTCATTCCTTTCGCGAATCTTGCGGGCACGCTCCCCACGCTGCTTGGCTTTGCGCTTAGCGCGGGCCTCATCACGGGCATTGAGCTCAGCAGTCGCATCGACCTCGCGAGCGGCGGGACTCAAGAAAATGTAACCGATAAGCGCCAGCACAACACCGACCGTAATGCCGATATCGGCCACATTGAAGACGGGAAAGTCGATGAAGGTGGTGGCAATAAAATCGGTCACGAAGCCAAAGGCCAAACGATCGATAGCGTTGCCGATAGCACCGCCCGCAACCATCGCCATGCCCACAACCTCAAGATGGGCGAGATGAGGTGCACGAACGAGGTACACGGCAATAGCGACAATGACCGCCAGCGCCAGCACGGCAAACGCGATGCCATGCCCCTCGCCCATGCTAAAGGCAGCGCCGATATTGCGGACAAACAGGAAGTCGATCACGCCGGGGATGACGGTCACATGCAGTGCATCGCCCACGGCACGAACCGCAAGCTTGGTCAACTGGTCAACAAGCAGCACAACCAGCGCCACCCCACCAGCAACACCCAACCGCCAACCCAAAGGCGGCGTCATATCCCCAGTACGACCCAAATCAATCCCCTGCCCTCAGAACAATCGGATTCCGTTGAACGCAATTAACCATCTTATATTGCCATACGCAGAGCGCACGACATATCCACCAACGCAAGCGAAATAACCAGCACAAAACGAAAGCGACATTCCGAAAAACAGAATGCCGCTTAAATATGACACAGGTAGTCGTTGGGGACGTTCTTGTTTGACTAGTCGTTTAAGAACGTCCCCAACGACTAGGTCCATAGAAACGCCGCATTACCGTCATCAACAGCGAAAACGTCCCTAAGCGAGCAAGGTGACGTGAAAGAGGAGGGAAGCGTACTTTGGTACGCGACCGACGATTGAACGTCAGATTGCCGCTTAGGAGCGTTTGCAGCGTCGGTAGGTTACGGCGTTCTACGAACGCCGTAACCTACAGCGCGTCAGCGCAGCGCTTGCAGATATGTGCGTGACCGTTGTACTCGCCGACGGTGGTGCGGTAATTCCAGCAACGGTCGCAGCACTCGCCCTCGGCAGCCTCGATGGCAACGGAGAGCTCCTCGCCCTGGGTCAGCTCAACATCGGAAACGATGTAGAACTCGGCCAGGTCGACCGCCTTGTCGCCGGTCAGCAGCGCGTACATCTCGGCGGGAACGACCGCCTTGACGCGGACCTGCTGGCTCTTAGTGAAGGTGCCGACGGAGCGGGCATCCTCAAGGGCCTTGGTCACGGCGCTACGGAGCTCGAGTGAAGCCTCGAGCACGCCCTCGAACTCATTGGCCTCGTCGACCGTGATAGGCGACTTATACCAATCGAGCAGCGCGGCGTACTTCTGGTGGTCGACGCAGCCGGCAGGCGCGTAGGCCATGGCCTCGTCGACGGTGTAGGACAAAATCGGCTGCAGATCGCGCATGAGCATCGAGAAGAGCTCGGCCAGCACGGTCTGGGCGCTGCGGCGCTCGAGCGAGCCAGGCTTGTCGCAGTACAGGCGGTCCTTCAGGGCGTCGAGGTACACGTTGGAAAGCTCGGTAACCACGAAGTCATAAAGCGCACGGTAAGCGCGCGGGAACTCGTAGCAAGAGTAAGCGTCGTCGACCTCGGCCTGAACCTGGGTCAGACGGGCAACCATGAGCTTGTCGAGCGGCAGCAGGTCGGCAAAGGCGACACCGTCGGTCTCAGGCTCAAACTGGCCCTCGAGCTCGGAAAGCAGGAAGCGCAGCGTGTTGCGGAAACGACGGTAGGCATCGGACGTACGGGCAAGAATCTCGTGGTCGATGGACACGTCGGAGCTGGTGTCAACGGAAGCAACCCACAGGCGGATGATGTCGGCGCCCATCTCGTCACAGACCTTATTGGGGTCGATGACGTTGCCGAGCGACTTGGACATCTTGCGGCCCTGGCCGTCGAGCGTGAAGCCCTGCGAGACGACCGCCTTGTAGGGAGCATGGCCGTTGGCGCCCACCGAAGTGAGCAGCGAGCTCTGGAACCAACCGCGATGCTGGTCGGAGCCCTCGAGGTACACATCCGCCGGATACTCCAGCTCGGGACGGTACTCGCAGACGGCCTTCCAGGAGACGCCGGAATCCCACCACACGTCGAGGATGTCCTTATCGGCCTTGAGGTGATGGCCGCCGCACTTGGGGCAGACGCAGGCCTCGCCCAGGTAGCTCTCGGGAGCGTCGGTGAACCAGGCGTCGGAGCCCTTCTCGTGGAAGAGCTTGATGACGGCGTCGAGCGTGGCGTCGTTCATGACCTTCTCGCCGCAGTCGGCACAGGTGTAGCTGGGGATAGGCACGCCCCAGTTGCGCTGACGGCTGATGCACCAGTCGGGACGCTGCTCAACCATGGCGCCGATGCGGTTGGCGGCGTGAGCCGGATACCACTTGACGTTCTCGCGAACCTCCTTACCAGCCTGCTCGCGCAAACCAGTCTTGTCCATCGAGACAAACCACTGGTCGGTAGCACGGAAGAGCACCGGGTGCTTGCAGCGCCAGCAGTGCGGATAGCTGTGCGTGATCTTCTTCTCGAGGACCAGGGTGCCGCGCTCGCGCAGGAACTCGATGATGTGCGGGTTGGCCTCGTCGGTATCCATGCCGCTGAAGGGGCCGCCGGTGCCAAACTCCTCGCCGGTGTAGAACTTGCCGTCGTCATCGACCGGCATGCAAATGTCGGTGATGCCCTCCTTGAGGCAGGCGAAGTAGTCGTCGACGCCGTGACCGGGCGAGTTGTGGACGATACCGGTACCGTCATCGACACCGACGTAATCGGCCAACAGCGCAACGCCCTCGACACCGTCAAAGATCGGCTGCTTATAGTGAATGTGATGGAAGGTCTCGGCGGGAACCACATAGGGCTTGCCGTCGACCACAACCGGGGTGTACTCCCAGCCAAACTCCTCGCAGCACTTGGGAGCTAGGTCCTCGAGCATGACCTCGGCGCGGCCGTCGTGCTCAACGGCGACGTAGGCGGCACCGGGCTTGAGAGAAACTGCCTGGTCGGAGGGGATGGTCCACGGCGTGGTCGTCCAGATGATAAAGTCAACCGGGCCGTCGAAGTTCTCGAGGCCGGCGGGCTTGGAGGTCATCTCAAAGCGCACGAAGATGGACGGGCTCGTCTCGTCGGAGTACTCAATCTCGGCCTCAGCAAGTGCGGTATGGCAGTGCTTGCACCAGTGGACGGGCTTGTGACCGCGATAGATCATGCCCTTGTCGAACATGGCCTTGAAAACATCGATGTCGGCGGCGTCATGCTGGTGATAGAGCGTCAGATAGGGGTTGTCCCAATCGCCGAGCACGCCCAGGCGACGGAAGCCGGCCTTCTGCAGCTCGATGTTCTCGACAGCGAACTTATTGCAAAGCTCACGGATCTTAGCCGTGGAGGTCTGGTTGAACTTCTCGGTGCCGAGCTTCTCCTCGACCTTATGCTCGATCGGCTGGCCATGGCAGTCCCAACCGGGAACATAGGGAACCTCATAGCCCTGCATCATCCAGTAACGGTTGATCATGTCCTTGGAGATCTTGTTCATGGCATGGCCGATGTGAATCGGGCCGTTGGCGTACGGAGGACCGTCGTGCAGCACGAACTTCTTGTGACCCTCGTTCTTCTTCAGAACCTGCTCGTAGACCTTGTTGTCCTGCCAGTCCTTGAGTCGCTTGGGCTCGGACTTGGAAAGACCGGCACGCATGGGAAAACCGGTCTTGGGCAGATTCATCGTCTGCTTGTACTCGTTTGCCACGGTACCCCTTTCATGTCATGGGCGCACACGCCCGTTGGGCACCAAAAAAGCGCCCGTCCCTACAAGCTGGGACGAAGCGCCACAAAACGAGCTGTACGCCCGCAAAAGCTCTTCGTTTAACCACCCAGCTTAGATGCCCTCGCCCGCGTATTCGCGCGCTCGCATCCGTTACTCGGCTGGCCTGTATCGACGACCATCTCGGCGATATCTACTAAGACGTGTCTGCGCGGCACGTCCGTTGGGACCGCAGCTCCGGGGTGATTTTCATCGGTCGCATGCACGGGTTCTCAGCGCTTCCCGCTCTCTGTAGCATGCGGACGGCCGACTACTCGTCCCCATCAACGCTTATGCGGTGTATGCTAGCACGTTCCGCGTCGGCAAAAAACCCTCAACACTGGTTTTATACGTTCGAAATTTCTCGCTATTACAAGCCTTCACTAGGAGCAAAATACCTGAAAGCACTTTATCGAACGAAAGAAGGCTGCTATGCGCACAATTGGAATGAGCGACTACACCGTTGGCGAGGATTGCTTTACCAAGCTGCCAACTGCACTGGCGGAGTACGGCGCGAAGAAAGTCGCCATCATTGGCGGCAAGCGAGCCCTGGCTGCGGCGCTGCCGGGAATCAAGGCGGCACTTGAAGGTACCGATGTCGAGGTCCTGGAGACGCGCGTCTACGGTACCAACAGTACGCGTGCCAATATCGCCAAGGTCGTAAACTCCCCCGCCTGCCAGGAAGCCGACGTGCTCATTGCTTGCGGCGGCGGCAAGGCGCTCGATACCGTCAAGACGGCGGCCATCGAGCTCAAGAAGATCGTCTTTACCGTGCCGACGATCTGTTCCAACTGCTCCGCCGCGACCGCCATTGCCGTTGTCTACAACGACGACGGCTCGCTCGAGGGCTATTCGTACCCCAACCGCCCCGCGCACATCTTCATCAACCCCAAGATCATCGCCGAGGCGCCAGCAGAGTACTTCTGGGCCGGTGTAGGCGATGCCCTGTCCAAGCAGCCCGAGGTCGAGTACGCCACGAGCGCCGGTAATTTGGAGCACACCGCCGGTCTTGGCCTGGCACTCGCCCACACCTGCTCCGAGCCGCTGTTTACCTATGGTGTGCAGGGTCTTGAGGATGTGCGCCAGAATCTGTCGAGCGAGGCCGTCAAGCAGATCGCGCTCGACATCGTTGTCAACACGGGCTATGTCTCGAACCTGACCAACCAGAACGATTATTACTACAACTCGAGCGTGGCGCACGCGTTCTACAACGCCACCTGCAGCATTCCGCGTGAGGGCACCTACCTGCATGGCGAGGTCGTGAGCCTGGGCGTGCTGGTACTGTTTGCCTATACGGGCGATACCGAGAACCTTGAGCGCTACGCCGCCTTTAACAAGCAGATGGGGCTGCCCGTAACGCTTGAGCAGGTTGGCCTTACCGAGGCAGATATCCCGGCCCTGTGCGAATACGCGCACGCCACCAACGAGTGGAAGCAAGGCAACCCGGAGCCCTTCACCGACGAAAAGTTCGCCGCCGCCATCAAGGCCGCCAACGCCTACGGCCATTCTATCCTGGCCTAACCGACCAAAACCGCCACAAAGGGGACAATACCTTTGTGGCGGTTTTTTATTGCCGTAACATGCTCGAGTCGAACTCGCTAGCCGGGATAACGCGGTAGCCGTGGCGCAGGAGCAGGTCAACGAAGACACCGTTACCTGTTGTGAGCGTGCCGCTGAAGGATCCGTCGTAGATATGGCCCACGCCGCACGACGGACTGCGATCCTGCAAAATGCACGCAACGATCTCGGACGGGCCGCCCGCCTGCTCGCACATGTCGAGCGCACGTTGAGCGCCCAGGCGAAACTCGCGATCGACCGAGGTACCCTCGCAGGTACGGACCTCGCCGTTCACAATCTCGGACGGCCTGCGCGGCGTGGGCAGGCCGCCAAAGACCTCAGGGCACACCAAGAGGACCTCAGTCCCTGTACGCTCGCAGGCCTCGACCAACTCGCGACGATAGTTGTCAAGCCCGTTATACTTGCAGCTCTCGCCCATCAAGCAGGCGCTCACCACGATCTTCA
>URVZ01000092.1 GCA_900551365.1 uncultured Collinsella sp.
GGACTTGCAGCGACGGACCTCAGGACACTCTTACACCACGTCTGCGCGCGCGACCCCTCGTAAGGCCCCTCCCTAGGAAAGGGGATCGATTTATTCCACAGCCGCAGATTAATCCTAGCCGCTACTCCATCATGTCGAGGACGGAGGGGCGCAGCTCGCTCTCGGCAGCCTCGGGATCGGTCTCGCGCAGGCGGTTGATGTAGCGGTTGTACCACATCACGGCAAGGCCCAAGAAGACAACCACGCCGCCAACGTTGTAGACCAACGTCAGCCACAGCGGCTGATCGAGCGGAATGGTGCCGCAGATAAGCACGAAGCAGAAGACCACAAGCAGGAATGCGGCAACGACCAGGCCAAAGCTGCGCGAGCCCATGCGGAAGCCACGGGGAGCGGCGTCGAAGTTCTTGCGCAGCATAAAGTAGGCAAGCAAAATCAGCAGCGGCGGGAGCAGAGCGGTGGCAGCCGTCATGTTGGTGACGATCATGAGCAGGTCGTCGAGGTTGCCGGAGCCCAGGGCCGGGATGATCAGGATGGGGACGACGATGGCGAACTGCAGCCAGGCAGCGCGGGCGGGAATGCCGTGCTCGTTGAGCTCGACGATCTTGCTACCAAAGACGCCCTTGGGGATCTCGGTGAAGAAAACCTTGATGGGAGCAGAGGTCCACATCATGAGGGAGCCCAGCGTGGCGGCGAGAAGGATCAAGCCGATGGCGCGCGTAGACACTTCCATGGGAATGCCAAAGTGGGCAAAGACAGCGCCGAATACGTCGAAGATACCGGTGGAGATGGCAACGCCGCCCTCGGGGATGAACAGGTTAACCAGCAGTGAAGCGCCTGCATACAGAAGGCCGATTGTCAGGCCGGCGATAACGACGGTGCGCACGAAGGCCTTGACGCCACCCTTAAGGTCGTTAAGGAACACGCCGACAGACTCAGCGCCGCCAACGCCCTGGATGATCCAGGCAAGCGTACCGAAGAAGCCCCACGCAGTTGCGAAGTTGCTCATGTCGGGAGCCATGTTAGCGGGAGTAGGAGCCGTAGCGAACTCAACGCCGCCAAAGGCAGCAGCCAGGGACAGCAGGATGAACACGGCGGTCAGGCCGAGAGCCGCGGTCGAACCGAAGGAGGAAATGGAGCCGATCCACTTAGCGCCCTTGGTCGAAACCCACGTGGCGATAGCAAAGACGACGATCTCGATAATGGTGATCCACAGCTGCGAAAGCTCGGCGTTGGCACCAAAGAACACGTAGCTCGCGTAGATGATGACGTTGGGCAGGACGGACGCAAAGAAGAACAGGTTAACGAACCAGTAGCTAAATGCCGTCAGGAACGCCCAGCGACCACCCATCGAGGTCTTAACCCATGCGTACACGCCAGACTCGGAGTCCTTGTTGAGGCCGACGAACTCGGCGGTAACCAGGGTATAGGGGACAAAGTACAAAAGCGTGGCGAAGAAGAACGACGGCGCAGCTGCCAAGCCGATGGCCGCGTTGTTGTTGATGATGTTCTTGATACCGAACACGGCGGCGACCGTCATGCCCAGCAGAGCGAACGAACCAATCGTTCCTCGTTTTTCAGAGCTCATAAGCCCTCCCAATCATCTGTTAAATGTCATCTAAAACCGTCCGAGCTGCAAGTGCAAACACGGACGGCGCACCTGCTAAGGGGAATGGGGAAAAGGGAGTCAACAAAGCCATCCCCCTTAACGGCGCGAAGCAAACGTCCAGGCGGACGAATACTACTTGTTGGGGAAGGAATAACCTTCGACTGTCACGTGCAGTACCACGACGCGGGGATCCGCGGCATCGGCCACGACACGGTAGGCCTCGTCAATTTCGACGACGGCAACGCCGCCGGTGGGAATCGTCACGGTCTCCCCCGTACCCTCAAAGCGCTCGCGATCATCGATATCGCTGTAGGCGCGGGTGCAGGTGAGGCCTGCCTTGGGGGCAACCTCGACAGTCAGGTCGCCGTCGAGCGGGGCGAGCACGGCATGATAGCGACGGTGACCGACCAGATCGGCGGTAGCCGCCTCGTGGGCGTTCACCCACCAATACACCAGCGAGTCGCCGATGGAGTACGCCACATCGTGCTGCAGTTCAGAAACGCCGTCGAGCGCCTGTCCGGTACGCATCCACTTCTTGACGGACTTCATCTGAGCGTCGAAATCGGCGCGCGAGTTAAAGACATGCATGACTTATGCCTCCTTAATGGGTGCCAGTGCCTGAGCCAGATCGGCAGACGTCAGCGGTCGCAGGGACACCTCAAAGCTGAAGCTCTCAAAACGGGTGCGATAGGAATCGAGCACCTCGGAACCCCAAGAGTTCGAACCAAGGCCGAGCAGCTGGTCGTTGATGTTGACCGTAACCGTGTCGCCCTTGACAAGGTCGTAGACGTGCTTGGCGTTATCGATGGCCTCGCAGCTATAGGGCCATGCCGAGAACGAGAACGGATTGGAGGCAGCGTCAGCCGGACGCGTCACCAGCACGCCGTCACCGTGGCTAGAGCGCAGGGCAACCCAGCGGGTACCCTCGCGGTTGGCACAATCCTGGGGCATGACATACGGCGTGAACATGTCGTCGACCGTAGTGCGGTAATGACCGACCGGGTTGGCACGCAGCGAGTCCGGATAGTTCTCGCCCGGGCCGTGGCCATACCACTCGACGGCACGATCGCAACCGGGGACCTCAAAGGAGATGCCGATGCGCGGGATGATATCCGAGTAATCGCCGTAGGGCTCGCCGGAAACCTTGAGGTCGACGCGACCGCTCGGAAGCACGGTGTAGACAAGCTCGACGCGCATGCCGAACGCACGGACGGGAGGAGCAATGCGTTGGCTCACGGTAACGGCGACCGCATTGCCGTCCTGCTTCCAAGAAACCTTGCGGGTGGACGTCTGCATTACATCGATGAAGTTGTCCTTCCACAGGGAGTCGTACTCCTGGGCGTGGTTGTCGACGAGCGGATGCCAAAAACCAACCTGGGGGCCAGAGGCCATGACGTCGCGGCCGGATGCCTTCCACTCGCTCACGGTGCCGTTTACCTTGCTGAAGGTCAGCTCGCCGTTGAGGGAGTGAATGCGAATCTCCTGCTCGGTCTCCTCGACCGTAAGCTCAGGACGAGTGGGGGCCGCAATGGCCGGCGCCGGATGGTTTGCGATGGCAAACTGGTTTGCGCCCAGTTGGAACATCGGCTCGCACCAGACGTGAGCGGCCATGGTGTAGGCGCGCACAGTCAGCAGGGTCTCGCCTACCGCGGCCTCGTGAATCACCAGCGGAAGCTGGACGGACTCACCGGGGGCAACCGCACCGGGCATGAGCGTCTTGCGGCAGACCACGTCGCCGTCCACCAGGGTCTCCGCCGACAGGCAAACATCCTCGAGGGTGGTAAACCAGCGCTTGTTGGTGACAGTCAGCTCGCCCGCCTCGGCGTCATAAGCCATGCGAACCGGGCAGATGACCTGGCCGTACTCGGTAAGGCCCGGGCTCGGCTGCTGCCAAGGGAACACCATGCCGTCGATGCAGAAGTTGCTGTTATTGGGGTAATCGCCGTTGTCGCCACCATACATATCGTAGGCAACGCCGTCCTCGGTCACAGCAGCCAAACCGTGGTCGCACCATTCCCAGATAAACTGGCCTTGGATGCAATCCCAGCGATCGAAGACCTCCTGGTACTCGGACAGACCTCCGGGGCCATTACCCATGGAGTGGCCATACTCGCAGTTGATGCGCGGCTTGGGGAACGGATGCTCACCAAAGTCGTTCATCTGCGACACACGGGAGTACATCGTGGAAATGACGTCGACGGTATCGGCGTTGCGGTCCTCCTCGTAGTGGACCGGACGACCATCGAGCTCGTGAGCCTTGGCGTACATCGCGCGGATGTTGCAGCCATAGCCGCTCTCGTTGCCCAGCGACCACATGATGATGCACGCGTGGTTGCGCTCCTGCATCACCAGGCGCTCAATACGGTCGACGTAGGCCGGCTCCCATGCCGGGTCGTCGGTAACCAGGGCGATGTTGCCGATATTCTCGAAGCCGTGGCTCTCCATATCGGTCTCGGCGACCAGCATGATGCCATACTCATCACACAGCTCGTAGAAGCGCGGGTCATTGGCATAGTGAGAGGTGCGCACTGCGTTGATGTTGTGCTGCTTCATGAGCTCCAGGTCGCGGCGCATGCGATCGAGGCCCACGGCGCGGCCCTTGTGATCGTCGTGATCGTGGCGGTTGACGCCATGCATTTTAAAGTAAGTGCCGTTGAGGTAGATATGATTGCCCTCGACCGTCACCTCGGCAAGACCCTGGCGATGCGGGACGTACTCGCTCACCTTGTCGCCGTCGTAGACCTCAAACGTAAGATCGTAGAGGAAGGGGTCCTCGGGATTCCAGAAGTGGGCATCGGTCACGCTGCACTCGGCATGGCTGTCGACGCACTCACCCGTAGCCACCACGTTCTCGCCATCGCTGAGCGTAAACACAACGCGGGAAGCGCCCTCGGCAACCGTATCGAGCGTGATCAGAGCGGCATCGCCCTCGCGGTGCGTGCGGAACCTAAAGTCGACCAGGTGCGCGGCGGGACGCTGCATAAGGTACACATCGCGGAAGATGCCCGAGGCCCACCACATGTCCTGATCCTCGATGTAGCTGCCATCGCTGTACTGCAGGACCTTGACCGCAAACAGGTTGTCGCCCTCGACGAGCGCGTCGGTCACGTCGAACTCGGCAGACAGGCGCGAACCCTTGGTCATGCCGATATACTGACCGTTGACGTACAGCTCGCCATAGCTCTCGATGCCGTCGAAGCGAATGATCTCGCGAGCGCCGGCAGGAACGGCGGGAAGGTTGACGATGCGCTGGTAGACGCCCGTGGGGTCGTCGGAGGGAACGAACGGCTGATCAACCGGGAACGGGAAACCCTCGTCGGTGTAGGCAAGGTTGCCATAGCCGTCCACCTGCCACAGGTGCGGAACCTCCACGTGATCCCACTCGGGCTTGTACGTGGAGAGTTCCTCGTTGGAGACGGCAGCGGGGCCCTCAAAGAGGCGGAACTGCCACGAGCCGGACAGCTGGACAAACCCGCGCGACAGCTCGCGGCTGTACGTTGCAGCGAGATCGACGGTCTCGTAACCCATAAAGTACGCATGGGGTGCCAGGCGGTTCCTGTGGGTGAGCGCTTGGTTTTCCCAATCGTTAATGGCGTCCATGGTGATGCTCCTTCATCATCGTAGTGATTCTTGTGCAACCGGTTGTCCTTATCTTACGGGCGATGTAAAAAACTGTGCAACCGGTTGTCCGCTGAACGGTCGATTTGGCAGGGTTAACGGTGCAACCGGTTGTACAATCGCAACACTTATGTCACCCTGAATATCGAAACTCAGCACAAGACATCGTTCTTAAGCTCGTAGGCAACCTCCACGCCCGCTGATATCTCACCCACACGAGACGTATTCGATTTCGGCTTGGTTGCAAAACGACACCGGTCACCGGATATCATGAACGCTGTTCAGGCGCACTATAGTAAGCTGTATCCGCACTAGCCCGTATCAGTGACAACATCGACCGCATTTTCCAGGAGACGCCATGACACAACCAGTTCGCACCGCACCTACGCTTGCCGAGGTTGCCGCAGCTGCCGGCGTGTCGCGCTCCACGGCATCGCGCGCCCTCAACGATTCGCCCCGCATTAGCGAGGAAACCAAAAAGCGCGTCCGCGCGGCGGCCAAGGAAGTCAATTTTGTCCCCAACGCTCGTGGCCGAGCGCTCGCTGTCGGGCGCACGGAAATCATCGCCGTGCTCGTGACCGAGCCTCTGAGTGAACTCTTCAGCGACCCCACCTATAGCGAGTTTTTGAGCGGCATTACCGAGGAACTGTCGGAGTCGTCCTATCTGCCCGTTATCTTGCAGGCGTCTTCTACGCATGAGCGCAACCGCGCACGCGAGCACTTTGAGCGCCGCTCGTTCGACGCCGTGATCGACGTCTCTCCCTACAAAGGCAGCGAGCTGCTCGAGGTGCTGCGCGAGCTGGGCGTACCCACCGTGTTGTGCGGCCAGCTCGAGGGCCACCCCTATCGCGATGTGTTCTCGACGGTCTACTCTGACGACGAAGAGGGCGGACATTTTGCGGCACTCGCCATGAAGGATCGCGGGCGCAAAGATATCGTCGCCGTGTTGGGACCGCAAGACAACCCCGCTGTTGTCGACCGCCTGCGCGGCTACCGCGCCGTCTTGGGCGAAGACCTCCCAGACGCAAACGTTATCTATACCGGCTGGAACAGCGGAGACGGCTATCAGGCCATGCACCAGATCCTCGCGCGCGAGATTGCTTTCGATGGCGTGCTCTGCGGATCGGACCGTATCGCGGCTGGCGTCATCACCGCACTCAACGAGGCAGGCCTATCCGTTCCTGCGGACGTTTCTGTCGTCGGCTTCGACGATCACGAGATTGCGGCGCGCTGCGTCCCCGCGCTCACGACCGTCCGCCAGCCCCTGCGCGAAGAAGGACACATGGCCGCCAACATTGCGCTCGACATGATCAAGGGTGCCGAGCCCACCACCACCGTCATGCACATGCAGCTCGTTCAGAGAGACTCGCTATAAGAAACTGGGGCAGGCTTTCCGCCAAACAGTTGTTGCGGAAAGCCTGTCCCGTTTGAGCGCTCATTCTGGGGCACAGTTTCCGTTAGACAGCTCGACCGGAAAGCGCGTCCCGTTATTTGGCTGGATTCTGGGTCGCAGTTTCCAAAAGGACCCTGTTTGGGAAACTGCGACCCGTTTTGGACGCAAATTCTGGGACGCAGTTTCCGCGACGCCCAGTCAACCTATGCCCTCGCAACGCCCGCGCATAAAAAACGAGGGAAGGCACGCATCCTTCCCTCGTTACAGGCAATATGTAGCCGTTTGCCTACATCAGGCGCAGGCTGACGTCCTTGAGCTGGGCGCCGGAAACGGCACTCG
>URVZ01000093.1 GCA_900551365.1 uncultured Collinsella sp.
TCCTCGAGCGCGAACAGGCCCTTGGACGTCGCCAACCACAGCGTGCGCGTCAGTCCAAAGAGCGCGCCCTCTTCCTTGTCGTCGTCCACCACGGCGGCGACCCACTCGCCCGCATCAATCGCACGGGCAACCTCGGCCGCCACGGCGGCAAGTGCCTCAGCATCGCCAGCGGCGGCACGCGAAACTGCGGGCATTTCGAACGCACTGGCAGCGGGCACAACCCCGCCCTCACCACCAATCAGCGCCAGGAAGCGGTTCTGCATAGCGGTGATACCAAGCGTGCCCAGCGCCGCGGAGACCTCGTCGGCAGAAAACGCCGGGAAGGACGTCGCCTCAAAATCGAGCTCGACGGGCGCATCGGTGCGGATGGTCGCGACTTTTCGGCTCAGCAGCGCGTCATCGATGTGTGCGCGCAGATTCTCGCCCATCTTGCCCTTGACCTCATCGGCGTGCGCGATGACCTCGTCCAGGCTGCCATACTGCGCAATAAGCGCGCTCGCCTTTTTGGGGCCGATGCCCGGTACGCCGGGAATGTTGTCCGACGTATCGCCCTTCAGACCGTAGAAATCGGGCACGAGCGCCGGCGTAATGCCGTGATACAGGTCGTCCACGCTCTCGGGCGTCATGATCGCCACGTCGGACAGGCCCTTGCGGGTCGAGACCACGTTGACGTGCTCGGTCACGAGCTGATACATATCGCGGTCGCCGGTCACCAGCAGCATGTCACAGCCGGCCTCTTCACCCAGGCGCGCCATAGTGCCCAGGATGTCATCGCCTTCCCAGCCCTCGGACTGCAGAATCGGCACGTTGAGCGCGACGAGCAGCTCCTTAATCATGGGAAACTGTGCGTGCAGATCGGGGTCCATGGGCGGGCGCTGAGCCTTGTACTGCGGCAGCATCTCCATGCGCACGCGCGGCTTGCCCTTGTCAAACGCCACGACCACACCGTCGGGGTTAAAGGCGTCAATCATCTTGAGAAACATGTTCAGAAAGCCAAAGATCGCGTTGGTGGGGCGACCGTCCGGCGCGTTCATGGTCGGCGGCACGGCGTGGAAGGCGCGATGCATGAGCGAGTTGCCGTCGATAACGGCAAAAGTGCGGCGCTTGTCAGACATATTGAATACCTCGCTTTGGGCTGGGCACGGTTTGCTCACTCCAGTTTACACGCTCCCCGCCCCGCGGCCACCGCACATCAAGCTCCCCCGCCACCGTGAGCCCGCGCGTGATACGATGGCTCACGGTACATCAACCAGCACGATCGATCCGAAAGGAGCCTGCGTCATGGAGCGTCCCTGCGCATGGAAAAAGTACACGCCACAGCAAGTCGAGGAGCTCGAGGGGCTTTGCCGCGGCTATAAGCAGTTTTTGAGCGAGAACAAGACCGAGCGCCTGTGCGTCAAGACCGGTATCAAGATGGCCGAGGAGGCGGGCTACGTCAATCTGGAGACCGTGATCGCCGAGGGCCGCGAACTCAAGGCCGGCGACAAGGTGTACGCCGCCAATCACGGCAAAGACCTCATGCTCGTCAACCTGGGCACCGCCCCGCTCGAGCAGGGCTTTAACATCCTGGGTGCTCACGTGGACTCGCCGCGCCTGGACCTTAAGCAGAATCCCGCCTTCGAGGCCGGCGACATGGCCTACCTCGACACGCACTACTACGGCGGCGTCAAGAGCTACCACTGGGTGGCCTCCCCGCTTGCACTCGTGGGCGTCATCTGCAAAAAGGACGGCACCACCGTCGACATCAACATCGGCGACAAGGCAGACGATCCGGTCTTTACCATCTCCGACCTGCTGATCCACCTCTCGAGCGAGCAGATGTCCAAGCCCGCCAAGGACGCCGTCGACGCCGAGATCCTCGACGTGATCGTGGGCGGCCGTCCCGTCAAGTTTGACGAGGACGACAAGGACGCTCCCAAGGAGCCCGTCAAGCAGATGTTCCTGGACATCCTCAAGGAGCAGTACGGCGTCGAGGAGGAGGACTTCCTCTCCGCCGAAATCGAGGTCGTGCCCGCCGGCCCGGCCCGCGACATGGGCCTCGACCGCTCCATGATTTTGGGCTATGGCCACGACGACCGTGTCTGCGCCTATCCGTCCATGCTCGCCCAGATCAACGTCGCCAACGTGGAGCGCACGAGCATCACGCTCATCGTCGACAAGGAGGAGATCGGTTCCGTGGGTGCCACCGGTATGACGAGCCGCTTCTTCGAGAACACCGTCGCCGAGATCATGACACTCGCCGGCGAGGATAGCCCGCTGGCCCTGCGCCGCGCGCTCGCCCGCAGCCGCATGCTCTCCTCCGACGTGTCCGCCGGTTTCGACCCGGGCTATGCCGGCAAGTTCGAGACGAAGAACGCCGCCTTTATGGGTCGTGGCCTGTGCTTTAACAAGTACACGGGCAGCCGCGGCAAGGGCGGTTCCAACGACGCCGATGCCGAGTACGTGGCCCTCGTCCGCGACATCATGGACGAGGCCGGCGTGGACTTCCAGACCTGTGAGCTCGGTCGCGTCAACGCGGGCGGTGGCGGCACCATTGCCTACATCATGGCCAAGTATGGCATGAACGTCATCGACTCCGGCGTTGCCGTCCTGTCCATGCACGCCCTGTGGGAGGTCGCCAACAAGGCCGACATCTACGAGGCATATCGCGGTTACAAGGCCTTCATCGAGCGAGCCTAACCAACCCTTCATCAGTTGCGGTGAAATACGGACTAAACTGGCCCATAAACAGCCAAAACAGACCGTATTCCACCGCAACTTTTTTGGCAGAGGAGAGCCCATGCTGCAGGTCATCATTTCGCCCGCCAAGCAGATGCGCGCGGCCCAAGATGCTTTTGAAGTCCTGGGCATCCCACCCTTTGTGCGCGAGACGGCTCGCCTCCACCGCGCACTGCTAGATATCGAGCGGAATGAAGGCAGCGGCGGCCTGCAGGCGCTGTGGAACGTGAGTGACAAACTGCTGGGACCTTGCCTCAACACCCTGCATGAGTTCGGGCCCATCCTGAAAAGCGGCGATCTCGACAATCCCGCACTCGCCCGTCACCTCTCCCCTGCCGCCATGTCCTATCACGGCATTCAATACCAGAGCATGGCACCCGAGGTGATGGATTCCGCGCAGCTCGCATGGCTGCAAGACCATCTGTGGATCCTCTCCGGCCTCTACGGGTGCGTTCGTCCCTTTCATGCCGTCGAACCGTATCGGCTGGAGATGGGCGCGAAGCTTGTCGTCGACGGTGCCCGAGACCTCTACGCATTTTGGAGCGATAAGCTCGCGCGGGCTATCGCCCCGGCAGGCTCAAACACCACGATCGTCAACCTCGCCAGCGTAGAGTATGCCAAAGCCGTTCTGCCCCACCTCGCGGGCGACGCCACAGCCGTCACGTGCCTCTTTGGCGAGGGTATCCGCAACGGGAAGCCCATCCAACGGTCGACCGCCAGCAAAAAGGCGCGCGGCTCCATGGTGCGGTGGATGGCAGAAAACAAGCTCGAGGATGCAAGCGAACTTACCGCATTCAACATCGGCTATCGCCACGTCCCCGAGCTCTCATACCTAGGCACCCTCATGTTCATCAACGAACAGATGCTCTAGAGCCGGCACCCAACACTGACCCGCTCAGCCTTCTCTATATAACTTGCGGTGGAATAATTCCTATTTGAGCCTTTTTCGCACAATCAGGAACTATTCCACCGCAACTTTTATGAATTGGCTGCTAGGCTCGACACCTATTCTGCTAGACCGTCGGCCTTTGCAATCCCGTTTGTCGAACCGTCCTGATAGACAATCTTGACGTGCTCGACCTCGGACACCGCAACACCCGACGGGGGCTCCAGGCGCCATTCCGTCAGCGCGATATCCATCGTCGTGGGCACATCCCCTTGATCTTTGAGCTTCACCGTCAACGTTTTGAACGTCGCATCATACGTCACGCGTTCGATTTCCTCACCAGGAATAGACCCACCACTCAGCTGCAACTGCACAAACTCATCGCACGGGTACCAATAATCGCCCGGAACGGCGAGCGTATTGGCATTACCGCCAGTACTCCTCACCGTCATAATCGGTAGGCTATCATCAGCCTCGAACTCCCATGCAGCGCCGCCGCGACCACCAAACGTCCAGATACAAAAGGCAATCACCAGCACGGCAAGCACCGCAAAACCGATCGCGACAAGGCCATGGTGCGCACGGCTTTCCTCGGCCGATACATCCCATTGCGTCTCTCGATATAGATGCTTGTCTTCCATGTTCGCCTCCTCACAGGCACGCTCGTTAGGCCAATCGTACCCATTCGAGCTATACTTGAGCCCACCACATAAACGGGGAGCTTGCAGGACAAGACGGCAGGCTGAGACTGGGCGCGCCCGCCCTGACCCGCAAACCTGATATGGGTAATGCCAACGAAGGGAGCCGTGCCAATGAGCACACAGACCGAGCCCAAGCTCGTCACGCAAATCGACTTCGCCCGCGCCGGGCAGATCACACCGCAGATGAAGGAGGTCGCCGAGCGCGAGCATCGCGACCCCGAGTACATCCGCGAGCGCGTGGCCGACGGCCGCATCGCCATTCCTGCCAACATCGTGCACATCAAAAAAGGCATGCGCGCCTTTGGCGTCGGTGAGGGCCTGTCCACCAAGGTCAACGTGAACTTGGGCATCTCGGGCGACAAGGCCGATGCCGCCGAGGAATGGAAGAAGGTCAAGATCGCCGAGGACTTTGGCGCCGACGCCATCATGGACCTCTCCAACTCGGGCAAGACGCGCCAGTTCCGCCAGCAGCTCATCGACGAGACGCCGCTCATGGTAGGTACCGTCCCCATGTACGACGCCATCGGCTACATGGAAAAGCCGCTGGTCAAGCTTACCAAGGACGACCTGTTCGAGGTCGTGCGCGCGCACGCCGAGGACGGCGTGGACTTTATGACCATCCACTGCGGCATCAACAAGTCGGTCACAAAGACCTTTAAGGAGACCGGCCGCCTCATGAACATCGTGAGCCGCGGCGGCTCGCTGCTGTTTGGCTGGATGGAGGTCACCGGTAACGAGAACCCGTTCTATGAGTTCTACGACGAGCTGCTCGAAATCTGCCACGAGTACGACGTGACGATTTCGCTCGGCGACTCCTGTCGCCCGGGCTGCCTCTACGACTCCAACGACGCCACCGAGACCGCCGAGATGATCGAGCTGGGCAAGCTGTGCAAGCGCGCATGGGCCGCCGGCGTCCAGGTTATGATCGAGGGTCCGGGCCACATGGCGCTCGACGAGATCGCCGCCAACATGAAACTGCAGAAGCGCCTGTGCCACAACGCCCCGTTCTATGTGCTCGGGCCGCTGGTGACCGATATCGGCGTGGGCTACGACCACATCACCGCTGCCATCGGCGGCGCTATCTCCGCCAGCTCCGGCGCCGACTTCCTGTGCTACGTGACGCCGGCCGAGCACTTGTGCCTGCCCAACGCCCAGGACGTGCTCGACGGCCTCATGGCCACCAAGATTGCCGCACACGCCGCCGACATCGCCAAAAAGGTGCCCCACGCCCGCGACATGGACGACAAGATGGGCCAGGCACGCCGCAAGCTCGACTGGGACGCCATGTGGAAGTGCGCGCTCGACCCGGTTACGGGCAAGAAGCGCTACGAGGAGTCCCCCGCCGCCACCGAGGGCACTTGCACCATGTGTGGCAAGATGTGCGCCGTCCGCACCGTCAACAAGATCTTCGAGGGCACCACGATCGACCTCGGCATGGAGGACTAACCCTGTCGCCGCGGCCGCTTCTGGCGGCGAGCTGGTGCCTGTCAATTGTTGACTTGTGAACATTTACTTACACTTGCGTAGAGATTGCATCGCCCGCCCGGGTTCGGCATAGAGTCGGCCCGGGCATCTTTATAATGCTGGCTTAAAGACCCATTTGATTCCGACCGAACAAGGGAGCGAACATGGATCGTAGTAAGGTACCTGCCGTCCTGTCCATCGCGGGATCCGATTCCAGCGGTGGCGCCGGCATTCAGGCCGACATCAAGACCATCACGGCGCACCGCCTGTATGCCGAGACGGCCATCACCGCCATCACAGCGCAAAACACCCTGGGCGTTACCGCCGTGCAGGATATCTCGCCAGATATCGTAGCCGCGCAAATTGACGCCGTTTTTGACGATATCCGCCCCAGCGCCGTCAAGATCGGCATGGTTTCTTCTGTCGAGATTATCGAAGTCATCGCCGACCGCTTGAGCGCCTGGAACGCAACGAACGTGGTCGTCGACCCCGTCATGGTCGCCACCTCGGGCGCGCGGCTGATTGCCGAAGATGCCGCCGAGGCGCTCACCCGCCGCCTGTTCCCGCTAGCGACGGTTATCACGCCCAATATTCCCGAGGCCATGGCACTGCTCGACTATGAGGTCGACTCCGAGCGCACGCAGCAAAATGCTGCCATGCTCCTCACCCGCCGCTTTGGTTGCGCATCCCTCGTTAAGGGTGGGCATCTTGTCAACGAGGCCAACGATGTACTGGCCGAACCCGCGCCACTCGATGACGAGGGCAACCATCTGGGAGATCCACTCACCACGTGGTTCCGCCACAAGCGCATCGAGACCGACAACACGCACGGCACCGGATGCACGCTCTCGTCCGCCATCGCCTGCGCGCTGGCTCAGGGCATGGATCTTGCCGACGCCGTCAACGCCGGCAAGGCCTACCTAACCGGCGCTCTGGCCGCCGGCTTTGACATGGGCAAAGGCTCCGGCCCCGTCAACCACATGTGGCAGTATTAAGATTCGCAGTCCAAAGCCACCGCAAAGGCGCCCGTCCCCTTTGCGGTGGCTTGGGGTCGCGCTACTCTCCGAGCATCTCTTGGAGCTTGGCCGCCACGGCGTGACCCAGGCTCTCATGGCTTTCGGGCATCATATGCAGATAGTCGATATCGCCCGGCTCGGCAAACTC
>URVZ01000094.1 GCA_900551365.1 uncultured Collinsella sp.
CCCAGGCGTCACCCGTGGCCAGCAGGCCCAGCGGCGTGGCCACGACAAGCACGGCGATCAGGATGAGCGTGGGGACCAGCGAGGTCTTCTTAGCAGCAGCGCCCTCGGCAGCAAGCTGGCCATCGACGGCCTCGGGCCCGACGATAATGCTCGGCGCCGTCTTCTTAATGAAACCGTAGATGGCGGCCGTCGCCACGCCCTCGATCACGCCGGCAACCAGCATATGCGGGATCAACATGGCCGGAATAGCCACGGACAGCGGGAAGGGGCAGTACAGCGGCGCGCCCGAAGCGTTGGTAAAGAGCATCGGCTGAATACCAAACTCGATTGCCGCGCACAGGGCCGCCAGGCACAGGCCGACCCAACCGCTCACGATGGCAGAAACCGAGGTGCCCCAGCTCTTGTCGTGCAAACGGCTGTTGAGCGCACGGAACACGATAGCAGCGACAAACGGCAGCACAAAGGCCATGTTAAAGCAGTTGGCGCCAAACGACAGAACGCCGCCGTCGCCAAACAGAAGCGCCTGCAATGCCAGCGCGACCGAAACCGCAATGGCAGCAGCCTCGGGGCCCAGCAGCAGCGCGATGAGCGCGCCGCCGACGGCGTGACCCGTGGTGCCGCCGGGCAGCGGCACGTTGAACATCATAAGCAAGAAGGAAAATGCGGCGCAGATGCCCAGGAAAGCCATGTGCTCGCGATCGAGCGTGGCGCGCACCTTCTTGATACAGTGAGCCCAGACGGGCACCATCGCCACCGCCATGACGGCATCGGTCTGCGGGGACAGATAATTATCTGGAATGTGCATGTACGCCTCCCGGTTATCGGCGCACGGAATTGCAACGCCGCTTGAATCACCTTTCCAGTGTTACGTAATGTCAGATTCGTAACACGCCGCGGGCTATCATAGCAAAACGGCGCACTGCCGACAAAGCAGCACGCCGTTATGTAATGCGCGTGTCATATATGAAGGCTCAACGGTGCCTTATACCGAAAACAGCAGTCACGTAGGACTCGGCAGCAGCCACCGCTGACCCATACCCCAGCGCAGGACCTAGCCGCGGACCTCGCCGTTTACGCCCTTGCACACCTTGGTGACGATCTTCTGGTGCGCTTTTTCGACCTCTTCGCTGGTGAGCGTGTGGTCGTCGGAGCGATACGTAAGCGCAAAGGCCATGGACTTCTTGCCCGCTCCGATACGGATGGGATCGCGGTAGACATCGAACAGGCGCACGCCCTCGAGCAGCTTGCCGCCGGCACTCGTAATACGACGCTCAAGATCCTCGCAGGTCACAGTGTTGTCGACTACGATAGCAAGGTCGTGCTCAACGGCCGGGTACTGCGAGAACTCACGGTAGTTCTCCTGGTTGCGGGCGCCCTTGATCAGCTTGTCCAGGTCGAGCTCAAAGGCAACGACGACCTCGTCAATGCCCATAGTCTCGCGCGCCTCGGGGTGGATCTCGCCAACCCAGCCCAGCACGGTACCGCCCGAGAGCACCTCGGCAGCACGACCCGGTTGCAGGAAGGCATAGCTCTCGCCCTCGACGGGACGGAAGCGAACCTTCTCGATGCGCAGCTGGGCAAGCAGCTCCTCAACGATGCCCTTGCCAAAGAAGAAACGCAGCTTGCGGTACTTCATGTTCCAAGACCGCTCGCTCCACTGGCCCGAGAGCACGCCCGCCACGGACTTGGTCTCCTTGGGCAGGCTGGCGTTCTCGCGACCGTGGAACAAGCTGCCGACCTCGTACAGATGCACGTTGGGCGTGCCGTGGGCCTCGTTGTAGGCCACAGACTGCAACAGGCCTGGCAACAGCGAGCGGCGCATCTCGGTCTGCTCGGCTACCAGCGGGTTCATGAGCACCACGGGGCAACCGCGACCCTCGGTGGACATACCGATCTTCTCCAGGTCGCCCGGGGCGGCAAAGCCAAAAGTCGTGGTCTCGTTGAGGCCGCAGGCGCGCAGGATCTCGCCGACCTTACGAGTGAGCTTCTGCTCGCGGGTCAGACCGCCGATGTGGTTCTTGGCAGCCGGAATGGTCGCCGTCACGCGGCCCATGCCCCATAGGCGCAAGACCTCCTCGATCAGGTCGATCTCACGCGGCAGGTCGGGACGGAAGCTCGGCGGCGTGACCATAAAGTCCTCGCCGTCGCGCTCGACGGTGCAGCCCAGGCGGGTGAGCGAACGCTCGATAAAGTCGGGCTCGATGTCGGCACCGCAGATGGCACGCACGCGGGCCAGGCGCAGCTTAATGCTGTCGATGGTCTTGGGCGCGGGGAACACGTCCACATAGCCGGGAGCAACCTCGCCGCCGGCGATCTCCTCGATCAGCGCGCAGGTAACGTTGGCGACATCCACGCAGCCGGTCTCGTCGACCTGGCGCTCAAAGCGAATGGAGGCGTCGGAGATCAGCGACAGATCGCGGCTGGTGTGCGAGGTGCGACCGGCGTTGAAGCAGGCGCTCTCGACCATCACGTCGACGGTGTCGTCCTCGATCTCGGAATCCATGCCGCCCATTACGCCGGCCAGCGCCACGGGACGCTCGCCGTCGGTGATGAGGCCCATGCCGGCGTCGAGCGTGCGCTCCTCGCCGTCGAGGGTCGTAAACTTCTCGTCCTGTTGGGCGGCGCGAACCACCACGCGACGATGGCCATCGCGCTCGGCAAAGGTGTCCAGGTCAAAGGCGTGCAGCGGCTGACCGGTGAGCATCATCACATAGTTGGTGATGTCGACGATGTTGTTGTGCGGACGCACGCCCAGGGCGTTGAGGCGCTTGACCATCCAGTCGGGCGACGGGCCGACCTTGACGTTGCGCACGATGCGGGCAACGTAGCGGTCGCACAGGCCCTCGTCAGCGATCTCGACGGAAAGCTCGTCGTCGGTCGCGCGGCCGGCCTCGGCCTTAATGGCGGGCAGCTCAACGTGGAAATCGCGGTCGAAGATGGCGCCGGTCTCGCGGGCCATGCCGATCATGGACAGGCAGTCGGGGCGGTTGGGCGTAATCTCGCAGTCGAGCACGGTATCACTCGAGCCCACGTACTCGGCAAACGGCATGCCGCAGGGCGTATCCTCGGGCAGGATCATGATGCCGGAGTGGTCGCCGCCCAAGCCGAGCTCGCGCGCGGAGCAGTTCATGCCCATGGACACGACGCCGCGAAGCTTGCTCTTCTTGATCTTGACGTCGCCGGGAAGCACGGCGCCGATCATGGCCGTGACGATGTGGTCGCCGGCCTCGAAGTTCTGCGCGCCGCAGACGATCTGCAGCGGAGCGGGGTTGCCGTCGGCGTCGAGGTTCTTGTCACCCACGTCGACCGAGCACACATACATGTGGTCGCTATCGGGGTGCGGGGTCTTGGTGAGCACCTTGGCGGTCACCACGTGGTCGAAGGACTCGCCCACGGTGTCGATCGCCTCGACCTCGGTGCCGGTACGGATATATTCGTCCGAAAGGGTCTTGGGATCCTCCGGAATATCGATCATGGTCTTGAGCCAGTCGTAAGAAACACGCATATAACTGGTCTCCTTTCATAAATGCGGCTTTGAGCCGGAAACTGCAACTAAGAAGAAAGCGTTCTAGAACTGGTTCAAGAACCTCATGTCACCAGTCATCAACGTGCGCAGGTCCGGCAGGTCGTAGCGCAGGGCCGCGACGCGCTCGGCGCCAATACCAAAGGCGAAGCCGGTGTACTTCTCGGGGTCGATGCCACAGTTGATAAGGACGTTGGGGTCGACCATGCCGCAGCCCAGAATCTCGATCCAGCCGCTGTGCTTGCAGAAGTTGCAGCCCTTGCCGCCGCACACGTGGCAGCTCACGTCTACCTCGCAGCTCGGCTCGGTGAAGGGGAAGAAGTGCGGGCGGTAACGCGTCTTGCGGTCCTCGCCAAACATGCACTTAACAAAGTAGTCGAGCGTGCCCTTAAGATCGCCAAAGGTGATGCCCTCGTCGACGACCAGGCCCTCGATCTGGTTGAACTGCGGCAGGTGGCAGGCGTCGGCCGTGTCGGGGCGATAGACGGTGCCCGGGCAGATCATGTAGATGGGCGGCTTTTGCGACTCCATGGTATGGATCTGCACGCCCGAAGTCTGGGTGCGCAGCAGTACGTCGGACTCGCCATGGGCATGCGCCTCGGGGTGCGCGACGCTGCCGGGGTTGTTGTCGACCACGTAGAAGGTATCGCGGGCCGAGCGGCTCGGGTGATCCATGGGGGCGTTGAGCGCGGTGAAGTTGTAGTAGGAGGTGTCGACCATGGGACCGGACTCGACGGTGTAGCCGATGCCGCAGAAGATGTCCTCGGCCTCCTCGATGATCTGCTTGATCAGGTGCTGGTGACCGATCTGCGGACGGATGCCCGGCAGCGTGATGTCGACGGCGTCGTGCTCCAATGCGTGCTTGAGGGCGGCGGCCTTCATCTCGGTCGTGCGCTCGTCGAGCATGCCCTCGATCAGCTGGCGCATCTCGTTGGCGCGCTTGCCCATCACGGGGCGATCCTCGGGGGCGAGCTTGCCCATCATGCGCATCAGGCCGGTGATGCGGCCCTTGCGGCCGAGCAGCTCAACGCGCGCGGCCTCGAGCTTTGCGGCGTCGTCGGCGCCTGCGACGAGCTCCTTGGCCTCTTCCTCGAGTTTGACCAGATCATCAATCAGACTCATGTCTTCCCTTTCGTCTCTCGCGCATCCACTTGCCGCGGCGGTTGGAGCCACCCGGCGCTGCGAATGTGCGGCCCGGTTCGGTAACAAAAAACCGCCCTCGGGCATGTGCATTGCCCAAGGACGGTTGAATTCCGCGGTACCACCTTGTTTGACCCGGCGGATGTCTGGCCCGCCGCGCCCACTCTGTGCCCCTTGTCGCGAGGCTCACGGCTTCCCTACTGGGGACATCGCCGCCGCTGGCCGCGCGCCCGTTGAGGTCGCTGCTCGGGAGTGAACGCTTGGCCCTTGTCACCGCAGGAAGGCTTGCAGCCCATGACCTTCCCTCTCTTGCCGGCGACGCGGCGGGCAAAACCCTCTCCGTCAACGCATTGGGCTATAGGATAACACATTCTGCGAGCATATCGCCGCGTTCCGTTTTGTTCGTGCTGGGTACAAGGCAGGTAGCTGTGCAAACTGGCCGTGCGCCCATCCATGGCGCTCGGCTCGCGAGATCAAGGATATGGTATGGGTAAGAAGCACGATAAGAAGACCAAGCCCGCAGTGGGCAAGACGCCCAAAGGCATGAAGGTCGACAAGGCCGTCAAAAAGTTCCGCAAACTCGAGGGCAAGCTGTGGACTCGCGAGTACCTGCTCAAGATTGCCGAGTTCGATGGAGCGACGATTGCTCCTGCCAACGGTGCTGCCGCCCGTGCCGACGCCATGGGCACGCTTGCCGGCGAGCATCACAAGCTACTGACCAGCGAGAAGTCCGTTGAGCTCGTACGCTCGTTAGCGCGCGAGACGGTTGCAGGCGGACACGTAGACGACCCGCAGCTGCTCGACGAGATCCGCGTGCTCGGCCGCGACCAGCGCGAGGCAAGCGTTATTCCTACCGAGGAGGCCGAGGCCTGGACCAGGCTCACCTGCGAGGCCGATGCCGTGTGGCACAAGGCCAAGACGGCCAACGACTGGGCGAGTTTTGAGCCCTATGTGGATAAAATCGTCGCCCAACTTAAGCATCAGGCCGAACTCATGGACCCCAAGCGCGACCCATACGACGTTTGGCTCGACCAGTACGAGCGCGGCCTTTCTGCCGAGAGCTTCGATGCGTTTTGCGATGAGGTCAAGGCGACGGTCGTGCCGCTCGTGCACGCCATCGGCGAGCGCGGCCAGCAGCCCGCTGCCGACTTTTTGCACGCCCGCGTGCCCGAGGCCGCCCAGCGCGCCATGAGCTTCGACCTTATGAAGCTCGTCGGCCTGAACCTGAACGACACCACGCTTGCCTTTACCGAACACCCGTTTAGCGAGGGCTTTGCCGTGGGTGACGCGCGCATCGCGACACACATCTACGAGAACGATTGCATCTCCAACGTCTACAGCATCATCCACGAGGCGGGACATGCCATGTACGAGCTGGGCGTCAATCCCGCCTATGCGCGCACCTGTCTTGAGGGCGGCACCTCCATGGGCATCCACGAGAGCCAGAGCCGCTTTTTCGAGAACACCGTGGGTCGCAGCCGCGCCTTTATGGGACCGCTGCTCGAGGTGCTGCGCCGCCACGCACCCGAGGTCTACGGCGACGTCGACGAGGACACGCTCTACCACGCCGTGAACATCGCGCAGCCTTCGCTGATCCGCACCGAGGCCGACGAGCTCACCTATCCGCTGCACGTTATGGTGCGCTACGAGATCGAGCGCATGCTGTTTGCCGGCGAGGCCACGGCCAAGGACATCCCCGCGCTTTGGAACCGCTTCATGGATGAGTACCTGGGCATTCCCGTTCCCGACGACACGCACGGCTGCCTACAGGATACGCACTGGAGCGGCGGCTCGTTTGGCTACTTCCCCACCTATGCGCTGGGCAGCGCCTACGACGCCATGTTTGTGCCGGCCATGTGCCGCGACGGTGTCGACCTCAACGGCGCCTGTGCGAGCGGCGACCTGACACCCGTCCGCGCCTGGCTGGGCGAGCACATTTGGCAGTGGGGCCGCGCCAAGGACGCGCCGGAGCTCATCAAGGGCGCGTGCGGCATGGCGTTCGATGCCCGCTACTACTGCAGCTACCTGCAGGACAAGTTCACCACGCTCTACGAGCTGTAAGGCATAACCGACACGCCAACGCAAAGGGGACGCCGCGGAACCAATCCGCGGCGCCCCCTTTCCACCTAGTCGTTTAAGAACGTCCCCAATGACTACCTTACAGAGCCTCGAGCGCGTTGGCGATGCGCTTCATGGCGGCATCGGCGGATGCTTGGTCG
>URVZ01000095.1 GCA_900551365.1 uncultured Collinsella sp.
ACGCGCATAAAGAAAGCCTCCCATTTCTCATGTCCAAGAAATGGGAGGCAGTTCAACACGCACTGCAGGGTCTTTTTGCATGTTATGTTTAGTTGTTGCCAACGCCTTAGAGAGCGGCGACGACCTCGATCTCGACCAGACCGCCGGCCGGAAGGGCGGCAACCTGGAAAGCGCTGCGCGCGGGGAACGGAGCCTCGAACTTGGAGGCGTAGATCTCGTTCACGGCAGCGAAGTCGGCAATGTCGGCCAGATAGACCGTGGTCTTAACGACATCGGCAAAGGTGGCGCCGGCAGCGGTCAGCAGGGCCTCAACGTTAGCAAGGGACTGCTTAGCCTGGGCCTCGACGCCCTCGGGCATCTTGCCGGTTGCGGGGTCGATGCCCAGCTGGCCGGACAGGAACACCATGTTGCCGGTCTGGATGCCGGGGGAATACGGGCCGATGGCTGCAGGTGCGTTATCGGAAGACACGACGGTCTTGCTCATGTTTTTCTCCTTACGATCAGATAGAGAGCGTGAGCGCGGCGTTTACACCGGGAGGCACAATTCGGTCTGAACACCGCGCTTGATTTGGGATAGTACTCAAGGTTTCCGCGCGATGCAAGATTATTATCACGTTGCGAGAATATTTTATCGCCCAACGGTGCCTGTCGGCCGCTGAACGGCACGACCGGACAGTGAAGCTCAAAATGATCCGTTTTCCTCCGCCACCTATGGATCACCTAATCCGATGGGAACGAAGGGAAACGGATCATTTTTGCTGCAAGGGCTGCTGAAGACTTTATCCTGCTTGGAGCACGGGCGTCGCCCGCCGCGACGGCACCACTATACTTTTGAGTATCTGAGCATTTTGAAAGGCAGGATATGACCGCAACCGCCAGTAGAACCACCAACCGCAGACCCGAGCTCTTGGCACCCGCCGGAGGCCCGGAGCCCTTTGCCGCCGCGCTTGCTGCCGGGGCAGACGCCATCTACTGCGGCATGGGCAGCTTCAACGCCCGTCGCAAGGCCACCAACTTTACCGACGAGGCCTTTGAGCAAGCCTGCCGAGCCGCACATCTAGCCGGGTCGCGCGTCTACGTCACGGTCAACATCGTCATCAAGCAGTCCGAGATGGGCGATGCGCTGCAACTCATCCATCGCTGCTCCACGCTGGGCGCCGATGCCTTCATCATCCAGGACTGGGGCCTGTTCTTTGAGGTCAAGCGCACGATGCCCGGCATCGAGACGCACATCTCAACCCAAGCAAACATCCACGACGACCGCGGAACCCTTTGGTGCCGCGAGCAGGGCGCCGACCGTGTGACCCTCTCGCGCGAGCTTTCCATCGACGAGATTGCCGCCATTCATGATGCCGCGCCCGATGTGGACCTTGAGGTCTTTAGCCATGGTGCCATCTGCTTTTGCTACTCGGGCCTGTGCCTGCTTTCGAGCTTTGCCATGGCGGGACGATCGGCCAACCGTGGCATGTGCGCCCAGCCCTGCCGCCTGCCCTACGAACTGATCGACGAAAACGGTCGCGCGCTCTCCCCCGCCGGCCGCGAGCGTGCGCTATGCCCGCGTGACACCAACACTTCACAGCTTGTTCGCCGTCTGTATGACGCCGGCGCCGCGTCGCTCAAGCTCGAGGGCCGCATGAAGGCGCCCGATTACGTGTACTCCATCGTTGATGTGTATCGTCACGAAATTGACGACATGCTATCCGGAGCCACCGTTGCCAAGGACGAGGAAGCCGCCCGCCAGCGCCAGCTCAAGCGCTGCTTCAACCGCGACTTTACGCACGCCTATCAGGACGGCACCTCGGGCGACGAAATGATGAGCTATGAGCGTTCCAACAATCGCGGCCAGATCGTGGGCACGGTGCTGGGCAGCCGTCTGGCCAACCGCGATGTGCGCGGCCTCAAGCCCGACGACCGCCGTCGCCGCGCCGCCATCGCCCGCATTGAGCTGTTTGAGCCCGTGGGCAAGGGCGACCTGCTGGAGCTTCGCCACGATAACGAGTTTGACCAGTTCCTGACCACTATTGCCGCCGATGATGCCGCCGCCGGCGATATTATCGAGTGCCGCGTGCCCCGCAGCATGCCCGAGGGCTGCCGCGTCCGCGTGATTCGCAGTCAGCGTGCCATCGACGCCGCCGGCGCCGCGCTCAAGCGCGATGTGCTGCGCCGCCGAGCTGTTGATGTGTCCGTCGTGGCGCGCCTGGGCGAGCCGTTTACCGTCACACTCACCTGCTCTGACAACCCCGCGCTCACCGCCACCGCCACGGGCTTCACCGTCGAGGCCGCCAAGACCCGCGCCGTCGAGGCGGCAGACCTGGTTGAGCATGTGGGCCGCATGGGCTCCTCGCCCTTTGAGGCAGCGAGCTTTGATGTGGCGCTCGATGAGGGCTGCGGCATGGGCTTCTCCGCTGTGCACAAGGTGCGCGCTGCCGCCTGCAAAGCATTGGAGGAGGCCATTCTGTCGCCGTACGAGGGGCGCGCGAAAACGCTCGAGTTGCCGGCAATTGTAACCAGTAATTCCCGCCCCGCGCCCGAGCACTACCGCGATGAGCCGCAGATCTGCGCCACCGTCACCTCGCTCGAGGCCGCCGAGGCCGCTCGCGCGGAGGGTGCAACGCGCATCTACATGACCACCGACGTGCTCGAGGCTGTCGGACTCTCCCCTGCCGATGCATTTGAGCAGGGTATCGTGCCCGTACTCGACGAGGTCTGCCGTGCCGTCGACCACGAGCGCGTCGACCCGTGGGTTGTTGCCGGTGCCACGGTGGCTATTGGCAACATCTCCGAGCTTGCCCTGGCCGCCCAGGTTGGCGCCACGGCAGAAGTCCGCTCTTGTCTGCCCGTGCACAACACGGCCTGCATGGAGGCGCTTGCCGAGCGCGGAGCCGGTGCGTTTTGGCTCTCGCCCGAGATCACGCTCGAAGAGATTGTCTCGCTCGGCGCCGCCGCGCCCGCGGCTCTGGGCATCACCGTCTTTGGCCGCCCGCGCGTCATGACAAGCGAGCATTGCATTCTGCAGGTCGCCAACGGCTGCATCCACGATTGCGCCAACTGCCGCCTGCGTGCCCGCAAGCTCTCGCTCAAGAATATCGACGGAAAGGTCATGCCCGTCCGCACCGACATCCACGGCCGCTCTCGCCTGTACGATGCTTATCCCATCGACCTCACGCCGCAGGTTCCTCAGCTGCTCGATGCCGGCGTGCGTCGTCTCATGGTGGACGGAACGCTGCTCGAGACGGATGAGGTGGGCCGTGCCGTCGCCCGCGTCCGTCGTGCCGTCGAGGCCGCGCAGGCCGGCCGCAAGCCCGCCGCCCGTCTGCGCGGGGCGACCTCGGGCTGCATGTTTGCGGGAATCAGCTAACCGAAAGGCTTACACGTGAACGAAGAACCTCAAGTCCTCTACTGCGACGCCTGGCTCATGGCCATCGACAAGCCCGCCGGCATGATCGTCCACGGCGACGGCACCGGCGAGCGCACGCTCACCGACTACGCCAGCGACCTGCTGCTGGCGATGGGCGACGGCTTTGCCGCGACCGACATGCAGCCGCTCAACCGCCTGGACCGCGACACCACCGGCGTGGTGTTGTTCTCGCTCGACAAGCAGACGCAGCCCGCCTTTGACCAGATGGTGATCGACCACGCTTTCGAAAAGCACTATCTGGCGCTCGCCGAGGGCAAAATCGACTGGAACGAAAAGCTCATCGACAAGCCCATCGCCCGCGACCGTCACGACAGCCGCAAGATGCGCGTCGGCGCCAGCGGCAAGCCGTCTCAGACGCGCGTCAAGGTGCTCAAGCGTCTTAAGAGTCGCCGTGGCCTGCCCACGCGCTCGTATATCGATGTCGAGTTGCTCACCGGCCGCAAGCACCAAATCCGCGTGCATCTGGCGAGCGAGCGTCATCCCCTGGTTGGCGACGACCTGTACGGAACGCCGCGCCCCTGTGGCCTGATGCTCCACGCCCACAGCGTGTCCTTTACGCATCCCGTAACCGGCGAGCACATCCACATCGAAGCCCCCTGCCCCTGGGAGCCCTAAACCACCACAATGGGGACAGGCACCTTCGTGGTGGTTTTGCCCCAATGGCTCAGCCGCGGTCCCAAAACGTCTCGATCTGTAACAGTTAGAACCCATTTTCCGGTCTATCTGTTACAGATCGAGACATTCGAATCCCCCTCAAGGGAAAATCTCAATCTGTAACAATAACTCGTCAAAATCGGTCCCAGATGTTACAGATCGAGACAAAGGGACGGCAAGGTTCGGAAGCATCTCAATCTGTAACACCTAGCCCACTTTTAACGGTCTAGTTGTTACAGATTTAGACAAAACGGCAGACAACAAAAGCGGCATCGCCCATCGAGGGTGTTGCCGCTTTTCTATTGAGGAACCTAAATGGTTTTGACCTTGCCCTGTCGCTAGACCGTGATGACGTTGTCCATTGCCCGGTACTTGGCGGGGACCTCGCCTGCAGTAATAATCGTTGCGTCGCGGAAGTCCGCGAACTTGACGGGCGCCACCATGCCAAATTTACTGGCGTCCGAGATTACGAAGCGCTTGGCTGTATGACGCATCGAGATGCGCTTTACTTGCGCCTCCTCGATATCGGGCGCCGTGAAGCCCTGCTCGGCGGCAATGCCGTTAGAGCCCCAAAAGCCACAGTTGAAGTTGTAGCGGTCTAAGGTTGCCAAGGCATCGGGGCCAACGAGCGCCTCGGTCTCGGGTTTTAGCTCGCCGCCCAGCACCACGGTACGCATGCCACGCAAAGCAAGGCGCTGAGCATGGAGCACGGAATCGGTCACATAGGTGACATCTTCAAGGTGCGGAAGATGCTCGATGAGCCTGAGCGTCGTCGAGCCCGAGTCGATGTATACAAAGCTCTCGGGCTCCACGAGCGCCGCGGCGCGGGCGCAGATACGCTCCTTGTCGTCGTTATGGAGATCACTGCGCTCACTGATCGTTAGGTCGCGCGTCACGTGCGCGCGCTCAAGACTTGTCGCGCCACCGTGCACCTTGGCGATGCGGTGCGCTCGGTCGAGCGTCTGTAGGTCGCGTCGAATGGTAGAGGCCGTCACGCCCAGGGCATCGGCAAGCTCGGGCACCGTTACCGAGCCAGCCTGCTGCACCATCGACACGATCGTATTGAGCCTATCTTCCGCAAGCATCGCTTACTCCTCCTCGGGGTAGACGACTCCCCAATCGGCGCGGAGCTTGGTCATGAGCTCCATCACATCAGAAGCATAATCCAGAAGCTCACGCTTGGAATCGTCGCCGGCGACGGCCTGCTCGAGGTCAGCCATCTCGTAGCACAGGGCATAAGCCTCGGTGCCCGCGGTGACCTCCTCGCGATGACCGTCCGCGGTCCACACGATCGTCGCGTGATCGGCGCGCGGATACTCGTTGACCTCGACATAACAATTGTCAAAGCTGATAACCGAGCGCTTTGGCTGCTTGGAGTGGAGCGTAAGGCTCACGACACCCAGCTGCTGCTCGGCATTGCGGCAGACGATGCCGCCTGCAACGTCCACGCCGGTCTCGCAGGTGTTACCCAGAGACACGACCTCGACGGGCTGGCTCGCCATAAACAGGCGCATGACGGACAGGGCGTATACGCCAATATCGAGCATGGCACCGCCGGCGAGGTTGCGATTGTAGAAACGGTTGGTCAGGTCGCCGTACTCCTTGTAGCTACCAAAGTTGAGCTGAGCGAGGTTCATGCGGCCAAACTCGCCGGCATCCATGCGGCGGCGCAGCTCTTGATACAAGGGCATGTGGAGCACCGTGGTAGCGTCCATAAGGACCACGTTGTGTTCGGCGGCAATGGCGCGGGCCTCATCGAGCTCGGCGGAGTTGAGGGTAATGGCCTTCTCGCAAAGCACGTGCTTGCCAGCTGACAGAGCGGCGCGCAGGTAGGTGATATGCGTGTTGTGCGGCGTGGTGATATAGACCGCGTCAATGTTCGGATCGGCGTAGAGGTCCTCGACCGTTTCATAGACCTTCTCAACGCCATACTGCTCTGCAAAAGCTTGAGCCTTGGACAGAGTACGGTTGGCAACGCCCGCAAGCTTGCGGCCGGCAAGAGCGAGAGACTGGGCCATCTGGTTGGCGATAACGCCGCACCCGATCACAGCCCAACGAAGCTCGGGAGCCGTAAAAATATCGTCGGGGAACGGCTGATCCTGGACCGAGGCGAATGCCGCCTTAGCGGCTGCTTCGGCGTCGAGCGGAGCCTGTTTGGAATCTGCCATGATGTGCCTCCTAAGTCATCGGAAGTCCTTCATTTCTAACAACCCTATATTCGCACAATTGCGCGCGTATCTGCTCGTGTTTGCGTGTTTATTTGCTTATCAGTCTTTATTTAGCCATAGTTGCCAGATGTTTGTGCAGTTATGCGCATTATCGCGCAAGGCTATGCGCGTAAATGCGCACGGGACGATCCTTGTGAAACACAAAGGGGCGGAACACCATAGCCCTAAAAGACAGAGCCAGCTGTATTACTTCACCCCTCTGGGGGCACCAGACATCAAAGGACCGTCCCAAACTGCCGGCAAAAAGGGAACGTCCCTATGTGCCGGCACCTAGGGACAGTCCCTAAGTGCCGCTTTCGTTGAAGCCAATCCCAGATGGCCAGATATACAGTTTTAAAGACTGTCCCCAACGGCTAGTTGTTTATGAACGTCCCCAAAGATTAGTCGTTTAAGTCTGTCCCCAATGAGTGGGGATAGA
Organism: uncultured Collinsella sp.; assembly: GCA_900551365.1. GTDB lineage: Bacteria > Actinomycetota > Coriobacteriia > Coriobacteriales > Coriobacteriaceae > Collinsella. Next base: position 6,719 of record URVZ01000095.1, read on the forward strand.
AAAAGGCCCGGGTGCCGTGGGGCATCCGGGCCTTTGCTAGCAACTTGATGTTGCGGGCAGCTTAGAACTTGTGGC
>URVZ01000096.1 GCA_900551365.1 uncultured Collinsella sp.
GCGTTGGTGCCGACGACCGAAGCCGTCTTGGGCTGCTGGCCGGCATCGAGCACGCACACAAAGGTGCGACCGGCGTAGAACTTCTTGTAATGGTCGACGACGTCCTCAAGGGTCAACGTGTCGAGAGTCTGCGGCGCGAGCGGCATCGTCACCGTGGAAAGCAGGCCGCGCTTGAGCGGTGCCAAGTGTGGAGTAAAGACGACGCGATCGGTCAGGCCCAGGATCTGCTCAATCTCGGGTGTATGGCGATGTTTGCCTACGCCATAGGCCTCCAGGTTCTCGTCCGCGCTGCAAAAGTGGGTGCGGGCGTTGCAGGACTTACCGGCACCCGTCACGCCGCTAATAGCATCGACGATTACGGGACCGTTCTCTGCCACCCAGCCCGCACGCACGGCAGGAGCAGCAGCAAGGCTCGTTGCGGTGGGATAGCAGCCGGCGCAGGCGACCAAAACGGGCTTTCCGGCGGCATGGCTGGAAGCAGCGGTCTCTAAGTCCTGACAGAACAGCTCGGGCAGGCCAAAAGCGCGAGTCTTGAGCAGCTCGGGGCTCGTGTGCTCGGCGGCATACCATGCCTCAAAGACGGACGCGTCACTCAGACGGTAATCGGCCGAAAGATCAAAGCAGGAGACGCCCGATGCAAGCAGCGCGGGCACCTGGGCCATGGCAGCCGTGTGCGGGACGGCAAGAAAGACCGCATCGCAGCTCTTGAGCTCGGGGGCGTCATGCGTGGTGAAAACCAGGTCGCTCACGCCAGCAAAGCTCGGATACACCGCGGACAGCGGCTGGCCGGCATCGGCGTTGGACGTAATGGTAACAAGTTCAAACTCGGGATGGCCGAGCACGAGGCGAATGAGTTCGGCTCCGGCATATCCAGCCGCGCCGACGATTCCAACCTTCAAAGACATATCAGACTCCTTGTCTGCGATTTATGCACCGATGCGCATTTCGCAGCGGTCGTTATGAAGTGGCTTGAAACTTTAGCACCGAAAGATGCATGAATACGTAAATAGCTTGCATGTTCATGCATTGAAACATTCCCGACACATTCGCTTGAAGGAATTGACAAATAGAGCGGGCCCCGTATTGACCGGCGCTCCTAACGGCGCCGGGCAATACGGGGCCCGCCCATGCGAAAACCAAGTTGTTAGGATGAGCCGGTTGGCTAGAGCTCGACCGGCACCCATTCGTCGTGATTGCAGATAAAAGCCTCGGGATCCTCGACGCTAAAGAAGACGAGCGCGGGGTCGTTAGGCCCCTCATAGTGCTCGCCCAGGCGCTCTAGATGCTTCCACCCGGCTTCGCGCATTTCGTCTAAAGCCCGGTCATCCAAGCCGGCACGCCCGCGCAAGATGAGCCAGCCATGGCCCGGCCACCAACTCGTGGCCTCAAAGCGCTGATTCTGCAGCAGCTCCTGCCACACATCTTTGGTGCGCGCCGTTACAAACCACAGTTTGCCGTCCTGAATCTGTGCAAACGAGAACGGACGCACATGTGGCTGTCCGTCCACGCTCGTCGCCAGATACCACGCCGGCACCGACGTCAGATACTCCAAAACCGTATTCAATCCGTCCACGTTTCCTCCTGTACTAGCTAGTTTGGGAACCTGGTTTGTGCGAGCTAGAGCTCCAGGCGCTCCTCGCTGCCGTCGATATCACAGAAGCGCGCGGCAATATTGCGGACCGAAAAGAAAGCAAGGCGGCCGTCGTTGGCACTCTCGTGTTCCTCGCCAATGCCCACCATGTGCTTAAAACCCGCTTGACGCACCTTGTCGCTCGCAACTGCGTCGTCCTCAAGTGCGGCTTCGCCGGTCAATACGATCCAACATTCCCCCGGCTTCCAGCCCGATACCTCAAACTTGGGATTCGCACTCAGCTCCGCCCACACGTCCTTGTCGCGCGACGTGCAAAACCACAACTTACCGTCATCGACCATGGCAAACGAAAACGGCCTCACGCGAGGCTGATGCCCGTCCGTCACATCGGTCGTGGCTAGATACCACGCCGGAATGCGCCTGAGATACGAACAGGCGCGCTCAAGCTGAGCCGTGCGGTCGTTGTCGGTCATAGGGACCCCTTTCTTGCGCTCGAATCGCGCCTAAACAAGTTGAAGATTGATGACGATGACGCAGATGAGCAGCAACGCCGTCACCACCGCCGCCAACGCATCGCCGCGGCCAAATGCAAGCGCATGCAGGCGCGTGCGGCCCTGCTCGCCGTGATAGCAGCGTGCATCCATGGCGGCAGACAGCGTCTCGGCATGGCGGAACACGCCCGTGAACAGCGGAATCGCCACACTGCCGAGCATACGCACGCCGCCGAGCGGACCGCCCGTCACGCGCGCGCCGCGGCTTGCCTGTGCATCGGCCGTCTGCTTCATCTCGGTGGCAAACTGCGGCATAAAGCGTAGCGCGATACCCATGATCATGCCGAGCTCGTGCGCAGGAAGTCCCACACGCGCAAACGGCGCGAGCAGGCGCTCAAAGCCCGCGGTGAGGTCGAGCGTCGGCGTGGTGAGTGTAATGGCGCTCATACCGGCCATCATCAACGTCAGGCGGCACGCCATAAAGGCGGCAGAACGCAGTGAGCCCTCGCTTATCTGCAGAAAGCCGAGCTGCCACAGGATGCGCCCACTCTGATCGGTAAACAAGTTGAGCACCGCGACCACGACGACGATTGCCAGCAGCGGCGCCATCGACGACAGAACGCGACGAACCGGCACCCGAGACACGGCATAGGTCAGCACAACGAAAATTGCGACCGGGGCCAGTCCGCGGAAGCCACTGACCGTGAGCGTCGTGATCAGAAACACAAAGCCCAAGAGCAACTTGGTTCGCGGGTCCAGGCGGTGGATTGCACTATCGCCGGGATAGTAGCTGCCAAACGAAAACGCCTCCATCAGCAGCCCTCCTCTCGCGCGACCGTCTTGGATTTAGCAATGTCCGAGACGTTAGAAGAACCGTCTGAGCGACCGATTAGCAGGTCCACCAACTCGTCTGCCAGCGACTCAACCGTATAGAGGCCGTCAAAGCGCAGCGGCACGCCTGCCTTCGCAAGCGCCAGCGCCATGCGCTGGGCAGCGGGAACACCCAAGCCGATTGATTTAAGCTCATCCGCATGCGCAAAAACCTGAGCGGGCGTGCCTTCGGCAAACACCGCGCCCTCGTTCATCACGACGATGCGGTCGCAGCAATTGGCCAGGTCATCCATGCTGTGCGAAACCATGACAACGGTCAGGCCCTCGCGATGGAGTCGATCGATGAGCCCTAAGAAATCCCTGCGCGCAGCCGGGTCGAGCCCCGCCATGGGTTCATCGAGCACCAGGACTTCGGGCTCCATGGCGAGCACGCCGGCGAATGCCACACGCCGTTGCTGACCGCCCGAAAGCTCAAAGGGACTCTTGTCGCCGACCGTGGAAAGGTCGAGGCCCACGCGCGAGAGCGACGACTCGACACGACGGTCGACTTCATCTTGCGGCAAGCCAAGGTTGTGCGGACCAAACGCCACGTCCTGTGCCACGGTTTCGGCAAACAGCTGACGCTCGGGATATTGAAACACCACGCCGACCTTGGCCTTAACCGCGGCGGCGTCTTTCTTGTTTGATAGATCGAGCTCCAGCGCGCGAACGGATCCCTCCTGGGGGCGAATCAAACCGTTGAGATGCTGGACCAGCGTCGACTTACCCGAACCGGTATGACCTGCCAAGCCCAGGAACTCGCCGCGACGCACCGTCAGCGATACATCGCGCAGCGCCCACGGGCTGCTGGGGTCGTTTCCCCAAAGGGCTTGTTTGTTCGATTTGCCCGCAGTGGCCGAGCGCTTGTGCCAGCGGTGGCGCTCGCGCGGACTGAGCGAATAACTGTACGAAACATGGGATAGTTCGATGACGGGCTCCGACGCGTTGTCCTCGTTGTCTACCGGAACAGTGCCGTCAGCGATTTCCAACTGGGATGCGGAAGACTGTCCCGCGGTGTCTGCCCCACTTCGCTCGGCATAAGCCTGCGCAATCTCAGCGACCATATCCACCTCGCGCACCTGCGCATGAACAGGCACGCCCTTCGTACGAAGCGCCATGCCCAGACGACACGACTCCGGCATATCCAGGTTGAGCTGCGCAAGCTCATCCGCCCGCGTCAAAATTTCCTCGGGCGTACCGAGCATGGCAACGTGCCCCGCCCGAAACACCGCGACACGATCGGCCTCGGCGGCTTCTTCCATAAAGTGCGTAATCATCACGATGGTCATACCGCGAGCGTGCAACGCGCGGCAAGCCTTCATGAGGCCCTTACGTCCACGCGGATCGAGCATCGAGGAAGCCTCGTCCAAAATGAGAACGCGCGGTTCCATGGCAAGCACGCCGGCAAGCGCCACGCGTTGCTTTTGGCCACCCGAAAGCGCATGGGTCTCGTGGCGCTCAAAGCCCACCAGGCCCACGCCCTTCAGCGCCTCGCGTACGCGCTGCGCAATTTGTGCCGATGGCACGCCAAGGTTTTCGGGACCGAACGCAACGTCATCTTCGACAAGCGTTGCCACCAGCTGATCATCGGGATTCTGGAACACCATGCCCGCGGTCGAACGAATGTCGTAGACCAGCTCGGGGTCGGACGCATCCATGCCGTTGATGCGTACCGTGCCCGCATCGGGCTGCAACAGTGCATTCAGATGCTTGGCAAACGTCGACTTGCCCGACCCATTGCCACCGAGGATGCAGAAAAACTCCCCGTCCTCGATGTTCAGATCGACACCGTCGAGTGCCGACACGGCACCGTCATAGCTAAAGGAAACGCCCCGACACTCAATCATGCGCGGCCTTTGACCTGGTCCTTTTTAGGCGTGATGAGGTTGGAGACCGCCTTGTACACCGCGAGCGTCAATACCGAGTTAAGCACGGTCTTGATAAGGTTGAACGGCAGGACGGCGGGAATCATGAGCGGGGCGATCACATCGACCGAGCCATACCAGAACCATACGCCAATGGTAAGGTTTGCGACCATAGACAGCGCTGTAGCGGCAATGACGCCGAGCACCAGGCCAATCACGGCACCCTTATAGGTATGCATCTTCTGGTAGACGATAGCCGCGGGCAGAATGTAGCCCAGCGTTGCAACCAGGTTCATAAGCGCGCCGACCCAGTCACCCGTGGTGAGCGCATGGATAACGATCGCCATGGCGGCAACAGCGGTACCGGCACCGGGACCATATGCAAACCCGCACACCATCGCCGGCACCAGCGACGGGTCATACGTCAAAAACGGCGCCGAAGGAAGGATAGGCAGCTGCACGTACATAAACAGGGCGCCCAAGGCGCACATCAACGCCATGGTAACGAGCTGTTTGGTGCTCCACCTATTCGTGTTCTCAAAATGGATATGCTGCGACTGTTCAGACATAAGATCACCTGCCTCTTTCATCCGGACTCTAACCGTTGGTACTGGAATCTCACCAGTTCAGCCGGCATGCGAACCAACGCACACACGGGTCGCGGACTCATCGGCTCGGACGCGGGCATCTCGCCTGCGCCACGGCGTCCCTTTGACACCGCCCAATTTACCGCCAGTGGGGAATTCCACCCCGCCCTGAAACAGCACTTGCAAGTGTAGCACGAGCAGAAAGAGGTGCAAGTATGCCGAGGGTAATTTATGGTGAGGGGAAACGCTCCAGAAATACGTCCAGGATAGCTCAGTCGAACGCGAGCACTAGCGCAGGTGTCGCCCGCGATAGCCGGAAGAATCAGCATCGGAATCGGGGGAAGCCGACGGGTCTGAAGCAGAGGAGACGAAGGGGGCCGCAGGCATGGAGGCTCCCACGGTCCACCCGTTTCCGCCATCGCCACCAGCCGCGTCGGCGTCCAGCGTCACCGCGGCGGCAACGGCAGCACGCTGCGCCGCGCGCCGCTTCTTGCGCACGTGCCCGGCCGCAACGAGACCCACAACAATCGCCAGCAGCGCGCCCAGAACGCCCAGCGCCACCGCGGTGGTGTTGATGCCCTGTGCCTCCATGTACTTGATGAAGCCCAGATTGGACATGACCGTGACCACAGCGGTGTCGCCGTCCAGACGGTCTTTTTCCTTCATGGTCATCGCCAGCAGGGCAATGATCTTGTCGCCGTCCATCTCCTGACCCTTTTCGTCGCAGCCAAGGCAGCGGTCGGCATCGCCGTCAAAGGCAATGCCGCAGTCAAAACCGCCTTCCACCACAGCCTTTTCCAGATTTTCCAGATGGGTACTGCCCACACCCTTGTTGATGTTCTGGCCGTCAGGCTCAATGCCGATAAAGGTGCACTTTGCGCCCAGACGGGGGAACAGCTTCTGCGCCACAGCAGCCGAAGCGCCGTTTGCACAGTCGATGCAGATGTTCAGGCCGGTCAGGTCGCCGTGGATGGACTCATACAGGTGATCCACATAGTCCTGCAGGCCGTCATCGCGGCGGTACACACGGCCCACCTCGGCACCGGTCTTCAGCTCAATGCCCGCGCAATCGTTGTCGATGTAGGCTTCGATCTGGTTCTCCACCTCGTCCGGCAGCTTATAGCCGGTACCGGCAAAGATCTTGATGCCGTTGAACTCCATCGGATTGTGGGAGGCAGAGATCACGATGCCGGCATCGGCATTGTACTTGCCCACCAGATAGGCCACAGCAGGCGTTGGCAGAACGCCCAGACTTTCCACATCCGCACCCACGCTGCACAGACCGGCGGTCAGGGCTGCTTCCAGCATATCGCCGGACTGGCGGGTGTCCTTGCCGATGAGGATGCGCGGACGGTGGCCGGTGCTGCCGGTAAGCACCGCAG
>URVZ01000097.1 GCA_900551365.1 uncultured Collinsella sp.
CCGGCAAGGGCGTGCATGTCGTTACCGTCAACGATTATCTGGCAAAGCGCGACTCCGAGTGGATGGGCCGCATCTACAAGTACCTGGGAATGACCGTCGGTCTGCTCCAGAACAACATGCCGCTCGAACTCAAGCGTCCGGCCTACCAGGCAGACGTCACCTACGGCACCAACTCCGAGTTCGGTTTCGACTACCTGCGCGACAACATGGTCACCCGCCCCGAGCAGCGCGTACAGCGCGGCCACCATTACGCCATCGTCGACGAGGTCGACTCCATCCTGATCGACGAGGCCAGAACGCCGCTCATCATCTCGGGCGCCGGCACCAAGTCCGCCAGCACCTACAAGGACTTCGCGCGTGCCGTGCGCGGCCTGGAGCGCGGTGAGGACGTCTCGCACGACATGCTCACCGCCACCGAGGACGTCGAGCCCACGGGCGACTACGTCATGGACGAGGCCAAGCACACCATCGCCGCCACCGAGCGCGGCCTTAAGAAGATTGAGCGCCGCCTGGGTATCGATGACATCTATGCCGATCTCTCCGGCCAGCTGGTCAACCACCTGCAGCAGGCGCTGAAGGCCCAGTACATGTTCCACCGCGACAAGCAGTACGTGGTCACTAATGGCGAGGTCAAGATCGTCGACGAGTTCACTGGTCGCATCATGGAAGGCCGCCGCTATTCCGAGGGCTTGCACCAGGCCATCGAGGCCAAAGAGGGCGTGCTCGTGCGCGAGGAGAACCAGACGCTGGCCACCATCACCCTTCAGAACTACTTCCGTCTCTATGACAAGCTCTCCGGCATGACCGGTACGGCACTCACCGAGGACGCCGAGTTCCGTGAGATTTATAAACTGCCCGTCGAGGTCATCCCCCCCAACAAGCCCGTGCAGCGTGTTGACCACGAGGACCTGGTGTACCGCACCGTCCAGGCCAAGTACAACGCCGTTGCCGACGACGTCGAGCGACGTCACGCCAAGGGCCAACCGGTCCTGGTGGGCACCGTCTCCATCGAAAGCTCCGAGAAGCTGTCGGCCGCCCTTACCAAGCGCGGCATCGCGCACGAGGTCCTCAACGCTAAGCATCACGAGCGCGAGGCTCATATCGTTGCCCAGGCCGGACGCTACGGCGCCGTGACCATCGCTACTAACATGGCCGGTCGTGGTACCGACATCCTGCTGGGCGGCAACCCCGACGAGCTGGTGCGCGAGCGCCTTGAGTACGAGGGCCTGACCATGGAGGACGTGACGCCCGAGCAGCTCGAGCAGTTTAACGCCGAGGCCAAGGAGACCTGCAAGGCCGAGCGCGAGCGCGTGCTTGCCGCCGGTGGCCTGACCGTCATCGGCACCGAGCGCCATGAGTCCCGTCGTATCGACAACCAGCTGCGCGGCCGCTCCGGTCGTCAGGGCGATCCGGGCGAGACCCAGTTCTACCTGTCGCTCGAGGACGACCTCATGCGCCTGTTCGGCGGCGACAAGATGGACCGCGTCTCCAAAATGATGGTCACCGCCGACATGGGCGACGACATGCCCATCCAGCACAAGATCATCTCCAAGGCCGTCGAGAGCGCCCAGCACAAGGTCGAGAGCATCAACTTCTCCATGCGTAAGAGCGTCCTCGAGTACGATGACGTCATGAACAAGCAGCGCCAGGTCATCTACGCCGAGCGTAACAAGATTCTGGACGGCAAGGACCTGACCGACCACATCACCGAGGTCATGCACGACACCGTGTACCGCTGCGTGCAGGAGTTCTGCACCAAGGACAGCCACGATGGCGAGCGCGATCTCGAGGGCCTGCGCAAGTGGGTCGTGGAGCTGACCGGCCATATCGATACGCCCAAGTTCCCCGACGAGGATTACGAGGCCCTGGCTGCCGATGTCCTGGCCTACGTTGAGAAGTGCTACAACATGAAGGCCGAGCGCCTGGGTGAGGACCTCATGCGCGAGCTCAACACCCAGGTCATGCTGCGCGTCATCGATACCCGCTGGATGAACTACCTGCAGGAGATGGACTACCTCAAGACCGGCATCGGACTGCGCGGCTTTGGTCAGCGCGACCCGCTGGTCGAGTACAAGACCGAGGCTTATGGCGCGTTCCAGATGCTCGTCGACACCATGTACGAGGATTACCTGCGCACCGTCCTGCGCATCGAGATCAAGGCCGCCCCGCAGGCCGTGGAGCACAAGGAGGACCCCGCGCTCGAGGGTGCGCGCTTCTCCGGCCCCGCCGACGTCGATGGCGACAACGGCAGCTCGGTGCTGCGCAAGCAGGCACAGGTTCAGGCTCGTACGGCCGTCCAGGGAGGCCCGGCTGCTGTCAACAACGGCGGCAAGGTGACCACCTACCGCAAGTCCGAGAGCGATGACCCTTATGTCAACGTGGGCCGCAACGACCTTTGCCCCTGCGGCAGCGGCAAGAAGTTCAAGTACTGCCACGGCAGGAATCGTTAATGGCCGAGGCTTTAGAGGTAACGCCCGCCGAGTTGGACGCGTTTGCGGACCGGCTCGGCGAGGTCGAGTCGTATCTTCATTTGGACGAGAAGCGCACGCGCGTGACTGAGCTCGAGGCCAAAAGCGTGGCCCCCGGCTTTTGGGATGACGCCGACGCCGCTCGCGCCACCATGGAGGAGATCGCTCGCGCCAAGGAAGATATCGCTGCCGTGGATACCGCGCGCGGCGAGCTATCTGACGCCCGCGCGGCGCTGGAGCTTGCCGAGGAGATGGGCGACGACCCCGATGCTGCCGCATTGCGCGAGGAGGCTGCCGCTACGGCAGAACGCCTGGCCCGCGCTATCGACGAGCTCGAGCTTTCGAGCTGGTTTACCGGTGAGTTCGATCACGGCGACGCGATTGTGACCATCAAGCCCGGACAGGGCGGTCTGGAGGCGCAGGACTGGACCTTCATGCTTTTTAAGATGTACATGAAGTACTGCCAGCGTCGCGGCTGGAAGGTCACGATTAACGACTGCCCCGCGGCTGAGGTCATCGGCATCGACCGTGCGACCTTTACCGTCGAGGGAAAGGACGCGTTTGGCATGCTGCGCGCCGAGGCCGGCGTCCACCGTCTGGTGCGCATTAGCCCCACCGACGACAAGAAGCGCCGCCAGACCACGTTTGCCGGCGTCGAGGTCATCCCCGTGCTGCCTGACGATATCGACATCGAGATCAGTCCCGACGATATCCGCGTGGACGTGTATCACGCGAGCGGCCCGGGCGGCCAGGGCGTCAACACCACCGACTCCGCCGTACGCGTTACGCATTTTCCCAGCGGCATCGTTGTCACTTGCCAAAACGAGCGCAGCCAGATTCAGAACAAGGCCGCGTGCATGCAGATTCTCAAGGCCCGTCTGTACGAGATCGAGCTCGAGAAGCGCGCCGAGGCGCTCGACGAGATTCGTGGACCCAAGACCACGATCGGTTTTGGCAACCAGATTCGCAGCTATGTGCTCTACCCGTATCAGATGGTCAAGGACCTGCGTACGGGCGTGGAGACCAGCAACGTCGAGGCCGTTCTCGACGATGGCGATCTGGATCCGTTTGTGATCGGCTACCATCGCTGGGCAACCGGCAACGCCGATGCGGAAGGCTCGGACGCCTAGGCACATGGTTGGCTCCGGGTCGATGCAAACACTTCGCAGGGGTGGTATTTGCTCGGTGAATCGGTAGAATCGAATACAGCAAGAAGTTCAAAGCGCACTCGTTTGGGTGCGCTTTTTTGAGGGAGGCAGCATGGCATATCGTCTGGACATCAAACGCATTCTTTCGCTGAACTTCTTTCACGATCTGCCCAAGATTATGCTGGGCTGCGCTCTGGCCGCTATCGCGACGGATCTATTTTTGATTCCCAACGGTCTTGCTGCCGGCGGCGTTACGGGTCTCGCCACGATTATTCAGGCGGTCGGCGCCTCGCATGGCATCTCGCTGCCTGTCGGTATTCAAACCATCGTGATGAATGCCTTGCTGCTGCTGGTCGTTATGCGCGAGGGTGGCATGTTCTACGTGGTCCAGACGGCGACGGGCTTTGTGCTGCTGGGCTTCTTCACCGACCTGTTTGCTCCGTTTGTGGCGCCGCTGGCACATGCCGACCTGATGCTGCCCGCTATGTGGGGCGGCATTATCACGGGCATCGGCTACGGCATGGTGCTGCGCGCCGGTGCCAACACTGGCGGCTCAGACACCATCGGTCAGATTATCTCGCGCAACACATCGCTGCCGGTTGGCTCGACCGTCATGGCGATCGATGTTGCCGTGTGCGCGCTGTCGGCCCCGGTCTTCTCGGTCGAAAACGCGCTGTATGCGGGCCTTTCGATGGTCATTAGCGGCTACGTGATCGATGCCGTGGTCGACGGCGGCAACAGGCGCCGTATGGTACTCATCATCTCGGACAAGTTTCCCGATATTGCGGCCGACATCATGTATGGCCTGGGTCGCGGCTGCACCAAGTTTAAGGCGACCGGCATGTACTCGGGTGCCGAGAAGCCGGTGATCATGGTAATCGTGAGTCGTCGCGAGCTCAACACGCTCAAAACCATTGTGCGTGAGCGCGACCCGCGTGCTATTGTGACGGTCGCCGACGTTACGGAGACCTTCGGTGAGGGCTTCAAGGACATTAACGCGTAGGGCCGACTGCGTTCCATCCAAAAGACGTTCACATTGGTAAACCGTTTCATCAGCGGTTCTGCCTGCTAAATTGCTCAAATAATGATAAATACTCTGGTAAAGCTTCCAGTTTCCAGCATAATGAATGGCGTACGTGCATCGCGGCTGGGTTGGGACGACCTTCTGTGCCGTGCGCATTTTGTCTAAAGAGGATGAAAGGAAGGCACAATGAGCGACGAAGAGCTCAAAAAGGTTGCCAACGAGGTAAGGAAGGGCATCGTCACCGGCGTGCACGCTGCCAAGTCCGGCCATCCGGGCGGTTCGCTCGGCGCTGCCGACATCATGACCTATCTGTACTTTGAGGAAATGAACGTCGACCCGGCCGACCCCCGCAAGGCCGACCGCGATCGCTTCGTGCTTTCCAAGGGCCACTGCGCGCCTGGTCTGTACGCCGTGCTCGCCGAGCGCGGGTTCTTTCCCAAGGAGGATCTCGAGACGCTGCGCCACATCGGCAGCCACCTGCAGGGTCACCCCAACATGAACGACACCCCGGGCGTCGACATGTCCACCGGTTCGCTCGGCCAGGGCATCTCCGCCGCCGTGGGCATGGCCGTTGCCGCCAAGCACTGGGGCGATGACTATCGCACCTACGCCCTGCTGGGCGACGGCGAGAGCGAGGAGGGCCAGGTCTGGGAGGCCGCCATGTTTGCCGGCAACCAGCAGCTCGATAACCTCTGCGTGATCGTCGACCACAACGGCCTGCAGATCGACGGCCCCGTCGAGGAGGTCAACGACCCCATGCCGCTCGCCGACAAGTTCCGCGCCTTCAAATTCCACGTGGTGGAGCTCGCCGACGGCAACGACTTCGATCAGATCCGCGCCGCCTTTGCCGAGGCCCGCGCCACCAAGGGTCAGCCGACTGCCATTATCGCCGAGACCATGAAGGGCAAGGGCGTCTCCTTTATGGAGAACCAGGTGGGTTGGCACGGTAAGGCCCCCAACGATGAACAGTTTGAGCAGGCCATGGCAGAGCTCACGGCCGCCGGAGAGGAGCTCTAGGATGGCAGACGTCAAGAAAATCGCCACGCGCGTAAGCTACGGCGAGGCCCTCGTCGAGCTCGCCAACGAGCACGATGACTTTGTGGTCCTCGACGCCGACCTGGCCGCCGCCACGCAGACTGGCAAGTTCAAGGCAGCCTGCCCCGACCGCTTCTTCGATGTGGGCATTGCCGAGAGCAACCTGATGGGTGTTGCCGCCGGTATCGCAACCACCGGCCGCGTTGCCTTCGCGAGCAGCTTTGCCATGTTCGCCGCCGGCCGCGCCTTTGAGCAGGTCCGCAATTCCATCGGCTACCCGCACCTTAACGTTAAGATCGGTGCCACGCACGCCGGTATCTCGGTGGGCGAGGATGGCGCCACGCACCAGTGCTGCGAGGATATCGCCCTCATGCGTGTTATCCCCGGCATGACCGTGATTGTTCCCGCCGACGACGTCGAGGCCCGCGCCGTGACGCGCGCCGCCTACGAGTGCGACGGCCCCGTGTACATGCGCTTCGCCCGTCTGGCCTCGCCGGTCATCAACGATTCCGAGACCTACAAGTTCGAGCTGGGCAAGGGCATCGTCATGCGCGAGGGCGCCGACGTGACCATCATTGCCTGCGGCCTGATGGTCGGCGAGGCGCTCGAGGCCGCTGAGCAGCTTGCTGCCGAGGGCATCGATGCCGAGGTCATCAACATGCACACCATCAAGCCCATCGATGCCGACCTGATCGTCAAGAGCGCCACCAAGACCGGTCACGTCGTGACCGTCGAGGAGCACTCTGTGATCGGTGGCCTGGGCAGCGCCGTTGCCGACGTCCTGTGCGAGCAGTGCCCGACGTCGCTCAAGAAGATCGGCGTCAACGACACCTTCGGTGAGTCTGGCCCGGGTGCCGAGCTCTTGCACAAGTATGGCCTGGACGCCGCCAACATCGTGGCGACCACCAAGGAGTTCTTGGCATAAGGCAAGGCGGATCTCAAGGACTGCTTCGCCAGAACTATGGAAACCCGGCAGGGGCGCTCTCTTGGAGAGCGCCCCTGTTTCAGTTGCGGTGAAATAAGGACTGTTT
>URVZ01000098.1 GCA_900551365.1 uncultured Collinsella sp.
AGGGCATCTGCGCCGATCGCGCGGATGCCCTTCGCACTCTTATGGCCGGCTTGGTCTCGAGTGGCGGTGAGCGCTTGACTTCGCCGGGGCTTAAGGTGATCCCGGGGCTGCCGCTGCACGTGAAGGGGCGCATTCCCTATGTTGGCCGTGGCGGTCTTAAGCTCGAAGGCGCGCTTGATGCGTTTGGCATCAATCCGACGGGCCTTGCCTGTCTGGATGTGGGCTGCTCTACCGGCGGTTTTACCGATTGCCTGCTCAAGCGCGGAGCTGCGACCGTTGTCTCGGTGGACGTGGGTCGCGCCCAGTTCGATTGGTCGTTGCGTCAGGACGATCGCGTGACGCTGCATGAGCGCACAAACGTGACGCAGCTGCCTGAGCTTGGCTATGCCGGCGTCATCGACCTGGCTGTGTGTGATGTCTCGTTTACCAGCATCGCGAACATTATCGATGCGGTACTGGCGTGCCTGGCTCCTACGGGTGCATTCTGCACGCTCGTAAAGCCGCAGTTTGAGGCTCCGGCGGCGCTGGTGGGCGAGGGCGGCATTGTGACCGATCCCGTCGTGCGCCGCGATACACTCTTGGCGGCGGTTGAACTCTTTGCTGCAAAGGGCCTGTTCCCGGTCGATGTGTGCGTGTCACCCATTCATGGTGCCAAGGGCAACGTTGAGTTTTTCCTGTACGGCAAGAGGTTAGTCCCCGGCGACCGTTCGAAAGACGAGCTGCAATCCCAGATATCGGTTTTGAGCGAGAAAGCTGCAACGCTATGAAGGTCTTTCTGGTTCCCAATTACTACAAGCAAGAGGCGGTCGAGAGCGGCCTGATGCTCGAGCTTTGGCTGACGCGCCAGGGCTATGAGGTCGCATGGGCTGCCGACCAGCGATCCAAGATTCAGAGCACGCCTGATATTGACGGCTCCGATCTGGTAATTACGCTCGGCGGCGACGGTACGTTGTTGCGCGCTGCCCGCATCCTCAACCATCGTGAGATTCCTATCCTCGGTCTTTCCTATGGTCACCTGGGTTTTTTAACTGCTGCGAGTCCCGAGGAGCGCGACATTCTGCAGGTCGTGAGCGACGCCCTGTCCGGCGAGCTGCATGTGAGCCGTCGCGCTACCATCGCCGCGGATATCGTGTCCGTGCGCGAAGATGGTACGAAGGATGTCGTGCGCACCTTCGCCCTCAACGACATGGCGCTTACCCGCGGCCCCCTGTCCGATATGGTCGAGTTTGACATCACGGTGTCCGGTCACCATATCGACCGCCTACGCGGTGACGGTGTCGTCGTTTCGACGGCGACTGGTTCTACGGGTTACGCGCTCAGCGCCGGTGGCCCCATCGTGAGCCCTGACTATACGGGCATGGTCTGCGTACCCATTGCGCCGCACACCATTCAAGCTCGCGCTTTCTTGACTTCGCCGAGCGATGTCGTCGAAATCTTTATGTCTGATGACCGTCCGAGCGTTCCGGCGATCGCTATCGATGGACAGTTTATTACCTGCGACGGCACGGTCGAGAGCGTGGCCGTGCGCCGAGGCCCCGGCGATGTGCTGCTGCTCGACTACGGCCCCGAGAGTTTTTACAACTCGGTGAGCCGCGTATTCTACGGAGTCCGCCATGATCGATGAGCTTCAGGTTTCTAACATTGCACTCATTCGCGAGGCGACGCTGGTGCCGAGTGCCGGCCTGACTGTCCTGACCGGCGAGACCGGCGCCGGCAAGACCGCGCTGCTCTCGGCCCTCAAGCTTATTTTGGGTGAGCGCGCGGATTCGTCGACGGTGCGCGAGGGCGAGGCGCTGGCGAGTGTCGAGGCGCGCCTGTTTGACGGCCCGCACGACACGGAAGGCTTCACGGTCCAGCGCAGCCTTTCCGCCGAGGGCCGCAGCCGCGTCAAGATTGACGGCAGTATCGCCAGTGTGCGCGAGCTTTCGGAGCGCGTCGGCGTGATGATGGATCTGTGCGGCCAACACGAGCACCAGCGCTTGCTCGATTCGGCACATCACGTTGCGATGGTCGATGCCTGGGCAGGGCGCCCTGCACTCGAGTCGCTCGAGCACTACCGTGCTTGCTTTAAAGCCTCGCGCGCGGCCGCTAAGGAGGTTCGACGTGTCGAAGAGGCCTCGCGTGCGCAGGGGAGCCGCGTCGAGGAGGCGCGCTTTGCGCTCGAGCGCATCGGCGAGGTTGACCCCAAACCGGGCGAGTATGAGGAACTCGAGGAACTGCTGCCGCGCTCCGAACATGCCGAGGTACTGGTTGCCACAGCTAACGATGCCCATGCATCGCTTGCCTCCGAAGGGGGAGCGCTCGACGCCGTGAACAGCGCCGTGGCCGAGCTTTCACGCATGGCGACCGTCGATCGCAAGCTGGGTGACATCGCCGATGCACTTTCGGATGCCTGTATCTCCCTTGAGGATTGCGCGAACGAGCTTCGTGCCTATCGCGATGGCATCGCCTTCGACCCGCGCGAGCTCGCTCGCATGCGTGAGCGGTATTCCGACCTCAAGGGTCTGTTGCGTCAGTGGGGTCCCACTATGGACGATGTTTTTGCCATGCGCGATCGCTCGCAAGAGCTGCTGTCCCTGGTTGATGACGGCGATGAACAGATCAAAAAGGCGCGTGAAGCGCTTGGCGCGGCGGAGCGCGAACTGTTTGCTGCCGCCAAGGCGCTTAAGCGCGCTCGCAATACGGCGGCCCCGCGCTTCTGTCACGAGGTGGGCCGCCAGATGGCTCGCCTGGAGATGGGTAGTGCCGAGCTCGTCTGGGAGTCGCGTGATCTTCCCCGTGCTGAGTGGACGCCCGTTGGTCCTTCGAGCTACGAGCTGCTATACCGCAGCGGTGCCGGTTTGACGCCGCGCCCCTTGCGTCGAATTGCGTCGGGCGGTGAGCTCAGCCGCGTCATGCTGGCGAGCAAGGTTGTCCTCGGTAACGCGGACGGTGTCGATACACTGGTGTTTGACGAGGTCGATGCTGGTGTCGGTGGCTCCACGGCGCGTGCACTTGCTGGCGTGCTGGCAGATCTCGCCGCTACGCATCAGGTGATTGTCGTAACCCACTTGGCGCAGGTCGCCGTCATGGCTGACAAGCATTATGTCGTCAGCAAGGAACCGGGCGATGTTCCCCAGACGCATTTGGACGAGGTAACCGGCGAAGCGCGTACTGCCGAGATCGCCCGCATGTTGAGCGGCGATCAGTCCGAGGCAAGCTTGGCCCACGCAAAGCAGATGCTCGAAGAAGCTCGAGGTTAGGTCGTAACAGCGGTGTTGGTGGGACAAAATAGACTGAAATTTTTGTCCCACTACGCGTTTTACTCAACGACCTTGTCCGGCTGGATGAGCTCCTCGTAGTAGCTGATATGCTCACGCGCGTCTTCAATCTCGGGCAGCAGGAAGTTGTAGATGACTTCGATGATCATCGTGGCGCTGATCTTGGAGAACGCAAAGTCGCCCGTCGTCAGCAGCGCTTCGTGGTTGACGGTATTAAACGTGTAGTCTGCCAGGCGCGCGAGCGGGGATTTGCTGTCGCTGCTGATGACGACTACGGTTGCGCCGCAGTCGCGAGCCGCTTTTGCCATGCGATTCAGTCGGCGCGATTTGCCGGAGTTTGAGATGAGCACGATGACGTCACCCGGGCGCAACGTGAGCGCAAAGCCGATTGATGTCTCGCTAATGGTGCTCGCCATGCAGCGCAGGCCCAGCTGCGAAAACTTAAACGTCGCATCGAGCGCGACCGCGTTCGTATTGCCCACAGCTGCAAACTCAATAACCCCTGCATGCTTAAAGGCATGCACAACAGCCGCCAGCGTATCGTGGTCGATTCCGTCGATGGTCGCATTAAGCTCGCTCACCTTGGCAGCCAGGATGTTCTTGAGGCTCTGCTCCATATTGTCGAGCGAGACCTCGTCGGTCAGGCCCTCGTTGCGCTGGCTTTCCAAATCCCTCGCCAACGAAAACTGAAAGCTGCGGAAGCTGCCAAAGCCCAGCTTGCGGCAGAAGCGCGAAACGGTCGCCTCGGACGTGGCAGCGGCGCGTGAGAGCTGAGCCGCCGTGAGGCGTGGAGCCTCGGACTGGTGCTCCAATATATAGTCGACAATGCGCTGCTCGGACTCGCTGTATCCCTGATGGGTACTAATGAGGGAAAGTGCGCTCTTGCTACTATCGGTCATGGATGGCTCCTGGTTGGCATGAAAATCTAGCTTGATTTGCAATGCCATAGTATACGGGCATTTTCAATTACAAGATACACCTTGCCGTTTCAAGTGTTGATGGTAAACTTTCACTTACCGTTTACGGTTATGAAAGAACCTTTCACCGGAGATTTTCACCTTGTGTCTTCTCACGCGGACGGTAGGTTGGTATCTTTCAGTTGTGGAAAAACGCGCATCAAAGCGCGTGTAGGGGAGCGCTCGCGGGCGCTGTACTCA
This sequence comes from uncultured Collinsella sp., assembly GCA_900551365.1. GTDB lineage: Bacteria > Actinomycetota > Coriobacteriia > Coriobacteriales > Coriobacteriaceae > Collinsella. The sequence goes on from URVZ01000098.1 coordinate 4,418, forward strand.
AGAAGGAGGGACACATGGCTAAGTTTGACATCATCGCCGCGACCGGTTGCCCGACCGGCATTGCGCACACCTTCATGGCGAAGGAGGCGCTGGAGAAGGCAGCTGCCGAGCGCGGTCTGACCATTAAGGTCGAGACTCATGGCCAGGTCGGTGTCGAGAACGAGCTCACCAAGAGTGAGATCGCTGGTGCCAAGGCCGTCGTCGTCGCAGCCGACAAGGATGTCCAGGCTGAGCGTTTCGCCGGCAAGCCCATGGTTTCCGTTGGTGTTTCCAAGGCCCTGTCCGTTGAGGCCGCCGGTAAGCTGATTGATCGCGCGCTCTCCGCCAAGGGTGACGACACGGTTGCAGCTGCCGCCGATGTCGAGGACGATGTCGAGGAGAAGGAGTCCATCGGCCACATCATCTACAAGCACCTCATGAACGGCGTCAGCCACATGCTGGTCTTCGTCGTTGCCGGTGGTGTTCTGACCGCTGTCTCGTTCCTGTGGGGCATTACGTCCTTCGATTCGACGGCGTCTGACTACAACAGCTTTGCTGCGATGCTCAAGATCATCGGCGGCATCGCAATGAACCTCATGGTTCCGGTGCTTTCCGCCTACATCGCCGAATCCATCGGCAAGCGCCCGGCGCTCGTTCCCGGTTTTGTTGCCGGTATGATCGCCATCCAGGGCCTGCCTGTTAACGCCGAGACCGGCATGATCGACGCCGGTGGCGCCGGCGTGGGCTTCGGCTTCCTGGGCGGCATCGTCGGTGGCTTCCTCGCCGGCTATGTTATCCTGCTGCTCGAGAAGGTCTTTGCCGGTCTGCCCAAGAACCTGGACGGCCTCAAGGCTATCTTCCTGTACCCGCTGTTCTCGACGGCTATTGTCGGCCTGGTCATGCTCGGCATTTCCGGCCCCATGGCTGCCATCAACACCGCCATGATGGACTTCCTCAAGGGCCTGTCCGCCTCTGGCGCCGTTGTACTGGGTCTTGCCATTGGCTGCATGTGCGCCTTTGACATGGGCGGCCCGGTCAACAAGGCTGCTTACGTCACCGGTACTGCTATGCTCACCGAGGCTTTGGCCGCCGGTGTTGGCACCGATACCTACAACTTCGGCACCAACTTCATGGCTGCCGTCTCCGCCGCCTGCATCGTTCCGCCGCTGATCACCACCTTTGCCGTCGTTGTCGGCAAGAAGTACTTCAGCCAGGAGGATCACGACGCCGGTGTCGTCAACCTCATCCTTGGTTGCACCCACATCACCGAGGGCGCCATTCCGTTCATGACCAAGAACATCTGGCCCGTCATGCCCATCATGATGCTCGGTTCCTCTATCGCTTCGATCCTGACCATTATGTTCAACGTTCACGATCCGGCGCCTCACGGTGGCTTCCTGGTCCTGCCCGTTGTCGAGAACGGTCCGCTTTGGGTCCTCGCGATCCTCATCGGCGCTGTGGTCGGTGGCATCCTGTTCGTGGCCTTCAAGAAGTACGACTTCGAGAAGAATCAGAAGGCCGCTCCTGCAGCCAAGCCGGTTGAGGCTCCCAAGGCCGCTGCCGTCGAGGCCCCCAAGGCCGAGGCTGCCGACTTCGTGAAGGTCGAGAATGTCTTTGTCGCCGAGGACTTCGCTTCTCGTGACGAGGCTCTGAGCTTCGTTTCCAACCAGGCCGTCAAGGCCGGTATCGCCAGCGACGCCGACGCCGTGATGAACGCCTTCCTGGCCCGCGAGGCCGAGGGCACCACGGGCATGATGGAGGGCTTCGCCATCCCGCATGCCAAGTCCGACGCCATTACCGAGGCTGCCGTCATCGTCGTCAAGGACGAGTCCGGCGTGACCGGTTGGGACACCATGGACGGCGCTCCCGTCAACGTGGCTATCGCCCTGCTCATCCCCGGTGCCCAGGCCGGCACCACGCACCTCAAGATCCTGTCCAAGGTTGCCGAGGCGCTCATGGACGAGGACTTCCGTGCCACCGTCAAGGGTTCCACCGACGCCGCCGAGATCGCCAAGACGATCAACGCCCGCCTGGTCTAATCCCACGGTACGCGAATACCATCGCCCCCTGTATAAAAGGCGGAGTCCCTCTCCAGGGCCTTCGCCTTTTTCTATCCCTCCCATAAGTTGCGGTGAAATAGGGACTGTTGGGGGTGCGGACAGAAAGTTGGACCGTGAAGCGGTCCGGACTGGAGGTTCGCATGTACAGCAGGGAGAAGGTCGAGCTCTTCCTC
>URVZ01000099.1 GCA_900551365.1 uncultured Collinsella sp.
GCCGGCATCTACAGCCTGCTCGACACCTTTGAGAAGGAGCACGGCGAGAACTGGGAGCTGCTGCCGCAGTTTGTGGCCATCCACACCAACGACACCCACCCCGCCATGTGCGGCCCCGAGCTCATGCGCATCCTCATCGACGAGAAGAAGCTCGAGTGGGACGACGCCTGGAACATCGTGACGCAGGTCGTGAGCTACACCAACCACACCATCCTGCCCGAGGCCCTGGAGAAGTGGCCCATCGGCACGTTCTCCAAGCTCCTCCCCCGCGTGTACCAGATCATCGACGAGATCAGCCGTCGTTGGCACGAGTCGTTCGACACCACGCAGGAGGGCTGGCAGGAGCGTCTGCGCCAGACCGCCATTCTGTGGGATGGCGAGATCCGCATGGCCAACCTGTCCGTGATCTGCAGCCATAGCGTCAACGGCGTGGCCAAGATCCACTCCGACATCATCAAGAACATCGTGCTCAAGGACTTCTATGCCCTGACGCCCGAGAAGTTCAACAACAAGACCAACGGCATCTCGCACCGTCGCTTCTTTGCCGAGGCCAACCCCACCTACGCCAAGCTCGTCACCGATGCCATTGGCGACGGCTGGCTCAAGGACGCCTTTGAGCTGGAGAAGCTCAAGGAGTTCCAGAACGACACCGAGTTCCTGAAGGCCGTGGGTGCCTCCAAGCGCGCCAACAAGGAGCGCCTGGCCGCCTACGTTAAGGCCGAGACCGGTCTGGTCATCGACCCCAACACCGTCTTCGATGTCCAGGTTAAGCGCTTCCATGCCTACAAGCGCCAGCTCATGAACATCATGAAGGTGATGGACATCTACAACCGTCGCATCGCCGATCCCAACTTCCACGTGACGCCGACGACCTTCATCTTTAGCGGCAAGGCCGCCTCGAGCTACACCTTTGCCAAGGAGACCATCCGCCTCATTAACTCCGTGGCCGACGTCATCAACAACGATGCCCGCGTCAACGAGGTCATGAAGGTCTGCTTTATCCCCAACTTCCGCGTAAGCAACGCCCAGCTCATCTACCCCGCCGCCGAGATTTCGGAGCAGATCTCCACGGCCGGCAAGGAGGCCTCGGGCACGTCCAACATGAAGCTCATGATGAACGGCGCCATTACGCTGGGCACCCTCGACGGCGCAAACATCGAGATCGCCGACCTGGCCGGCCGCGAGAACGAGGCCATCTTTGGCCTGACCGCTCCCGAGGTCGAGCAGCTCTGGGCATCCAACAGCTACTTTGCGTGGGATACCCTCAACGGCGACCGCGAGCGTCTGGGCCGCGTGATGGACGAGCTCAAGGACAACACCTTTGCCGGCCTTTCGGGCAACTTCGAGAGCATCTACAACGAGCTCATGAACAACAACGACCCCGACCTGGTCATGGCAGACTTCCGCAGCTACGTGGATGCATGGGAGAAGCTCACCGGCAGCTACGGCGACCAGGAGACCTGGAACCGCAAGGCCCTGCTCAACACCGCCTCCTCCGGCTGGTTCTCGAGCGACCGCACCATTCGCGAGTACCGCGACGAGATCTGGCACGCTTAAAGGCGCGCGAGCTCCCTAATGCCAGCACGGCATTACTCGACGGGCGCGACCGAGCGCCGCGCCCGTCGCTAATGGGTTTAAGAACATCGATGACAGAAGGAGAAATCGATGAGTAAGAAAGAATGCATCGCGATGCTCCTCGCAGGAGGACAGGGCAGCCGATTGGGGGCGCTCACCCAAAAGATCGCTAAGCCGGCGGTTAGCTTTGGTGGCAAGTTCCGCATTATCGACTTTTCGCTCTCCAACTGCTCCAACTCGGGCATCGACACGGTGGGCGTTCTGACGCAGTATCGCCCCTACCTGCTGCATGCCTACGTGGGCTCTGGCGAGGCATGGGATCTGGACAGCCGCGACGGCGGCGTGTCGATCCTGCCGCCGTACGAGACGCAGACCGGTGGCGCCTGGTATGCGGGCACGGCCGACGCCATTACGCAGAACCTCGACTACATCAAGGCCAACGACCCCAAGTACGTCCTGATTCTGTCTGGCGATCACCTGTATCGCATGGACTACCGCAAGATGCTCAAGACGCACATTGAGAACAACGCCGACCTTACGGTGAGCGTTATGCCCGTGCCGTGGGAGGAGGCCAGCCGCTTTGGCATCCTGACCACCGACCCCGAGGACGGTCGCATCACCAAGTTCACCGAGAAGCCCGATAAGCCCGATTCGAACCTCGCGTCCATGGGCATCTACATTTTCTCGGCCGACGTGCTGATCGAGGCGCTCGAGCAGGACGCTCTGGACCAGCGATCGAGCCACGACTTTGGCAAGGACATCATCCCCAAGCTGCTCGGCGAGGGCAAGCGCCTGTACAGCTACGAGTTCCACGGCTTTTGGAAGGATGTCGGCACCATCGCCAGCTTCCACGAGACCTCGATGGACCTGCTGGGCAACAACCCCGAGTTCGATCTGTTCGACAAGCACTTCCCCATCATGTCCAACATCACCACGCGTCCGCCGCACTACATTGGACCGGACGGCCGTCTGGACGACTGCCTGGTCTCCAACGGCTGCAAGATCTACGGCACCGCTCGCCACTCGATCCTTTCGACCGACGTTATCATCGAGGAGCGCGCCGTGGTCGAGGACTCCGTGCTGCTGCCGGGTGCGCACGTTAAGAGCGGCGCGCACATCTGCCGCGCTATTTTGGGCGAGAACTCCACGGTCGAAGAGGGCGTGAAGCTCGGCTCTGTCGATACCACCAAGGATACGGCCGTCGTTGGAAATGACGTCGTTATCGGGAAGGGGGAATGATCCGATGATCAATCGCAAGGCCATCGGTTATATCACCGCTAACTACTCTTCGACCTACGGCAGCGTGCTGCTCAAGGACCGCCCCATTGCGTCTGTTCCGTTTTTGGGCCGCTACCGACTGATCGACTTCCCGCTGTCCAACATGATGAATGCCGGCATTAAGACCGTCGGCGTCGTCATGCCGGGCAACTACCGCTCGCTGATCGACCACGTTGGTTCGGGCAAGGACTGGGGTCTGGACCGCAAGAAGGGCGGCCTGTTCATGGTGCCCGGCAACGCGTATGGCACCACCAAGGGCGGCATGCGCTTCCTGCTGCGCGACATCATCTCCAACAAGACGCTGTTCCAGCGCTCGGACAAACCCTATGTCGTGATGATGGGCACCAACATCATCTTTAACATGGACCTCAACACCATCATCGACGCGCACGAGAACTCCGGCGCGCAGATGACCGTGGTGTACTGCAAGGCCACGCGCAACGTCGATGACGAGACCAAACTCGAGATTAACGAGAACGGCCGCCTGACGGGCGTGAGCGCTGGCGTCGTGTACGGCGACAACGCCTCTATGGACTGCTGCATCGTCAACCGCGAGACGCTGCTCGAGATCATCGACCACTACCAGGCCGCCGACTATCTGGACCTGCTCGAGGCGCTCCAGGGCGACTTTGGCAACATCGACGTGTGCAGCTACGAGTACAAGGGCGAGGTCGTGGGCGTGTTTAGCGAGAAGTCGCTGTATCGCCGCAGCATGGACCTGCTCGACCAGACCGTGGCCGACCAGCTCTTTGACCCCGAGCGCCCGATCCTGACCAAGGCTCACGACGTGCCGCCTTCGCGCTATGCGACCGGCAGCCACGCGTGCAACTCGATCATCTCGGCCGGCTGCATCATCAAGGGCACCGTGCGTAACTCGATCCTGTCGCGCGGCGTTGTGGTCGAAGAGGGCGCATCGGTGACCAATTCGATCATCAACCAGAGCTGCATCATCAAGAGCGGCGCACGCGTCGAGAATGCCATTCTGGACAAGAACAACGTGGTTCCCACCAACACCGAGCTTCGCGGTACGCCCGAGAACATCCTGGTGCTGGGCAAGGCTCCGTTAACTTCCGACACCACCATCGTACGTTAACGTTGGCACCGCAACATCGCTCGTAACATGTAGAATAGCCGCCCGGTTAGCGCCAGGCGGCTATTCTCGAATTGCAACATGGGAGACAATATGGCAGATTCCAGCAAAAAGATGCAGATCGTGTTTGCCTCGGCCGAGTGCGCACCGTTTGTAAAGACCGGTGGCCTGGGCGACGTGGTGGGCTCGCTGCCTGCAGCACTCGTGCGCGCCGGCGCCGAGGTTATCGTAATGGTGCCCAAGTACGCCACCATCAAGGACGAGTACAAGGCGCAGATGGAGCACTTTGCCGACTTTTACGTGAGCCTTGGCTGGCGCAACGAGTACTGCGGGCTTGAGAAACTCGAGCGCGACGGCGTCACCTATATGTTCGTGGACAACGAGCGCTACTTTGCGCGCGATTATCCGTACGGCTTCTTTGACGACGGCGAGCGCTTCGCGTTCTTCTCCAAAGCCATCACCGAGAGCCTCCAGCACCTGCCCGAGGGTTTTGAGTGCGACATCCTGCACTGCAACGACTGGCAGACGGCGCTGGCGCCCGTGTTCTTGCGCGAGTTCTACCAGGGCCTGCCGCTGTACGACCGCGTCAAGACCGTGTTCTCGATCCACAACGTGGCGTTCCAGGGCCAGTTTAGCGACACAGTGATGGAGGACATCCTGGGTGTGGCGCATATTCCGGCGGCAGCTACGCAGCTGCGCTGCGATGCCTGCAGCATCAACTACATGCTGGGTGCGCTGCACTATGCCGATGCCATCACAACGGTGAGCCCCACCTATGCGGGCGAGATCCAGACACCCGAGTTTGGCGAGGGCTTGGACGGCGTGCTGCGCGAGCGTTCCTACGCGCTGCAGGGCATTTTGAATGGCATTGACGTGGCGGGCTTTGACCCGGCAACCGACAAGCGCATTGCCGCCAACTACACGGTTGACGATCGTTCCGGCAAGGCCGTGTGCAAGGCCAAGCTGCAGGAAGAGCTAGGCCTCGAGGTTCGCGACGACCGCCCGCTTATGGTGATGGTTACTCGCCTGACGCGCCAGAAGGGCATGGACCTGGTCATGTACGCGCTCGACCGCATCCTGTCCGGCGGCGTTCAGGTGGCCGTGCTGGGCACAGGCGACCGCGACTACGAGGACGGCCTGCGCTACTTCCAGGACAAGTACCCTGGCACCATGGCCGCGCGCATCGAATTCGATCCGGCACTGTCGCAGCGTATGTACGCCGCCGCCGACATGTTCCTGATGCCTTCGAAGTTTGAGCCTTGCGGTCTGTCGCAGATCATCGCCATGCGCTACGGCACCCTACCCATCGTGCGCGAGACCGGTGGCTTGAAGGACACGGTGATCCCGTATAACGAGTTTACCGGCGAGGGCACGGGCTTCTCGTTTAGTAACTTTAACGGCGACGAGATGGGCGACGCGGTCTTCCGCGCGGCGCGCCTCTTCTGGGATAACCGCGAGGCCTGGAACCAGCTGGTCACACAGGCCATGAGCCAGGACTTTAGCTGGACGCGCTCGGCCGATAAGTATCTGGACCTGTACTTCTTTATGCATCCGGAGATTGAGAGGCCGGCGGCTGTTGTCGACGAGCCTGAGGCTGCAGCTGAGCCGGTGGCCGCCGAGAAGCCCAAGACCGAGGAGATGCCGGTTGAGGCTGAGCCCGCAAAGGCCGAGCCTGAGGTGAAGGCTGAGGTTGTTCCTGAGGCAGAGGCCGAAGTCAAGCCCGCTGCAAAGCCCGCAGTTAAGAAGACCACGACCTGCAAGACGACCGCTAAGAAGGCTACGACGACCAAGGCTGCCACGACAAAAACAACGGCTGCCAAGGCAACGACCACGCGCAAGCGCACGACCGCCGCTGCCAAGAAGGCCGCCGATGTCGAGGCTGCTCCCGAGGCAAAGGCAGAGGCCGCCGAGGCCCAGCCGGCCGCTAAGGCTCCGGCCAAGTCCACTGCCAAGAAGTCGACCGCGTCCAAGACCACGACCGCCAAGAAGGCAACGGCAGCCAAGAAGACCACGGCAAAGAAGTCAACGACCACGAAGGCCGCCACGACCAAGGCAGCCGCAAAGCCGGCCGCCAAAGTCGAGGAGACGCCCGCCGAGACCAAGGCCGAGGCATCCGTCGAAGCCAAGCCGGCCGCCAAGACCACCACGCGCAAGCGTGCCACGACGACGGCCAAGAAGACCACGACCAAGGCTGCTGCTCCCAAGGCAGAGGCTAAGCCCGCTGCTGCCAAAGTGGAGCCCAAGGCCGAGGTAAAGGCCAAGCCGGCGCCGAAGACCGCTGAGGTCAAGGCCGCCCCGAAGGCAGAGGCTAAGCCCGAGCCTGCCAAAGAGACCCCGGTCTCCCCCGCCGCTCCGGCCGAGGAAAAGGCTCCGACCAAGAAGACGTCCGTCCGCAAGGCAACGGCCACCCGCAAGCGCCGCTAGTCCACAGACGATCCAAAACCTCATCAAACCCTTAGCAAGGGGCGCTCCAACCGGGCGCCCCTTATCTGTAGATAGTTGGTAAAACGATTTTCTAGGACAACCGTTCGCCGATGGTAAACGGATGTTGTTTATACAGCCTGTGT
>URVZ01000100.1 GCA_900551365.1 uncultured Collinsella sp.
GCCATGTTCTTGCGCACGAGCTCGTCGCGCACCTGAGCCAGGCCCTGCTCCATGCCCACCACATAGGTCTGCGGGTACAGGAAGCGCTTGAAAGCTGCGTCCAGATGATCGAGCGCCCAAGCACAGCGCTCGCGCGCGTCCTGGATGCTCTCACGCGGAGCCACCGCACTGCCATCGCGCACGATCGGCACCAGCAGCTCGCGATACTCAAGTTCGGACACGTCGGTCACCAGGGCGGCATCATTCACGGCCACGAGGGTATTGCCGCGCGCGGCGCCCTCCCCCGCCAGATGGTCCTCGTCGTAGATCATGTCGCAGACCGGGCCGCCAAAGCCGTCGTAATAACGGCGCACGCGTTGCACACCCGGGATCGTGCGCTTGTAGGGCTGCTCGGAGAGCTTGACCACCGGCGTCCATGGATCTACCTCGCTCGCACGGCGGGCGGAAAGCTTGTACACGCCACCCAGCGCCGGCTGGTCATAGCAGGTCGCGAGCTTGGTACCCACGCCAAAGCTGTCGATGGGCGCGCCCTGGTCGAGCAGCGACTGAATCGTGTACTCATCCAGATCGTTAGAAACCGAGATCCCCACATAGGGCAGGCCCTCGGCATCAAAACGGCCGCGAACATACTTGGAGAGCTTGGCGAGGTCGCCGGAGTCGATGCGAATAGCCGACAGGCGCTCGCCCACCGCCTCCATCTCCTTGGCAACCGTAATGGCATGCTCGCAACCCTCGCGTACGTCGTAGGTGTCGATGAGCAGCGTGCAGTTCTTGGGACTCGACTTAGCAAAAGCCCGGAATGCCTCGAGCTCGGAGTCGAAGCTCATGACCCAGCTGTGCGCATGCGTGCCAAAGACGGGAATACCGTAGCGGCGGCCGGCGAGCACATTGGACGTAGAGGAGCAGCCGGCAACGTAGCTCGCGCGCGCAACGGCCAGGCCGCCATCGGGACCCTGGGCTCGGCGCAGGCCAAACTCCGCCACGGGGCGACCGTCGGCGGCGAGCACCACGCGCGCCGTCTTGGTGGCGACAAGCGTCTGGAACCCGACGATGTTGAGCAGCGCCGTCTCGAGCAGCTGGCATTCCAGCGCGGGACCGGTGACGCGCACCATGGGCTCGCGCGGAAAGACGAGCTCGCCCTCGGGCACGGCGTCGATGTTTACATGCGCACGAAAATCGCGCAGGTAGTCGAGGAATCCAGGCTTGAACATCGCGCCGCCGGCCGGGGCCTCAAGCGATGCGAGGTAGTCGATGTCCTCGGGCGTAAAGCGCAGGTTCTCGACAAGCTCGGGCAGCTCGGCGGTGCCGCACATGACGGCATAGGCGCTGCCAAAGGGATGGTCGCGGTAAAACGCGGTAAAACAACCCTGCTCATTGGCCTTGCCGCTCTCCCACAGGCCCTGGGCCATAGTGAGCTCGTACAGATCGGTGAGCATTGCAATGTCGGTGGGATGCGAGATGTCGGTCAAAGCCATGGGGCGACCTTTCGGATGTGTTGTGCAGAGGTTGAGGGTTGGGCGAGGCGGACGTGCGGGCATGGAGCCTGGAGCGAACAGGTTAGTGCAGGCCCATGCTGCCCGTGATCGTGTAGACCATAAAGACGATAAACGCGATAAGGGCGAGCACGATGATGATTTTTTGAGCGGGAGCCATGCCGGGGATCTCATTCTCGCCCGTAGGCTCCTTGGAGGTGACCATGCGCTGGGCAAAGGTCATCTCGTCACGGCTCGGTTTGGGCTCGACGGTCTTAGGGTGAGCGGCTTTTTTGGGCTGAGGCTTGGGTGCAGTGGGCACGGGCTTCGCGGCGGCGGGCTTGGGCACGGGCGCAGACTCGGATGCGACCTTCGCAGTGGCCTCCTCGGCCTTCTCGCGCTCGGCACGCAGGGCGGCCAGCTCCTCACGCTCGCGGCGTGCCTCTTCCTGGGCCTCGCGACGAGCCTTCTCGGCGCGGAGCTCTTCCAACTCGGCGCGCTCCTCGTCGGACAATGGTTGGGACTCAAGCTCGGCCATGATATAGCCCTTTCTTTTAAAAAAAGCCGCCGACACAATGTCAGCGGCTTATCAAATCCATGGGTGGAGACGAAGGGAGTCGAACCCTCGGCCTCTGCCATGCGACGGCAGCGCTCTCCCAACTGAGCTACGTCCCCAGGACAAGTCGATATTTTACCTACGGCTCGCCAACTGTCAACGCCCAATAACCAGTCTTTTTGGGACGCGGCTATTTTGACAACTTTTCGAACAGGCGATCCTCTCGATGATTTTTTAATCCCCGTCCCAGAAAAATCATCAGCGTGCGCTCTACTTTGCGCTGGTGAGGACGCCGGTGGTGTCGAAGGCGGGGGTGAAGCTCTCGTCTACCGCGCCGCCCTCTTGCCAGAACATTGTCGTAAAGCCCAGGTCGTCGGCATGGTCGAGCACCTGCTCGTACTCCTCGCGCGTCACGGCGCGCGCCAACTCGCCGCCCTGCTCGCGCATGAGCGCATTGGGCGTGTACTGGTTCATGACCGAGATCGGCACGTCGCCCACCGTCTGCCACACCAGGTCCAGCACGCGACACGAATCGTCTGCATGCCCCGGCAGCACCAGGTGGCGCACGATGATGCCGCGCTTCATGAGCCCGTCCTCGTCCACCAGCTCTCCCCCGCGGCGCTCGATCTCGCACGTCATCTGTGCCAGGCCCGACACGGCCACGCGCGGGTAATCCTTAATATGAGAAAGCGACTGCGCAAGCCCGGCATCGGCATATTTAAAGTCGGTGAGCCACACATCGACCAGGTCGCCCAGCGCCGCCACGGCACTCGCGCGCTCGTAACCACTCGTGTTGTAGACGATCGGGATAACCAGTCCGCGCGCCCGTGCCGCGGCAATCACGGCAGGCAACAGGTGCGCATAGTGCGTCGCCGTCACCAAATTGATGTTGTTGGCACCCTGGTCCTGCAGCTCCAGCATAATCTCGACCAGGCGCTCAGGCGAAATCTCAAGGCCAAAATTGCCGGTCGAGATCTCGTGGTTCTGGCAGTAGATACATTTAAGCGAGCAACCGCTAAAGAAGATCGTGCCCGAACCGGCCTCGCCCGAGATAGGCGGCTCCTCCCACATATGAAGCGCCGCGCGGGCCACCTTGAGCGTGTCGTTAGCACCGCAGACGCCGTGCGCGCCCTCATCGCGCGCCGCACCGCAACGGCGCGGACACAAATGGCAGGCGGGCGAAAAAAGTTCGGTCAACGACGTCGGCATAAAAACATGCTCCAAAACAACAATTCAGCAGCTCAAACATAAAGGGCCAGGCCGCGTAGACGGCTCAAGCCCCAAGGCGCCGTAATCGTCCGACACGATTTTTGTAATGTCAAGACTGGAATCGACAAAGTGCCGCTTTATGATGTAGGTATTCCGCCCCCCGCGGAGCAACTGGGTGAACCGTCGCGTTTATTTAGGGAGCCCACACAGTCGTACCTAGTACAGGTATCCTTCGTTGTTAAGGACGCTGGAACAGTCGATGAGGGCACCCACCTGTTTTAGGTGGGTTCATTTTCGTAACGTGGGGGGTGGTTTTCTTTTGCCGAAAATCACCATACAGTCCATATGGATCCCCGCCGGCATCCCGACAAGCCATCGACAACATTCCAATATCTGGTAAGCGCGTGATTATCGCTGCGTGCAATTCCATGCACCCCCCTTGGTCGAGTATCATGGTTCGGCTATGCCCTTTGCGCATGGCGTTCTTCTGACCTTTTCCTTCGACGCTTGGCGGTTTTTAGATTCATGGCTTCATCCCCGAGCTACATACCGTACCTATGCGTGGCAGCGGCGGCTTTTATCACGACCTTCCTCGCGGTGCCCCTGGTCAAGCGCTTGGCAATTAAACTCCATGCCGTCGACTATCCTTCTAAGCGCCGCATCAACACCAAGCCCATCCCGCGTTTGGGCGGAACGGCGGTGTTTTTGGGCCTGGTCGTCGCCTGCACTGTGCAAATCCTAGGCACCTGGCACCTAGGCTGGCCACCCGTCCTGGTGCCGCACCCGCGCCTTCACATTAGCTATCCCATGCTGGCGCTCTCCTTTACTGTCATCTTTGCGACCGGCGCTATCGACGACGTCTTCCAGCTCACGCCCAAGCAAAAGCTGGCCGGACAGGTCCTCGCCGCGCTTATCGCCTGCATGGGCGGCCTGCGGATCGGCGTCATCGTCAACCCGTTTGCCCCCGGCGAGATCATACTCGGATGGCTCGCCTACCCCATCACCGTAATCTATCTGGTGGCATTCACCAACATCATTAACCTCATCGACGGCCTCGACGGCTTGGCCACGGGCATCTGCGGCATCGCCTCGTTCACCATGTTTTCGATGGCCGTTCTTTCGGGCCGCATCGACGCCGCCGCGCTCTCCATTGCGCTCTTTGGCGCCTGTCTGGCCTTTTTGCGCTACAACTTCAACCCCGCAAGCATCTTCTTGGGCGACTCGGGGTCGCTGCTTCTGGGCTTTGCGCTGGGCTCCATCTCGCTGCTCAACGTGAGCCGCACCGCCGCACTCACCTCGCTTATCATCCCGCTCATCGTTGCCGGCGTGCCCATCATCGACACGTTTAGCGCCATCGTGCGCCGCAGGCGCGCCCACATTAGCATCGGGCAGGCCGACAAGGGCCACATCCACCACCGCCTAATCCAAGAAGGCTACAACCAAAAACAGGCCGTGCTGCTCATCTATGCCTGGTGCATCATGCTTTCGGCCGGCGCCGCCGCGATTAACCAGGTCGAGGTGCCCATGCGTGTGCTCATCTTTACCGTGCTCGCCATTGGCTCGGCGGCCTTTGCCAAGCATCTACATCTGTTTGAGCCCGTGCTGCGCCACCATTACAACAAGCGTACGCACGAGGACGAGCTCGTCACCCCCGACGACCCCGCTTTTAAGCAGGAGGAGCAGGCAGCCGAGGAGCGCAAAGAAGAGCGCCACCACAAGCTCTAGGGCAAGCTGCCGAGGATGTGCCAAGGCACCGTTAGCCAAGCACGGCCGCGCCACACCCATCGCACATGCCGCACCACGCGCGTCCCTCTCCCGCCCCTCGCCTACTTACGCACCGCCCCTCCAATAAACGCGTTATCATCTTGACCAATACGCATACGTTAGGAGCAATCATGCCAAACGAGAACAGCTACGAAGTCGCGCTGCAAAAGAGCAACGCCATTCGCGAGGGCCTGGCCAAGACGCCCGAGAAGTTCACCATGCTTACCGGCGACCGCCCCACCGGCCGTCTGCACCTGGGCCACTACTTTGGCACCCTCAAGGGCCGCGTCGAGCTGCAGAACATGGGCGCCAAGACCAACGTGCTCATCGCCGACTACCAGGTCATCACCGACCGCGACACCACCGAGCACATCCAGGACAACGTGTACAACATGGTCATGGACTACCTTGCCTGCGGCATCGACCCCGACAAGACCATGATCTACGCGCACTCCGCCGTGCCCGCCGCAAACCAGCTCATGCTGCCGTTCCTGTCGCTGGTGTCCGAGGCAGAGCTGGCGCGCAACCCCACCGTCAAGGCCGAGATGGAGGCCTCGGGCCACGAGCTTACCGGCCTTCTGCTCACCTATCCGGTGCACCAGGCCTGCGACATCCTGTTCTGCAAGGGCAACGTGGTGCCGGTCGGTCGCGACCAGCTGCCGCACATCGAGCTCACCCGCACCATCGCCCGCCGCTTTAACAACCGCTACGGCAAGGTGTTCCCCGAGGTCGAGGCGCTGCTGTCCGAGACCCCGCTGCTGCCCGGCCTGGACGGCCGCAAGATGAGCAAGAGCTACGGCAACGCCATCAATATCTCGATGACCGCCGAGGAGACGGCCAAGCGCATCAAGAAGAGCCAGACCGACTCCGAGCGCATGATCACGTTCGACCCCGAGAACCGCCCCGGCGTGTCCGGCCTGCTTTCGACGGCTGCCATCTGCACCGGCCGATCCGAGGTCGAGATTGCCGAGGAAATTGGCATGGGCGGCTCCGGCCAGCTCAAGAAGTACGTGACCGAGGCCGTCAACGAGTACTTTGCGCCGATCCGCGAGCGTCGCCAGCGCTACGAGAACGATCTGGACTATGTGAAGGACGTGCTGCACGAGGGCAACCGTCGTGCCAACGAGATCGCCGAGCAGACCCTGGCCGAGGTTCGGGACGCCATGGGCATGGTGTACTAGACCGATCTGCTGGCTTGAGCTTTCGATTGTTATGGGGCGGGCGCTACGGCGTCCGCCTTTTTTGGAGCCCGACCAGCTCGGCTCCGTCCATTGCACTCCCCCGATAAACGGGAACGGGCCCGCCGGCAGTCAGTTGCCAGCGGGCCCGTTCCCGAAGTACACCGTTGAATCGCACAGAGGGGAGGAATGCGAATCAAACTCAACAGGGCAGGCTTTTTCATCGCCTATTGCCT
>URVZ01000101.1 GCA_900551365.1 uncultured Collinsella sp.
ACTCCTCGTCCTGTGTAATGTAGAAATACAGGTCATCGGAGTCGGTCGGCTCAAGCGTGGCCTTGAGTGCCTCGAGCGACGGAGAGCAGATGGGCGTGGGCGGTAGGCCCTCGTGCTTATAGGTGTTATACGGACTATCGCTCTGCAGGTCGTCGGCGGTAACCTCGCCACCGGTGACATACATCATGGTCGCATCGCTGTTGAGATAGCGCAGACCGTCGAGCTTGCCGGCAAGGCGGTTGTAGAAGACCGAGGCCACGTGCGCACGTTGATCGGCGTTGAGGCCCTCGCGCTCAACGATAGAGGCCAAGTTGACGATGTCGTAGTCGGACATCTCCACACCGTAGCGTTCCTTGATCTTGGCTTCGCAGCTCGCAAAGTCAAGCGACTTGTACTCGGTCTTAAACTGATCGAGCATGGCGCGAATCACGTCATCGGCCGTCGGCGAATCGCCCAGCGAATAGGTCTTGGGGAACAAGAAACCCTCGAGCGAATCGTTGGCGGCGCCCTTAAGGAAGCTATAGTCGTCAACGTAGTTGGAGGCCTTGGCCTGGTTGAGGAAGTCTTCCTTAGAGATACTGTCGTAGGCCTGGGCCACACGGTCGGCGACTTGATCGACCGTTAGGCCCTCAGGGATAGTCAGCGCATTGGAGCCCGCGTTGGGGCCTTCCATGAGCTGCTGAACAACCTTGGTCGCATCCATGAGTGTGGTGAACGAATAATCACCAGGCTTGAGCGACATATCGGCGTTGAGCTTTTTCACCGCCGCATAGTAATCCTTGGGATTTTCTACGATATGGTTCTCGGAGAGAATCGAAGCGATGCTGTCACCCGAGGCACCATCGGGAATCGTGATAGTAACCTGCTGGCCTGCAACGACTTTCGCACCCTCACCGCCAAAGAAGCCCTTGACGGCTGGCACGACAAAGAAAACGATCGCGACAAGCGCAAGCACGGCAACAACGCCACCGATAATCATAGGCACCGGGGAGCTTTTCTTTTGAGCACCGCGACGAGCATGCGTGTTGTAGCTCGAGCGGGTCGCCGGAGCAACGCCATGCGAACCACGAGCGTGATGCGAATGCGATTGGGGGGCCTGCGTTCGCTGGGTAGGTGCCTGCTGCTTAAAGCGGGTGCCGCCTGCAGGCTGGGCCGTACGAGCAGTGGGCTGCTGAGCCGCGTGAGAAGCCGAATGCTGAACCGAACGAGCAGAAGGCTGCTGACCCGTCCGTTGAACAGGTTGGGCCGAACGAGAGAAGGACTGCGCCGGGCGCGCGGCAGGCTGAGCTGCGCGCTGCGTCGGCTGTGCCGGACGCTGGCCAGGCTGGGCAGGGCGCGACGCCGGCTGCTGTGTACGATTCGGCTGGCGCGGATCGGAAGCACTAGGCATGCGAAACCTCCTCGTTTTTACGATCGAGCCACGTCTGCAAAAACAGGCTGGCGGCAATCATGTCGATCTTGCCCCTCATCTGCTTTTCGTTGAGTCCCTGCTCGCGCAGGATACGCTTGGCCTCTTGCGAGGACAGACGCTCGTCCTCAAACTCCAACGGAAGATCGAGCTCGTCGGCAATCTTTTGCGCCACAGCGGCAACGCGCTCGGCCTGAGGGCCGGGCTCACCGGCCATGGTCAGGGGACGTCCGCTTACCAGGATGTCGGGCTCATAGTCCTCAACCAGGTAGCGGAACGTCTTGGCCATACCGGTGACCTCGGCAGCCGGAAGCACCTTGACGGGCATCGCCATCTTGCCATCACGGCTCGAGATGGCGATGCCGATCCTGGTCTCCCCTATGTCCAGCGCGAGCGCAACCACAGCGACTTCTTAGATTCTTAGGCGCCGAGCGCGGTCTTAGCGGCCGCGAGGGCATCGGCGATGCCGGCAGCATTCTTGCCACCGGCCTGGGCCATGTTGGGACGACCGCCACCGCGACCGTCGACCAGACCCGCGATCTGCTTGATCACGTTACCGGCGTGGAAACCGGCCTTGACGGCGTCATCGGAGCCGGCAGCGAGCAGGGCCGGAGTGCCCTTCTCAGTCACGCTGGCGACGACACAAGCGACAGGGCCGGCGACCTTCTGATGCACGGTATCCCATACGTTGCGCAGGTCGGCAGCCTCAAGGCCCTGGAGCTCAGCGACAACGAGCTTATAGCCGTCGAGCTCGACGGCGCCCTCGATGGCGCTGGAGATGGCGTCGGAGGAGCCACCGGTCAGAGCCTTCTTGAGCTTATTGGACGTCTCGCGCAGCTCGGCCTGCAGGTTCTCCACGCGAGCGGGAACCTCGTCTACGCGGCACTTGAGCGCAGCGGCGGCGGCGTCAACGAGCGCCAGGCGGTCGGCCATGTAGTCGAGGGCACCCTTAGAGGTCACGGCCTCGATACGGCGGACATTGGAGCCCGTAGAGGACTCGGAAATGATCTTGAACAGGCCAATCTCAGCAGTGTTGGCAGCGTGCGTGCCACCGCAGAGCTCGCGGGAGAACGGCTGGTCCTCGGCGCCCACGGAGACGACGCGGACGACATCGCCGTACTTCTCGCCAAACAGAGCGACAGCGCCGGCGGCCTTAGCCTCGTCGATGCCCATGACACGGGTCACGACCGGCTTGGAAGCGAAAATCTGCTGGTTGACCAGGTCCTCGACGGACTTGAGCTGCTCGGAAGACAGGGCCTCGAAGTGCGTGAAGTCAAAGCGCAGGTGCTCGGGCGTCACCAGCGAGCCGGCCTGGGAGACATGCTCGCCCAGGACCTGCTTAAGCGCGGAGTCGAGCAGGTGGGTGGCGGTGTGGTTGCGGCGCAGGAAACCACGGCGCTCGGCGTCGAGAGCGGCGGTCACAGCGGCACCGACAGTCAGCGTGCCATCGGCAACGTGCGCGACGTGAGCATACAGGCCGTTGTGGTTCTTGGTGTCGGCAACGGTCAGCGCAACGCCCTTGGCGGAAAGCTCACCGGCGTCGCCCTGCTGGCCACCCATCTCGGCGTAGAACGGGGTGCGGTCAAGCACAACCTCAACGTCCTCGCCGGCGGAAGCAGACTCGACGGACTCGCCGTTGCGAACGATGGCGACAACCTTGGCGCCCTCGATGACGTCGTTGTCATAGCCGTCGAACTCGGTCGCAGCGACCTTGTCGGAAAGCTCGACCCACACGTCGTTGAAGCTGCCCCAGGCGTCGCCCTTGGCGTTAGCGCGGGCGCGGGCCTTCTGATCCTCCATGCAGGCGGTGAAGCCGTCCATGTCGACGTCATGGCCAGCGGCGCCGGCGATCTCGACGGTCAGGTCGATGGGGAAACCAAAGGTGTCGTGCAGCTTAAAGGCGACGTCGCCCGGAAGGACAGCGCCATCGGCGAGCGCGGCCAGAGCCTCGTCCAGGTAAACGCGGCCGTTGTCGAGCGTCGTGGAGAAGCGCTCTTCCTCGGAGGCGACGATGCCCTTGACGAGCGCGACGTTCTTGAGCAGCTCGGGATAGGCCTCGCCCATCTGAGCGTTGACCTCGTCGATGAACTTAGTCAGGAAGGCGCCCTCGATGCCCAGCAGGCGACCGTGGAACACGGCGCGGCGGAGCAGGCGGCGAAGGACGTACTCGCGACCCTCGTTACCGGGAAGGATGCCGTCCGAGATCATAAAGTCGACGGCGCGGGAGTGGTCGGCGATGATGCGCAGGGAGCGGCTGGCGCCGGAGTAATCGTCGGCGTCATAGGTCTTGCCGCTGATCTCCTCGCCCAGCTTGATGAGGTGCTGCATCAGATCACCGTCGTAGTTAGCAGTCTTGTGCTGCATGATAGCGGCCATGCGCTCCAGGCCCATGCCCGTATCGAGGTTGCGGTGCGGCAGCTCCGGCATGGAGCCGTCCTCCTGACGGTCGTACTGGGTAAAGACGAGGTTCCAGAACTCAAGGAAGCGGTCGCAGTCGCAGCCAGGCTTGCAGTCGGGGCTGCCGCAGCCGACCTCCTCGCCCATGTCAAAGTAGATCTCGGAGCACGGACCGCAGGGGCCGGTGGGGCCAGCGGCCCAGAAGTTGTCGTCCTCGCCCAGGCGGGAGATGTGGTCCTCGGCAACGCCCAGAGAACGCCACACGTCGTGGGTCTCGTCGTCCTCGGTAAAAACGGTAAAGTACAGGCGGTCGAGCGGCAGCTTGAACTCCTTGGTGATGAGCTCAAAGGCCCAGGCGCAAGCCTGCTCCTTGGAGACGCCGCCAAAAGAGAAGTCGCCGAGCATCTCGAAGAAGGACAGGTGACGGCCGTCCTCGCCGATGCAATCGATGTCGTTGGTGCGGACGCACTTCTGGCAGGAAATCGCGCCGATCTCCTTCATGGTCTTCTTGCCCTGGTAGTACTCCTTAAACTGATTCATGCCGGCGTTGGCAAGCAGCAGCGAAGGATCGTCGGGAACGAGGGACGAAGAAGGATAGAGCTTAAGACCGCGCTCCTCAAAGAAGTTGAGGAACTTGGAGCGGATCTCGGCCGTAGTCATTGACGGGTAGTCAGCACTCATAGAGGGAATCTCCTCGGTTTCACATCGAAACAGTTCAAACGTAACGATATTACCATCCCGCCGCGCAAGTGCAAAAAAGAGGGCCGCCAAACAGCGACCCTCCAGCGAAAGTGCACGTTATTCAGTACTGTGCGATCCTTTGAAAAAGGACTGCTGTAGAATTACATATAAGAATCACCCGGAAGGAGCAATCGATGAAAAGTAAACGATTTGTCCTGAATGCACTTCTGGTACTAGCACTTTTAGCGCTCTTGGCCTTCTCCTGCTGGTACGCAAACCAACCAGCATTTGGCTACGTATTGTATGCAGTAATGTCCGGCGATAAGGCTTATTACACTCTACGCGCAATTGACGTTCTCTTTTTCTATGTAGCCGGCCCCTTATCAATCGCTTTGCTCGCGTTTCTTGTCATTTACAACTTCAAGAAACGTTAATAGGACCTATTTAGAATCCGAATCGTCCATGGAGCCGTCGATGCCGGTTTTGGTGTCGTCATCCGTGTTGGAATCGTCATCCTTAGCGAAGGGGTTCTTGAAGAAGCCCGTCGCATCGGGCTGCAGACCAGAGAGCTTGATCCAGGGATTATCGAGCTCGGGCTTGGGCATGGCCTTGGCCTCGGGCGCAGTCTCGTTACCGATAAGCTCAGACTCGTAGATGAAGGTGTCGTCGCCGAGCGCGTCGTAGGCGGCGACCGGGTTGCCATCGGCATCGCGGTACGGTGTGCCCTTAAACACGGCGCCGTCATAGGCCACAAGCTGGCGGCCGGTCTCATTCTCGAAGTAGAACACGAAGATACCTTTGAGGGCCGCACAAAGCGGGATGGCAATAATCATGCCGATGGGGCCCATGAGTGCCGAGCCAATAACGAGCGCCGTGAGGCTCATGATGGGATGCACCTGCACCGAGCTCTGCATAACCTTAGGCGAAATCACGTTATCGGTGACGTTTTGCGCGACCATCGTCACGACGAGCGTCCATAACGCCAACATGGGGCTGAACATGAAACCGAGCACTGTGGCGATTGCTGCGCTCACCCAAGGACCGACGACTGGAACCAAATGCATGATGCCGGTAAAGATAGCCATGAGCGCCGCATACGGATGGCCGATGATCATAAAACCGATAAAGGCGAGGAAACCACCGCAGATGGACGTCACGACCATACCGCGCATGTAGCCGCCGACAGAGCGAGAAAGGATGGCGACCATAAAGCGGTACGAGGTCTCCTTCTCCTGACCGATGATGGTGCAAATCTCGTGGTGCATGCGAGGGTAGTCGCAGGCCATCCAGTACGCAAGCACCAGACCAAGGAAGATCACGAACAACTGCGAGGCCGTATTGGTGATGAGCGGGAACACACCACGGCCAAGCTCGGCAGCGATCTGAGACACGTACTTTGATGCCACAGTAACAAGCGACGAAAGATTATCGTCCAAATACTCCTTGAGCGGCGTGTTGTTGAGCGTCTTGGCATGCGAAATCATCTCGTTGAGATCGCCACCCGCAACACGAAGCTGCTCGGGCAGACGGCTCAGGACTTCCATGATCTGACCAAAGAGAATCGGCGACAAGATGCAAACGA
>URVZ01000102.1 GCA_900551365.1 uncultured Collinsella sp.
CAGAGCTGTCCCCTTTGCACCAAAATGGTGCAGATTAACCTGTCCCCAATGCACCAAGCGTGCCGCGGGGGCTGCGTTGTGACACAATGGCGTTTGTTCGATTCGTTATGCGAAAGGCCAACTATGGCAAATAAGAAAAAGAACTCCGAGGCCGCGCCGACGCCCGAGCAGCAGGCCCGCGCTGCCTCCAGCTCTCGCAAGAAGCAGCGCAAGACGTACGTGTCTAAGACCGTCAAGATCGTCCTGGTGGTCATCGGTGTGCTGGCGATGCTGCTTTCCGTCTCGGCGATGGCGTGCTCCGGCCTTATGTCGCAGGCCGAGGACACCTCGGGCTACAAGCTGACCGGCGGTGTTGCTGCAACTATCAACGGCACCAACCTCACCGAGGACACCGTGACCAAGCAGATCATGAGCATGCGCACGTCCTACGGCTACACCAAGGATGAGGATTGGGCGCAGTATCTGGTTGACAACGACCTCACTCCCAAGAAGTACCGCAAGCAACTCATCGACTCCTACACGCAGCAGATTCTGCTTCAACAGGCACAGAAGGAGAACGGCGTGACGGTGTCGGACGAGGAGGTCGAGAAGGCTTGGAAGGACGCGTGCAAGAGCGCGGGCGGAGCCAAGGCCTTTAAGAAGACCCTCAAGACCTACGGCTATACCGAAGACACCTACAAGGACTCGCTCAAGGAGAGTCTGGCGCAACAGAAACTCAAGGATGCCGTCGCGCCCACGAGCAAGCCCAAGGACAGCGAGATTGTCGATTACATCAACGAAAATCTGTCCAGCTACAACGACGCCCGCCGCTCGTCGAACATCCTGATCAAGGTTGATTCCGACGCTTCCGACGAGGACAAGGCTGCCGCCAAGGCCAAGGCGCAGGAGTGCCTGGACAAGATCAACTCCGGTGAGCTGAGCTTTGAGGACGCCGTTGAGCAGTACTCCGAGGACACCGGTTCCAAGGAGAAGAAGGGCGATGTGGGCTGGGATAAGCTCACCACCTTTGTCGACAGCTACCAGACGGCGCTCGAGGGGCTCAACAAGGGCGACGTGAGCGAAGTCGTCGAGTCGACCTATGGCTACCACATCATCAAGTGCACCGACTACTTCCATGTCGATAATCAGGTTGATGACATTAAGCAGGTGCCCAAGGACATCAAAAAGTACGTCTCCAACGTGGTGAAGACGCAAGCGGCCAGCACCGCGTACAGCGAGTGGCTGGAGCAGTACAAGAAGGGCGCTGACATTACCGTCAACCCCATGCCCAAAGACGTGCCATACAACGTGAGTCTGAAGGGCGTCACCAAGAGTTCGACCGACGATTCGTCGACGACTGAGTAATCATGGGGCGGTGCTCGCGCGAGTGCCGCCCACGCTATTAGAGAGGATTTGCAGATGACCAACGAAGAGCTGCAGAAGGAAATGATCGCGGCCATGAAGGCCAAGGATAAGGTTCGCCTGTCCATCATTCGCCAGGTCAAGGCTGAGGTGAAGAATATCGAGGTTAACGAGCGCCGCGATGTGACCGAGGAAGACGTCAACAGCATGATCAAGCGTCTGATCAAGCAGACGAGCGAGACGCTGGAGATGTCCATCAAGGCCGGCACCGACCAGGAGCGTACCGACAACCTGACCGAGCAGGTCAAGATTCTGGAGAGCCTGCTGCCCGCGCAGGTTTCGGGCGAGGAGCTCGAGGCCCTGATCGAGCAGGTTATCGCCGAGCTGGGCGCCACGTCCAAGAAGCAGATGGGCCAGGTCATGGGTGCCCTGGGCAAGGCCACCGGCGGCAACTTCGATAAGCCGGCCGCAGCAAAGATCGTCGGAGCCCGCCTCGCGTAGGGGCCGAGTGGCACACAGTTGAGGCTGAGGGGGCGTGGCCGTCATGGTCGCGCCCCTTTTTGCTGGGCTGGGCACTCATTGGGGACAGGCTTAAATGAGTGCCCAATGAGCAGGTACTCATTTAAGTCTGTCCCCAATGAGTGGGTGGAAGGTTGCGGGTTCTTTACGGGAATGTAGTGTGGGCTGCGGAAACGCGGTTCTTTCCGTACAATAGTTCAACTCGTGTAAACGCAGGGAAGGGACATTCATGGCAGACATGATCGAGATCAAGCATCTCAACAAGTACTTTGGCGACCTGCATGTGCTCAAAGATATCAATCTCACCGTCAAGCGCGGCGAGAAGCTCGTGATGATCGGGCCTTCCGGCTCGGGTAAGTCGACGCTCATCCGTTGCGTCGATTATCTGGAGGAGCCCACGTCGGGCGAGGTCGTCATCGACGGTACGCCGCTCACCAAAAAGAATCACCTGGAGATGGCTCGCAAGTACAGCTCCATGGTGTTTCAGCAGTTCAACCTGTATCCCAACATGACGGTGCTGGGCAACCTGACGCTCGCACCCATCAAACTGCAAAAGAAGAGCAAGGAGGAGGCGACCGAGATCGCCATCGCTGCGCTCAAGCGCGTCGGCATGGCACATAAGGCCGGCGAGTATCCGCAGAATCTCTCGGGTGGTCAGCAGCAGCGCATCGCCATCGCCCGTGCCCTGTGCACCAAGCAGCCCATCATCCTGTTTGACGAGCCGACCTCGGCGCTCGACCCCGAGATGGTCCAGGAGGTTCTGGACGTTATGATTGAGCTCGCGCAGGAGGACATCACCATGATCTGCGTGACGCACGAGATGGGCTTTGCGCGCCAGGTGGCCGACCGCGTCATCTTTATGGAGGACGGCCGCATCCTGGAGGAGGGCACGCCCGAGCACTTCTTCGATAACCCCGAGAACCCGCGTTGCCGCGAGTTCCTGTCCAAGATTCTGCACTAGGCGCGGTGATGGACATGACGGATATGACGAGGGCGGCCGTGTCGCGCCGTCACTTTTTGCAGCTGGCGGGCGCCGGTATGCTTACGCTGACGGGGGCCGCGCTTACCGGTTGCGGCAACTCCACCAGCGGCGAGGGCTCCGACAAGGGGTCCAAGCTTGCGGCCATTAAGTCGCGCGGCCATCTGAATGCCGGCGTTAAGAAGGATGTTCCCGGCTACGGCTATTACGACACCGCCAAGGGTCGCTTTGAGGGCATGGAAGTCGATTTGTGCTACCAGATCGCCGCTGCCGTCTTTGGCGTGAGTTACAAGGAGGCCCGCGCCCAGGAGCTTGTCGAGTTTGCCGACGTAACGCCCAAGACGCGCGGTCCGCTGATCGATAACGGCCAACTTGACGTGGTCGCGGCGACCTACACCATCACCGACGAGCGCAAGAAGAGCTGGGATTTCTCGACGCCGTACCGCACCGACTACGTGGGACTCATGGTCAAGAAGCGTTCGGGCTTTACCTCGATTGAGGACCTGGACGGCAAGGTTATTGGCGTGAGCCAGGGTGCCACCACGCAGGGCCTGATCGAGCAGATGATCAAGGACAACGGCTTTAGCTGCAAGCCCGAGTTTAGGGCCTTTAGCGGCTACCCCATCATCAAGAGCTCGCTCGACGCCGGCAATATCGACGTCTTCGCCATGGACCGCTCCACGCTGGCCGGTTACATGAACGAGACCGTTGAGCTGCTGCAGCCCGAGGTCAAGTTTGGCGAGCAGGGCTACGGCGTGGCAACCAAGAAGGGCTGCGACCTTTCGGCCGTGGTCGATCAGGTGATTTGCGATCGCCTGGCCGACGGCTGGCTCGACCAAGAGGTCAAGACCTGGGGTCTTGTATAGGCGCATCGTCCAAGGAAGGAATCAAATGCTCGAAGGATTATTTGACGCCGACCGTTGGTCGACGACATTTCAAAACATGGGGCCCTTCTGGGAGGGCTTTGGCGTGACGCTGCAGGTGGTCGTTGCCGGTCTGCTGCTGTCGCTGGTGCTGGGCACGCTGCTGGGCGTGTTCTCCACCACTCGTTCGCGCGTGCTGCGCGCCATAAGCCGCGTGTACGTGGAGTTTTACCAGAACACCCCGTTGCCCGTGCAGGTGCTCTTTATGTACATGGCCGGTCCGCAGTTTTTGCAGGCCATAACCGGTGCCGACCAGCCGGTGCGCATCGCGCCGTTCGTGTTGGGCTTCTTGGGCGTGGGCCTGTATCACGCGGCCTACATTTCGGAGGTCATCCGCACTGGCATCGAGGCGGTTCCGCGCGGTCAGATGGAGGCGGCCCAGAGCCAGGGCTTCACCCGTGCGCAGGCGTACTGGTACATCGTGCTGCCCCAGACATTCAAAATCATTCTTCCGCCGCTGTGTAACCAGGCGCTCAACCTGGTCAAGAACACGTCGGTGCTGGCGCTTGTGGCCGGCGGCGACCTTATGTACCGTTCCGACAACTTTGTGAGTCTGTACGGTTACCTGCAGGGATACATCGTCTGCTGCCTTATGTACTTCATCATCTGCTTTCCGCTCGCCATGCTGGTGCAGTGGCTCGAGCGCCGCTCCAAGGAGCGTCCGCGCGGCGTGAGCCTGGCCGAGCTGGGGCTCGACAACGTAGAGGAGGCCTAGCGCATGGAAATCTTCAACGCGACCAACCTGCTCTACATCTGGGGCGGCTTTGTTAAGACCATCGAGATCTCGGCGCTGTCGATCTTTTTCTCGCTCATCTTTGGCACGGTGCTGGCGCTCGTTAAGAGCTATGCGCCCCGCCCGTTCCGTATTTTGGTGAGCGCCTATATCGAGCTGTTCCGTTGCACGCCGAACCTGCTGTGGATCCTGTTTATCTACTTTACGGTGCAGGGTTTGGACATTGTGATTTCGACCATCGCCTTTACGCTGTTTACCAGCGCTGTTATGGCCGAGATTGTGCGCGGCGGCCTCAACTCGATTCCGCGCGGCCAGTTTGAGGCAGCGCAGAGCCAGGGCTTTGGCTTCTTTGCCACCATGCGCTACATCATTCTGCCGCAGACGTTTAAGACGATCATTCCGGCGCTGTTTAGCCAGTGCACGACCGTCATTAAGGACAGCTCGTATCTTTCGGGCATTAACGTGGCCGAGCTCATGTACACGGCCAACGTTGTGATGGCCCACGCGATCGATCTGTCGCAGGTGCTTATGCTCTACGGCCTGGTGTTTGCGATGTACTTTGTGCTCAACTTTGGTATCTCGCTGCTGGTGAGGGCATATCAACGTCGCATCGTGGCAGCGTAGAATGTGGCAAAGGGACAGCCCCTTTGTCACATAGAGAAAGGAATCGCGATGAGCGATCTGGAGAACAAGAAGAATCCTGTGGTCATTACCATCGCGCGCGACTTTGGCGCCGAGGGCCACGAGATTGGCCGCATGCTTGCCGACGAGTTG
Source organism: uncultured Collinsella sp. (assembly GCA_900551365.1). Lineage (GTDB taxonomy): Bacteria > Actinomycetota > Coriobacteriia > Coriobacteriales > Coriobacteriaceae > Collinsella. Next base: position 5,270 of record URVZ01000102.1, read on the forward strand.
GGGATTCCGCTGTACGATAACGAGCTGCTGGTGCGCGCATCGCTGCGCGCGGGCGAGTCGCTCGATAAGATGGCCGCCTATGACGAGCGTCTGGCCGTGGAGAACATGGCGTTTCTGCCCGACCGCTACGATGCGCGTTCGTACTCGGATAAGTTGTTCCAAAAGATGAGCCAGGTGATTTTGGATCTGGGTGAGACCGAGAGCTGCATTATCGAAGGCCGTCTGTCCGATTACCTGCTGCGTAACAACCCCAACCACATTGCCGTGTTGGTGACCGCACCCTTTGAGGACCGCGTCGAGATCGTGCGTAAGAAGCGTGGCCTCAACAAAAAGAAGGGCGCTAAGCTGGTCAAGCAGCAGCAGAAGGCGCGCGAGGCGTTCTATAAGCGCTACAGCACCGGCAAGTGGAAGATGACGAGCGGTAAAGACATCGTCGTCAACCGCGCCAAGCTGGGCCGCGA
>URVZ01000103.1 GCA_900551365.1 uncultured Collinsella sp.
GGTCGATGCGGCTCACATACACGCCGGGCTCAAGCAGCAGATGGTCAACGGAAAAGCTGGCGATGCGCTCCATGGCAGATCCTCTCGATAGTCAAATTGGGACGGGGCTCTTTTAGCTGGTTCGATTGGTCGCACCAATCATACCAGTCAAAAAGCCCCGTCCCAAAAAGACAACTTAGCCAAGGACACGGGCCATACGCGTCTTGAACTCGGACAGGAAGCGCGGAGCATCCACGGTCAGTGCCACAAGCGCGCTCTTGTCCGGATCGGACAGGCGACGCTCATCGCAGATGGTGCGACCGCGGTACTCGCCCAGCAGATCAACACGCAGGTTGCAGCCGAGCGCACCTACGAGCGTGGGGTCGATCGCCACGGCAACGGCCAGCGGATCGTGCAGCGCACAACCACCCAGGTAGGGTGCGTTCATCTCGTACGAGCCAATGTAGTGCTCGACCATGCTCGCAAATGCGCAGCCCGCCATGGTGCCCGAGCCCGTCCAGCCGGCAATGTCGCGGCGTGTGAGCACCACGCGATGCGTCACGTCCAGACCCACCATGGTGAGCTTACGGCCCGAGCGCAGCACTGCGTCGGCTGCCTCGGGGTCGCTCGCCATATTGGCCTCGGCGCCCGCGCTCACGTTACCGGGCACGGTAAGGGCGCCGCCCATTACGACCACGCGGCCGATGGACATCATCGCCGCCGCATCGCGCTCCAGGGCGAGCGCCAGGTTGGAGAGCGGGCCAGTCGCTACGTAGACCAGATCGGGACCATAGGTGCGCGCGGCATCGATCAGATAATCGACCGCAGCGTTGCCGTCGGCCGAGGTCGCCCCCACCGGCTCGTAGGGCGACGCGGGCACGCTCGCGCCGCCGATGCCGTTCTTGCCGTGAATGAGCGCGGTGGACGCCGGCGGCGTATAGGGCTCAGTCGCCTGCAGAGGACGGTCGGCACCCAGGTACACCGGAACCTCGGGGCGACCCAGCAGATCGAGCACCGCCAGGCAGTTGTGCGCCGATTGCTCGACGCGCACGTTGCCAAAGCACGTGGTGATGCCCACGAGCTCCACCTCGGGGCTCGCGATGGCATAGGCCAGCGCCATCGCATCGTCCACACCCATATCCAGATCAAGGATCAGCTTCTTGATTGCCATTGTTCTACTCCGCTTCTCCGTCTTTATCGTTTAACTAAACCAATGTTCAACTTCGGCGCGCGTGGGAATCGATTGCTGAGCGCCCAGGCGCGACACCGTCACTGCCGAGGCGCGAGCACCCGCGGCCATGCACTCAAAGAGCGGCAAGCCCTCTAGGCGAGCCGCCGCCAACGCGCCGATAAACGTATCGCCGGCGGCCGTGGTATCGACTACCGTACTCGAAAGTGCCAGCATGCGCAGCAGCTCACCGCCATCGCCGAGCGTAACCGAGCCGGCACCGCCCAACGTGATGACCGCAGCGCCGGCGCCCTTGTCGAGCAGCGCATTGAGCGCGGCGACGCAACTCACATCATCCGTGGGCAGAATGCCCGTCAGAACCTGGCACTCGGTCTCGTTGGGACAGACCAGGTCGACCGCAGGCCAGACCTCCGCAGGCAGCTCGCAGGCAGGCGCCGGATTAAAGACCGTATAGAACCCCAGCCCATGAGCGCAAACAAGCGCCTCGGCCGTCGCTGCAAGGTCACATTCACCCTGGGCGATAAAGACGCTTCCGGCAGCCGGGGCAATCTCGCTGGCGTCGCCGTCGAGCTCATGGGCCACCAGACGCCTCAGCGCGCAGGCAACGTCCGCGCCCGCAAGCGCATGGTTGGCGCCCGGTGACAGTATGATGCGGTTGTCGCCCTCGCAGCGAATGATGGTCGCGGTACCGGTCTCCACGTCATCGCGAAGCGCCACGAACTCAACGCCCACGCCAGCATCCTGGAGCCCTGCCACAAGCGCATCGCCAAAGGTATCGCGCCCAACAGCGCCGATCATGCACGTGCGCGCACCCATGCGCGCAGCGGCGACGGCCTGGTTGGCGCCCTTACCGCCGGCGTTGGTGATAAAGCCGCTACCGCCGACGGTCTCGCCCGCGCGCGGCATGCGCTCGCACGCCACCGAAAGGTCCATGTTCATGCTGCCGAACACCGCAACGATGCCGCGATCTGCCATGGAAACCTCCTCATCTGCGGGCCTTATACCCACCGCCAGTCGTCGATCGTGCACTCTCGCACCCCCTATAACTTTAGTTCACTTTGATGTGGACGCGCGCTTGAGCTTGCGCCAGCAGCAAGCATTCACAGGAGCAGGCAGCTACAATGAAGGCGTGCTGATTATTCTCGTCATTGGATGATGTTTTATGGAACAATTCTCGCAATCGGGCTCGCGCGGTCGACGCCGCACGGGCAACGAGCCGGCGCCGCACGAACGCGTGAAGGGCGAACGCCGTGCCAACGAGCCGCGACGCACCGCGAGCCCCCATCGCACTTCTGCCAACAACGCGGGCCGCGCCAACACTCCCGCCGCGGAGCAGACGCCTGCTCGCCCCAAGTCCCGCTACATCCCTGCCCTTGACGGCCTGCGCACGCTTGCCGTCGTCGCGGTGGTGCTCTATCACCTCAACCTCACGTGGGCTCAGGGCGGCCTGCTTGGCGTCACGATCTTCTTTGTGCTTTCGGGCTATCTGATCACGCGCCTGCTGCTCAACGAAGTCGCTAAGACCGGACGCATCGACCTCAAGAGCTTCTGGATTCGCCGCATCCGTCGCCTGGTCCCCGCCGTGGTAACGGTAGTGTTTGTAACCTGCGCGCTGTGCACTATCTTTAACCACGTGATGCTCACCAAGATGCGCCCCGACATCCTGCCGTCGCTGCTGTTCTTCAACAACTGGTGGCAGATTGCCCAAAACGTCTCGTACTTCAATGCTCTGGGCGACCCCTCGCCGCTCACGCACTTTTGGTCGCTTGCCATCGAGGAACAGTTCTACCTGATTTGGCCGCCACTGCTGTTTGCCATGGTATCCATGCATGTGAGCAAGCCCAACACGCGCCGCGTGGTTCTGGGCCTAGCTGCTGTCTCCGCCATCGCCATGATGGTGCTCTATAACCCTGCCGCCGACCCCAGCCGCGTGTACTACGGCACCGACACCCGTGTGTTCTCGCTGCTGCTGGGTGCCTGGATGGCCTTTATCCCCGATCGCGACCTGGCGCCGGTGCGTCTCGCTCGTCGTTTGGGGCTCAATCGCCTAGCTGGCGCCGCCAAGCACGGCAAGAACGCCGAGGGCAAGCCTGGCGAGAAGGCCGACGAAGCAGCCGAGACCGCCCCGGCACAGCCGAGCGCCCTCGTGCGCTTTTGGTCCTCGCCCGCATCCATCGATGTGTTGGGCCTCGTGGGTCTGGTTGGCCTTGCCGCCATGGTCGCGCTCACCAACGGCTACACCGCGTTCCAGTATCGCGGAGGCACGCTGCTGTGCTCCATCCTCACGCTCATGGTCATCGCGGCCTGCGTGCAGCCCCAGGGAATGGTTGCCCGTGCGCTGTCCGCCGAGCCGCTCGTGTGGATTGGCAAACGCTCGTACAGCATCTACCTGTGGCACTATCCGCTGCTGTTGCTCATGAACCCGGTCGCCAACATCAACGATACGCCCTGGTGGCAGTACATTTTGCAGGTGCTGCTGGTGGTCGCCGTAGCCGAGTGTTCCTATCGCTTTATCGAAACGCCATTTAGGAAGGGTGCCTTCGGCCGCACCGTCGCCGAATTCCGCGATGGCACCACCACGCCCGCCAACTGGGCACGCGCGCACGTCCCTGTCTGCGCAGCCTGCGCTGTCGTGTTGGTCGTTGCACTGGGCGGTCTGATCTTTGTGCCCGAGACGTCTGCGCTGAGCGGCGAGGGCGCCGAAGTTCTGAACAAGGAAGCCGAAAACACCGCGCCCACCGACCAGCAGGCGGCCGACGACACCGACAAGGACAACGACGGCTTCCCCGATGGCTCCTACGACCTGTTGATGATCGGTGACTCCGTGTCACTGCGCGCCGTTGATTCCTTTGACGGCGTGTTCCCGCACAGCCATATCGATGCCGAAAAGGGCCGCCAGTTTGATGCGGGCCGCGCGACATTTGAGGGCTATATCCAGCAGAACCTTGCCGGCAAGATCGTGGTCTTTGCCCTGGGCACCAACGGCTTGGTAACCGACGACCAGATCGACGCCATCATGGCCGATGCGGGAGATAAGCGTATGGTGGTGTTTGTGAACACGCGCAGCCCGCAGCCGTGGGTTGGCTCTACCAACCAGGCCATCGCCAACGCCGCTACGCGCTACAAGAACGTGCGCGTTATCGACTGGTACGGATACAGTGCCAACCGCAACGACCTGTTCGATGGCGATGGCACGCACCTATCGACCACTGGCGTGACTGAGTACCTCAACTTGATCCACGATGCCGTCAAGAAGGACCTGCCCGTACACCCCGAGGATCACGTCAACGATCCGCAGCCGGCAGCCGTCAAGTCTGCCACCGACGCGCTCGTCAATGCGCTCGCTCTCAAGCCGCACAAGTTGGGCACCGACAAGTAACCTGCAGCGCAAACTTCCCACATCCGGAGGGGGCGTCTGCCGTGGCAGACGCCCCCTCCGGCAGTTAGGGACGTTCCTTATGTGCCGGTACCTAGGGACACTCCTGGCGCAGCCAATGAAGACCTCTACGGATGAATTCCAGGCCGCTCCGTCGCTCCAGACATCGTTTCCGCGCCTCGCGCCTGCCCCAAACAATCAAAACAAGCCCTTTTCGCCGCACCCTCAAAGGTCTGTGGGCAAAAAAGGGCAAATATGAGTACTGTTACCATTTTAGTAGCAGGCAAAACCACCCAAAATGACGTCCGAGCGACCCCTACAACCCCCTAAAGCAGCCAACCTGACTGGTTTAAGGCGTATTAGAGCCAATTTTAATGAACATACTAAAGGCTATGTTCATTATCTTTTAGGATGTAAATGCTATTCACTTAGCAACAGTACTCATATTTGGCATTTTTTGTCCATTGCTATATAACTAACACCCTATAGCAGACAAAAAACAGGCCGCAGCCCATCGCTGCGGCCTGTTCGGAAGCAAAAGTGGGCGTTAAGCGCTGTAGCCCATCGCCTGCAGAACAAACATGACGACCGTGAGCACCGTAATCACACCGATAGTCGCCCAAGTGAGCACATTCCACACGCGGCCGTTGCGGTTGGCACCCATAATGTGACGGTCGGCTGCGATAACCACCTGGAACACCAGAACCACGGGCAGTAGCACGCCATTGATGACCTGCGAGGTCATCATAATCTGGAACAGATCGACGCCGGGCATAAGCACCAGCACGGCAGAGATACCGATGATGGCCGTAATGATGCCGCGATAGACCGGGGCCTCGTCCCAGCTGCGGTCGGCACCGCGCTCCCAGCCAAATGCCTCGCAGATAGCGCTCGACGTAACGCCCGGCAGCACGCAGGCAGCCAAGAAGCTCGCCGCGACCAGGCCCGAGGCAAACAACACCGTGGACCACTGACCCGCAATAGGCTCCAGCGCACGGGCAGCATCGGCGGCATCGCTAATCTGAATACCCGCCGGGAACAGCACCGTACCGGTCGTGATGATAATGAAGCCTGCAATGATATCAGCAGCGA
>URVZ01000104.1 GCA_900551365.1 uncultured Collinsella sp.
AGTGCGGCCTTGCCGGTGTCGCCCGACGTGGCGGTGACGATCATGATGCGCTCGGCGCCGCCGTCCTTGGCGGAAGTGCGGGCCATCAAGCGGGGGAGCATCTGCAGGGCGACGTCCTTAAAGGCGCTCGTGGGGCCGCCAAAGAGCTCCATCACATAGGTCTGAGGGGCGTCAGCGCCCGGCGCAGCGTCGAGTTTGACGAGCGGCGTAACCTCTTCACTCGCGAACGTGCCGCGGTATGCCTCGTCGACACACGCCGAAATTTCTTCGGTCGTGTAATCATTCAGTAACATTCCCAACACATCTTGAGCGATTTCAAAGTACGATTTATCTGCAAGCGAGCTGATATCGACCTGCTGGGTGCCGAGCTCGTCCGAGACAAACAAACCCCCGTCGGGAGCGATGCCGGTACGGATTGCCACCTTACTTGAGCACGATAAAGTGCGTCCTCGTGTACTATGATAAGTTCCCATATAACACTGCTCCTCGGATGCCTTGGTCCCAATCGGTGAAACCATGGTATCAGAGCGCGCAAAATAGGTTCGCAGAGGCTTTTTAGAAAGGTAACCTCCAGCCCATGATTAAGATTGCCAAGTTTGGCGGCTCGTCGGTCGCCGACGCCGAACACTTTAAGAAGATCAAGGCCATCGTCGATGCCGACCCGGCTCGCCGTTTTGTGGTGGTTTCCGCCTGCGGTCGCCGCTTTAAGGGCGACACCAAGGTGACCGACCTGCTCTATCTGGTCAATGCGCACGTTAAGTACCACGTGTCGTGTGAGGAGCTGCTCGAGGACATCGGCCAGCGCTATTTTGATATCGCTGATGAGTTGGAGCTCACCTATCCCATCCGTGAGGAGTTCGCGGCCTTTGCCGAGCGCGCCCGCTCGGGCGGCTACTCCACCGAGGAGCTTGTGAGCCGTGGCGAGTACTTTACCGCCCGCCTGATGGCCGAGTACCTGGGCTTACCGTTCCTGGACGCCGCGACGGTTGTGGCGTTCCATCACGACGGTACGCTCAGCATGAATCGCACCTCCGAGCTGGTGCAGGAGTATGGCCAGCAGGGCGGCTTCGTTATGCCCGGTTTCTACGGCGCGACGCGCGAGGGCCAGATCAAGCTGCTCGATCGAGGCGGTGGCGATATCTCGGGCTCGATCCTGGCCAAGTGCCTGGGCGCCGACCTGTACGAGAACTGGACCGACGTCTCGGGCTTCTATTCTGCCGATCCGCGTATTGTTCCGGAGGCTCAGCCCATTGCGCGCGTTACCTACGAGGAGCTGCGCGAGCTTTCGTACATGGGCGCAAGCGTCCTGCACGAGGAAGCCGTGTTCCCCGTGCGCGAGGCGGGTATTCCGCTGGTCATCAAGAACACCAATGCGCCGCAGGACCCCGGCACCATCATTAGCGAGACGGCTGATGAGGGTGAGGCCGAGCCCATCATTACCGGCGTGACCGGCAAACGCGGTTTTGTCGCCATCAACGTGGCCCGCGACCGCACCAAGCCCCGTGTCGGCTTTATGCGCCGTGCGCTTTCGGTGTTCGAGCGCTATGACGTTTCCGTCGAGCACATGCCTACCGGTGTCGACCGCTTTGGCGCCGTGGTGCAGGAGCAGGATGTGCACGACTCGCTGTACTCGCTCGTGAGCGACATTCAGCAGGAGGTCGAGCCGCTCGAGATCGAGGTTGTCGAGGGCTTGGCGCTTATCGCTACCGTTGGCCGCAACCTGCGCGGTCGTGCCGGCATCTCGGGCCACCTGTTTGGCATGCTTGGCCAGGCCGGCGTGAGCGTGCGTATGATTTCGCAGAGCTGCGACGAGATCAACATCATTATCGGTGTCGAGGAGAAGGACTTCGACCTGGCGATTCGGACCATTTACCGTGCCTTCTCCGACGAGAACGGCATTGTGAAGGTCTCCGACTTGGAGGCTCCCACGCCGGTCGATCCCACCCTGGCTGCGCTCCACAAGTAGCTACTATCTCGCTAGATTTTTGGGACTCGCCTCAAAAATCTACGGCGGGGCGTTTCGTTTCGGTTTCGTTTCGACGGGGCGGGTTTCGTGTCCGCCCCGTTCTTGTATACACTGACAACAATAATCAGCCTGCTCGGCGTGCGGGCAAAAGCCAAAACCTTTAAAGGGGGAAGCATGAAACAGTACACGGTTGCTATTTTGGGCGCGACGGGAGCCGTGGGCACCCAGATGCTCGAGTGCCTCAACGAGCAGGAGTTCCCGGTCGGCAAGCTCAAGCTGTTGGCAAGTGCACGCTCCGCGGGTAAGACCGTTGAGTTCCGCGGTGAGCAGATCGTGATCGAAGAGGCTTGCCCCGAGGCCTTTGAGGGCTGCGACATCGTACTTGGCGCTGCCGGCGACGATATCGCGAAGGAGCTGCTGCCCGAGGCCGTCAAGCGCGGCGCGGTCGTGGTCGACAACAGCCACGCCTTCCGCATGGATCCCGAGGTACCGCTGGTCGTGCCCGAGATCAATGCCGACGATATCAAGTGGCATCATGGCCTTATCGCCAACCCCAACTGCGCGACCATCATCGGCCTGGTTCCCACGTGGCCGCTGCATCAGCTCGCCGGCGTGAAGCGCATGATCGTCTCCACGTATCAGGCGGCTTCGGGTGCCGGCGCTCCCGGTATGGCCGAGCTCGAGGCTCAGCTGGCCGCCCTGGGCCGCGGCGAGGAGATTCCCGAGCCGCGCGCATTTGCCGCCCAGCTGGCGAGCAACCTGATTCCGCAGATTGGCGGCGTCAAGGAGGAGGGCTTTACCTCCGAGGAGATGAAGCTGCAAAACGAGGGCCGCAAGATCATGCACCTGCCCGAGCTGCGCGTGAACTGCACCTGCGTGCGCGTGCCCGTGCTGCGTTCGCACTCCGAGAGCATTACGCTCGAGTTTGAGCGCGATATTACGGTGGAAGAGGCCCGTGCTGAGCTGGCTGCTGCTCCTGGCGTCAAGCTGGTTGACGATATGGCTGCCGAGGATGCACACGACCGCTTCCCCATGCCGATGGACACGTCCGACCAGGACCTGATTTGGGTTGGCCGCGTGCGTCGTGACATCTCGAACCCCGAGGCTGCGCGCGGCATCACCTTCTGGTGCTGCGGCGACCAAATCCGTAAGGGCGCGGCAACCAACGCCGTCCAGATCGCTAAGCTGCTCTGCGAGTAGCGGTGGACCTGTCCGGCGGGGGCCGGGCTTAGTTTTCAGAACGTCCTCGACCATGTGTGGCGCCTTGTCCTGCTCCTTCGGAGCCGCGGACAAGGCGCCACACTGGTCTGCGGAGTGTTCTGAAAACTAAGCCCGGCCCCCGCCTGCGGTGACGCTGCTGCGAGCGGCCTGCGATGGGGCCGTTGTTGGTTGGGGCCGCTGGGCTGATGTGGGGGCACGTTGCTGTTGCGGGCCCTGGTCCCGGCGGCGGCCTCGGCGCTTTGCGCCTGCCGCCTTTGGGGACTGTGGGGCGCGGCCGGCAGCTGCGACGCTGTCGCGCCTACTGCCTTGGGTGACTTTGGGGTCGATTGGGGTTGTCTGCACAATTCGCGGTATTATGGTGCGGAGTTTTGAAAGGAGCCGCTGGTGGTCACGACGACGTTTGCTTCGCCTTTGGGCGAAATCCTGCTTGCCGCTGATGGCCGCGGTTTGACAGGGCTTTGGTTTGAGGGGCAGGAGCATTTTGGCTCTACGCTGCTCAAAGAAGATGCGGAGCACGTTGAAGGTGTCGATGCGGTTTCCGGTATTGGTGGCATGTCTTCGGCGAATCCGGCCCATGGTGCGGCTTCTTCGGTGCTTGAGCGTTCGTGGGCTTGGCTGAATGCTTATTTTGCAGGGCAGGAGCCTCGGTATACGCCGCCGTTACATATGATCGGTACGGCGTTTCAGCGTGAAGTTTGGTACGAGCTGCTTTCTATTCCGCGTGGCGAGGTTGCTACGTATGGTGAGATCGCCCAGCGTGTTGCGGCTCGACATCGTGTACCGGGAAACGAAGCACCCGTTGTGTCTCCCCGTGCCGTGGGGGCCGCGGTCGCGCGTAATCCCATTTCGATTATCGTGCCGTGCCATCGCGTGGTCGCGGCCGACGGCTCGCTTAACGGATATGCCGGCGGCCTCGACCGTAAGGAGTGGCTGCTCCGGCTTGAGGGCGCGTACGAGGAATAACGTTCGAGCACTTTGCATAGCCAAGACGCCGTTTCCGGTTGAGACCACCTGCTTGGACATCCATCTACGCCCGCTTCTGCAGGGCGTAGATCGACTTATCCATGTTGAACAGGTAAGCCGCGACGCAGACGATGAAGAATGCCGGCAGATTACCGAAACCGAAGACTTCGCAGCCAATCAGGATGGGTGCGAGCAGCGTATTGGTGGCGCTGCCAAAGACGGCGGCGTATCCCAGCGCGGCGCAAAGCCCGATGGGCATGCCGAGTTGAGCCTCGTTATGGTGACATCTGGGTAACAGAAAGGCCCGCGTTCCTCAGAGGCAAGATAGGCAATTCTGCTTTTGAGGTAGATCTCAATTCTGCCGACCGCATCAAACATTAACTGCCGGAGGGCTCGGTCAAATTCATACGTGTAGATGATGGTTTCGAATGTTGTGCCTTCGCGAAAGATGGTAATCCCGGACTTGCATTTGGTTTTGTAGGGAAAACAGTAGGCCGACAGTCTGTAGTGGCCGACTTCGACCAAAGCTCGCTCGAGTTCGCTTTGATCAGAGCACTTAAGACCCTTGTTTTCTGTCAATAGTGCTATTTGTTCGTTGATGGATATCCGCGACTTCTGGTATTTCATTAAGCCTCTTGATAGAAAAAGAGCTGGAGTTGCGCATCGTTGAGAGGCTTTCCAGCTTTAGCAAAACAAACTTATAAGATGCGACGGGCCGCGTCAAGATAATTGCTTGACAGCCTAGGAGGCGGCTGGTTGGCTGGCTTAAAACCCAGCGCGTGAAATGACGCTCCACGCTATTCAGCGCGCTTGATAGGATGACGAACCACAGTCTTAAGTTTCTCCGGCGCACATTTGCGTGGATCGGAGAGATAGATTTCGTGATGTAAACGGTTGTCTGAGAAGTCGGGGACATAGCCCTGCTCGGTCGCGTATTCATGCATGGCGTCTACGGTTGTCGGCTCGCTGTCATAGGGTCCGGTATGCATGCATTGAACGCAGAGACCCTCGTCAACTTTAAGCAGCTCGACGGCAGAAAAGTCCAGTTTCTTTTTGTTCGTGGCTTCCACGACTGCCCAGTCAAAGTCATCTCGGGTGACGAAATCGGGTAGGCGGATGCACGAGATAAAGTTGAAATCGTCCTTGCGTACATAATCGATGTCGCCGCTCGGGGAGTCTTGCCACCAGAAACCCTCGAGCGGCGGTACCACAAAGTCGAAATAGCCCTCGATACTCCTTGAGCCTTTCTTCGACATCTTGACGGTATAGGCGATTCCGTAAAGCAGCGGCAGGGCGTTTTGATACTCGCCACCTTCGGTATTTGGGTCGCCCTTGCCGCGAACGGCAACGTAGCTCATAGGCGGGACAGTTACGATACTCGGCTTGCTTGCAGGTTTGTAGAGCTCCTTGCATTCCTTCTTAAAGTCGAACGCCATGTTGGCCGCCTTTCTGCGTATTGGCCTGCTTAGATAG
>URVZ01000105.1 GCA_900551365.1 uncultured Collinsella sp.
ACGAGCGGGGGCTCCTGTCGTTTCCGTGCCCCTGGATTGGGTCATAGTGTCTGACTCTGCCATAACATCGGCATTTCTTTGGTTGTCGATGTGGTCGTTGGGGACGTTCTTGTTCGACTGGTCGTTTAAGAACGTCCTCAATGACTACCTTGCATCAATCTAATAAGTTGCGGTGAGATAGTTCTTGAATTGGCCTTTTTTGAGGCTAAACAGGAACTATCTCACCGCAACTGCGTTGAGTGTTTTTTGGCAGCTGGTTTACTTGCTCGCGAACAGCCAGATCAGGACGATCACGAGGATTACGGCGACAATGCAGGCGATGGCTCCGGTGAATTTGACGCGTGAGTCGCGGGTTCGCTTGCGTACGTCGTCTTCGGCGGCCTCGAGTTGGGCAACTTCGCGCTCGGTCTCGGTATACTCGGCCTTGTCGCGTGCCAAGGACCCGGCGAGCGATTCGGTGATCTCGGGATGGTCGTGCACCTCGGTCGCCTGCTCGATAATCGACTGCGCATGCGCGGCATCTGCCCGGGCGTTTGCGATGGCCTGCTCTTGCTCGCGGCGTGCCTTGTCCTGTGTGGCGATCTTTTCGCGCAGCTCGCGCTGGCGCGTCGCGGCGGCAGTTTTTGCGGACTGCAACTCGTCGCGCGCGGCATCTGCCTCAGCCGTTACGGCCTGGTGCGCTCGTTTAGCGTCAGCGATGGGGGCCTGTGCCTGCTCGACGGCCTGCTCGGCGGCGGCGAGTGAATGCTCAAGATCGGCGGTCACGCGCGGAATATCTTCCTCGGCCTTGCGGAGGGTGTCGGCAGCGTCGGAGATTTGCATAGACAACTCGCTGGTGCGCACGGTGTAATTGGCGGGATTTGCCGAAGGGTTGCGCTGCAGCTCGGCATACTCGCGACGCAAGGTCTCGAGCTGCGCGCGCGTAGCATCGGCAGTTTGTCGTGCGGCGGCGACACCGGCATCGCGCTCAGCCTTCACTTTGTCGCGGATGCGCTTGGAATCCTCAAGGCGACGAACGAGGCGGTTGCCGGTCTCGCGCGAGCTCGCCTCGCGGGCTTCCACGGCGTCGAGTGCAGCCTTCAGGCGGAGCTCGGTCGCATCATCTTCTGCCTTCATTTGCTCGAGCTGGCCCTTGAGCTCAGTCGCTTTGGCGGCACGGGCATCACGGTTAATTTCAGCTGCCGCAGCGGTCTTTTGTGCCGCGGCAATCGCCTGGCGTTGATCGGCGATGATCTGATCGTAGCGGTCTGCGATGTCCTGGCGCGTCTCGAGCTCCTCTGCCTGGTCGGCGATGCGCTGCTCAAGCTCGGCTAAATGGGCGCGGGCATCGGCGAGTGCCTTCTTGGCGGCGTTCATCTCGCGCATGGCCGACGCGCCCTGGGCGATAAAAGTGCCCACGGCGTTAGCGGTGTTTGAGACGGCGCTCCCCAGGTCGCGGCTCGTGGCGGGAGCATGCGAGGTGGTTGGGTGTGCGGCCTTGGCGGCATTCGCATCGGCAGTCTGCGGCGCGGCGATATTGCCGGTGCCGCCTTCGATCACGGAAAAGCCCGCTGCGTGCGGGTCGACCGCGTCGGCGCCGATCGTGGGGTGCTCGAGTTGCAGGAACGAGGGCATGGTGCTGCCCTGGTCGGCAACCGGGGTCTCGCCGGGCACAAACGTCGAGGCGGCCTCGGCTGCTTCCTCTTCCTCGGCGTCGATATCGGCATCGGCGACAGCGTCCTTCATCGCTTTGACGGCATCCATCATGGAGTCCATGACGGCGTCGAGCTCTTCTTCCGAAGACACCTCGATGGGGCCTGCTACTTGCGGAGCGTTCTCGGCCTTGGGCTCAGTATCGCTCGGGTTCGGCTGCTCTAGCTGCTCTTCTTTGTCTTGCTCTGCGGCGACATTTGCGTCTGCGGCCTCGCCTGCGGCGGCAGGAGCCTCCTCGACGGCGGCATCAATGCTGCCATCGCTGCTGGTAGAAGTATCGCAGTCGTCAATGGTGTCTGCGGAATCATCAATATGCTGTTGAGTCTGGGGGTCCAGCTCGTCTGTCATAGGCATGTGCTCCTCATCGTTGTTTGTCACCCTATGATAAAGTCTCGCGCCGACATCCCGCGCCCCGCAGCAAAGTTTCAAAACGTGTTCGATGACTCGTCGCGTTAACAAAAACTCGGCCGCTCTATCCAATTTTTACTTGACATTCCCTTCGCCGAAAGACGTTGCGCCGTTCGCCCGCCATGGGCTTTATTTTTCACTTGAAGAAGCTAAAGTTGCATTTCAGCTTTTGGCGCGTTTATTTTGGATGCGCGCAGTCGGCGGGCGTGCCCGTCGCGATTTTGAAAGGACTTCGTATGGGACTTTTCACTGGTAAGACCGTGATCGTCACCGGCGGCGGCAAGGCCACGCTCAAGGACGGCTCCGCTGGCTCCATCGGCTACGGCATCGATATCGCTTTTGCCAAGGAGGGCGCGAACCTCGTCATCACCGGCCGCAACGTCGCCAAGCTCGAGGCCGCCAAGGAGTCTCTCGAGGCCGAGTACGGTGTCAAGGTTCTGCCTGTTCAGGCCGATGTCTCGGCTGGTCAGGACAACGAGGCCGTCGTCCAGAACGTCATCGACAAGGCCATTGAGGAGTTCGGCCGCATCGACGCCGTCGTCAACAATGCTCAGGCTAGCGCCTCGGGCGTGACCATCGCCGATCACACCATGGATCAGTTTAACCTGGCCATTTACTCCGGTCTGTATGCTACCTATCTGTACATGCAGAAGGCCTATCCGCACCTGAAGGAGACCAAGGGCTCCGTGGTCAACTTTGCCTCGGGCGCCGGCCTGTTTGGCAACTATGGCCAGTGCAGCTATGCTGCCGCCAAGGAGGGCATCCGCGGCCTGACCCGCGTTGCCGCCAACGAGTGGGGCAAGGACGGCATCAACGTCAACATCGTGTGCCCGCTTGCTTGGACCGCTGCGCTCGAGAACTTCCAGGATGCCTATCCCGAGGCGTTCAAGGCCAACGTCCACATGCCGCCGGCTGGTCACTACGGCGACGTCGAGAAGGAAATCGGCCGCGTGGTCGTTCAGCTCTGCGGTCCCGACTTTAAGTACATGAACGGCGAGACCGTCACCCTCGAGGGTGGCATGGGCCAGCGGCCGTAGGGGTTACGCGGTTTTACCAAACCGCGTAACGGCTCGACGCTGCGCGGGCCGCATTTGGACAATCTGACGTTCAACTTCAAGGGCGCGACCAGAAGGTCAGCGCCCTTTCGTTTCACGTCACCTTGTCTCAAATGCGGCCCGCTCGCTGACTTATGCTCAACCTGCGGCGCCATTTTGCTTGAAGGCACCTTGCTCGCTCTGGCGGGTTTTCGCTGTCGGTGCCATAGCATCGGCGTTGCTGTGGCTGTCGGAAATGATCCGTTGTCGCAAGGGGCAGGTTTCCTTTGCACCAGTTTCTGTCGAGTCGGTGCTCTTTGCGGGTTGCCCGTATAATGGTTTGCGTATGAACCGCAACCAAGGAGTTCCAGTTTATGGACCAGAGCCTTTTTAAATTCGACCTGATCGCCGAGGACCCGACGACGCATGCGCGTGCCGGCGTGCTGCACACCCCGCACGGCGACATCGAGACACCGATCTTCATGCCCGTGGGCACCAAGGCAAACGTCAAGGGCATTCCTACCGAGACCGTCAAACAGCTCGGCGCCCAGATCGTGCTTGCCAATACCTATCACCTGTCCATGCGTCCCGGCGAGGACACCATCGCCGAGCTGGGCGGCCTGCACAAGTTTATGAACTGGCACGGCCCTATCCTCACCGACTCGGGCGGTTTCCAGGTCTTCAGTCACAACGATGCCGTCAAGCTCACTGACGAGGGCGTGCGCTTTATCGTCAACGATTACGACGGCCGCCACGTGTTCTGGACACCCGAGGACAACATGGAGATCGCCATGAAGCTCGGCTCCGACATCTGCATGCAGCTGGACCAGTGCCCGGGCTATCCCGCCACGCGCGCCTACGTTGAGCGCGCCGTTGAGCTGTCGAGCATGTGGGCCGAGCGCTGCTATAAGGCGCATACCCGCGACGACCAGGCACTCTTTGGCATCGTTCAGGGCGGCATGCACCTGGACCTGCGCTTGCGCTCGCTGCGCCATCTGGAGGAGTGCGGCGACTTCCCCGGTTACGGCATCGGCGGCTACTCGGTGGGCGAGGACCACGAGACCATGTTCGAGACCCTGGCACCGCTCGTAAGCGAGTACATGCCCAAGCACAAGCCGCGCTACCTGATGGGCGTCGGCAACCCCACCACCCTCGTGCGCGGTGTGGGTGTGGGCATCGACATGTTCGACTGCGTGCTACCGACGCGCACCGGCCGTATGGGCACGGCGTTTTCGAGTGAGGGTCGCCTCAACTTCCGCAACGCGCGCTTTGCGCACGACGACGGGCCCATCGATCCCACCTGCACCTGCCCGGTGTGCACGGGCGGTTACAGCCGCGCACTCATTCGCCACATGGTCACGCAGAAGGAGATGCTCGGCGGCATTCTGCTGTCGATGCACAACATCTACTACCTGCTCAACCTTATGCAGCGTGCCCGTCAGGCCATTATCGAGGGCCGTTACGGCGCGTTTGTGAGCGACTGGATGAACAGCCCTGCGGCGGTGGATTACTAAGGGCGACAGACACGCTTGCAGAGCGTGGGCAATGGCAAAGGCTGAGCGGCAACCGCTCGTCACATTTGCTGACACCGGCTGCGCGACCGCTGACCGATAGCTTGCAAGCACTTGATGCATCGTGGGTACCATACCGAATAGTTGATGTTCGGGCGGGTGTTTGGCGCATGGCGTCGACCCCGCCCGCTTTTCTTTTTCTCGATAGGAGTACCCATGATTAAGAATGAGAACGTCGAGGGCGAGCCTGCCTACGACGAGACGTACCGCCGCGGCCCCGTGGTCATGCGCGGCCCCATGATTCCTAAGGACAACACCTACGCCAACCTGCTGGCGCCCGAGGAGTCGACCGACTGGCTGCATGCCGATCCGTGGCGCGTGCTGCGCATCCAGGCCGAGTTTGTCGATGGTTTTGGCGCGCTGGCCGAGCTCGGACCCGCAGTGACCATCTTCGGCAGCGCCCGCACGCCCAAGACCGATCCGCTCTACAAGGCGGCGCGCACCGTCGGCCGTAAGATTGCTCAGCGCGGCGTGGCGGTTATCACCGGTGGCGGCCCCGGCATCATGGAAGCGGCCAACAGGGGAGCGGCGAGTGTCAACGGCAAGTCAGTTGGCCTGGGCATTGAATTGCCGCACGAGCAGGGGCTCAACAAATATGTGAACCTCGGTATGGACTTCCGCTACTTCTTTGTGCGCAAGACCATGTTCGTCAAATACAGCTCGGGTGCCATTGTGTTTCCCGGTGGTTTTGGTACGCTCGACGAGATGTTCGAGGTGCTCACGCTGGTGCAAACGCACAAGGTCAAGCGCATGCCGCTTGTGCTGGTAGGCAGCGAGTACTGGCAGGGCCTATTCGACTGGCTTAACGGTCCGGTGCTGGACGCCGGTATGATCAGCCCGCTCGATCCCGAGCTCGTGCATATCACCGACGACCTCAACGAAGCCGTCGACATCGCCCTGAGCGGGCTGATGTAGG
>URVZ01000106.1 GCA_900551365.1 uncultured Collinsella sp.
ACCAAGCCGGCCATAAGAGTGCGAAGGGCATCCGCGCGATCGGCGCAGATGCCCTGTGAAATCAGTTCGTCATCAAGACGCACACGTTTCATGAATGCCATCAACCATTCGTATCCGGAGATGCGGCCTAGCTATCCTGGGATTCGTTTGCCGCATCCTCATCGTATTCCTGCTCGAGCTTGTCGGCCTCACGCGGTGTCAACTCAAACTTGTCGACCATATCGACCGCGCGGGAGCCCAGCTCAATCGCTTCGTCAAACAAATCGAGCGAACGCTCCAAGGAGGTATCCTTGGAGCGAACGGTAGCGATGATCTGATCCAGACGGTCCGAGATCTCGTCGAAGTTGCGGACGGAACCCTCTGGCATGGCTACTCCTCGACGGAGTCGACAACAGCCTCGGCGGCGTCCGAATCCTCGGCCAGCACGCCAGCCTCAGCCTGGGCAACCGCAACCTTGGCGGCAGCCTCGGCGGCCTGGGCCTCCTCGCGGGCACGGTCCTCGGCCAGCAGCTCTTGGTACAGGTCCTCGCCCGGCAGCTCCTCGCTGCGAGCGATCTTGCCCAGCACGCCGTTGACGAACGACGCAGACTGGTCGGTGCCATAGGCCTTGGCAAGCTCGACGGCCTCGTTGATCACGATGGCGTCCGAAACCTCCTCGTCGGTGAGGAAACGCATCTCGTAAACGGCGATACGAAGCAGATTGCGATCGGCGCCGGGCATGCGCATAAGATCCCAGTTCTTGGCGACGGCGCGCAGGGCACAGTCGATACGATCGATATGCTCGTAGGCACCGCGGCAAAGCTCCAGCGCATAGGGGTCGAGGGGACCCTTCGAGATCAGGAAATCGCCCTCGAGGACGCGCTCGAGCGGGCTGTCCGTGGCCTCGGCCTGGAACAGCAGCTGCAGCGCCTGACTGCGGGCAAGCGTACGCCCGCGATAAACCTTAAGACTCAAAGGTTACTCCTTGGGGAAAACGAGGCCGTCGATGCAAACGTCAACGCGCTCGACCTCGACGCCAACCTGGGCATCGATGGCGGCGACCACGGCGGCGCGAACGGCCTCGGCGAGTTTCTTGAACGGATAGCCAAAGAACACCACGACACGCACGGTGAGTGCGAGCTTGTCGCCGACGACCTCGGCCTCGACCGCCGGCTCGGAAGCCGGGGCCTTGGACGAGAGCATCATGGAGACAAGGTTGGTGGCAAGGTCCTTGACGCCAACGGAGGCGATGCCCTCGACATCGGACACGGCGCGCGAGACGATGGCGGTCAGAACATCGGGCGAAATGCCGATGCCGTCAATCTTGATTTCCTGGGGCATGAGTCCTCCTAGAAGATTTGGTTGCTAGACGCGGGAGACGAACTTGCCGTCGCGGGTGTCAACCTTGATGACCTCGCCCTCGTTGAGGTACATGGGGACCTGGATGACAGCGCCGGTGTCGATCGTGGCCGGCTTGGTGGAACCCTGGACGGTGTCGCCCTTAAAGCCCGGGTCGGTCTGGACGATGGTGGTCTCGATGAACATCGGCGGGGTCACGCCCATGAGCTCATCGTCGGCGAAGAGCAGCTGGCAGACGTCGTTCTCGCGCAGCCACTTGGAGTTCTCGCCCACCATGTCCTCGGGAACGGGAACCTGCTCATAGGACTCGTTGTCCATGAAGATGTAGTCGGTGCCATCGTTGTAGAGGTACTGGAACTCACGGGTGGTGAGCATGACGCTCTCGAACTTGGTGCCGGCGTTGCAGGTGTTCTCGACGACGCGGCCGCTCTTGATGTCGCGGGTCTTGTAGCGTACAAACGCGCCGCCCTTGCCCGGCTTGACATGCTGGAACTCGACGATGGTGTAGACCTTGTCCTTGATGCGGAGACCGAGGCCGTTCTTGAAGTCGGCGGTAGAAATGGTAGGCATAGCGACCTTTCTTGTTATGGGCAGAACGCACAAGCGTCCAAATTACATACGACAGAAATTATACACTTGCAGACGGCGCCTGCAGCGAGCGCATAAAAAGAGAACGCGGGGCACCCGAATTGCTCCGGACGCCCCGCCCCAATAATCTATCGAAATGGGCTAGCAATCGATGACGTGCAGGTCGTGTGGGGTCTTGGTGAAGGGCTCGTAGCCGTTCTCGGTGACCACGCCGTAGTCCTCAAGGCGCACGCCGCCCACGCCGGGCAGGTAGACGCCGGGCTCCATGGTGACAACCGAGCCGATCTCGATGGTGTTCTTGCTGCGGTTGAAGTTGGGCAGCTCGTGGATGTCGATGCCCACGCCGTGGCCCAGACCATGGTTGTAGTAATCACCATAGCCGGCATCGCCGATGATCTTCTTGGAAAGCTTGAAGATGTCGTTACCCTCAACGCCCGGATGGATGGCGGCGACGCACTCCTCGTGCGTACGGCGCACGAGCGCGTACAGGTCGAGCTGCTCCTGGGTAGGCTCGCCCATCACGACGGTGCGCGTCATGTCGGAACGATAATCGCAGTAGCCCGCACCGTAATCCATGAGGACGAAGTCGCCCTTCTCGATGACACGATCGCTCGGGACGGCATGCGGGTTGGCGGTATTGGGACCGCTCGCCACGATGGAGCCGAAGGCCAGGCTGTCGGCGCCGTTGGCAAACATAAAGTTCTCGAGCTCGTTGCGAACCTGCTTCTCGGTCATACCGGGCTTAATAAAGCCGAGCATATGCTGGAAGGCGGCATCGGTGATCGACTGCGCATGGCGCATGAGCTCGATCTCCTCGGCGTCCTTGATGGCGCGCATCTTACGAATGTCGTCATGCATCAGCGGCAACATGCAGGCGACGGAACGATCCTCCAGACCACGCTGAATACCCTGGTAGAAGTTGATCTGCATGTCGTCCTCGACAGCGCAGACGCGGCACTTGTTGGCTGCGATCTTGCCGGCGACCCAACCGGGGATGGTGCCCTCGTCCATGTCGTAGACCCAGGGGCTGCCGGCGGGCGTGTTCTCCTCAAAGCTGTTGAGGTAGCGCGAGTCGGTGTGGAACAGGCACTGGTCGACCGTAATAAACGCAGCGTGCGGGAACTCGAAGGTGTAGTCGAAGACGCCCTTCACGCCCGTAAGCCAACGAAGGTTGGCCTCGTCGCGCACCACGATGGCATCGTAGCCACGCTCGGCCATCAGGGCACGGACACGCTCGATACGACCGGCAGGACCGGCAGCAAACTCAGACATGCAGATTCCTTTCTTGTTGTCTCAAGATAGACGGGACGGGTCTCAACCGAACGACGGAATCGCATGCGATCCGCAACCGATTGAAAACCCGCCCCTCAACATGATACGAAAGACGATGGAAGTCAATAAATCTTAGAGAAGTTCTTTACGAGAAGCCAAGTAGGCGTGAGCATGGCGCTCAAGAACCTCGTCCTCAACGCTCGTTAGACGAATGGCGCCGAGTGCCGCGGGCAGCGGCAACATGCTGCGGTTTGAGCGGGCGAACTGCTGCCTGCGGAACTCCTCGATATATGCGGCAGGCTCCAGATCGAAGGCAAGTTCCTCGATACCAAAGTCCTCCAGACAGTCATCGACCTCAAAGACGTAATCGATATCGAAGTCGCAGGCGTCGTGGGCAAGGCGCGCCTCAAAGCGCATGCCCTCGGACAACAGCTGGTAGGCAGGGACCTGCGAAGCGGCATCGCCCAAGCAAGCGCGCAAGGTACGCTCCCCCGTCTTGCCAAAATCGAGCGCATGGCGGGCGCTCGGGTTCGTGGCCATCAGTACGTCCTTGCGAGCAGTCTGAGACCATTGAACGGCATTGACGAGCGCGACCTCCTCGCCCGCGAGAATCTCGGGGACGGTCTCAATAAACTGATTCCAGCGGGACTTGCTGCTCGAAAGCATGGTGCCAACAAGTACCGCATAGCCGAGCTTGAGGTCCTCGGGGTCCGCCTCGCGAACAAGATCGAGGTCACACACGACCAAACCCGGTTCGGGAGGGAACGCGATAGCGGGAAGCGCATTGGCCGACGAGGCGACAAGCGGCTTCATGGTCGTCGCGACCGTGAGCATGGCGTCGAAGGTCGTCGGCAGCAGCGCGCACTCGGCTCGGCCACACCACTGGTTGGCGCACCAGCTAACAACCGAGCAGGTTGCGGCATCGCCAACGGCGACAACCAGATCGTCGCAGGTAACGCCGTTGGCAGACAGGGCGCCAAAGATAGCATCAGCATCGGCCAGCGTGGCACCAGCAGGCGAAACCTCGAGGACTAGCGGCGACACGGCAAAACCGGCGTCGACCAGCGCATGCTCGACGACTTCACCAAAACGCTCGGATGTGGCGGTGTTCCAAACGACCATCGCGCGCTTAGGCTTGCCCACAGCCGAGGCAAACATGCGCGACAGTTCCTCAAACGCGCCAAGACCGACGCGGACATCGACACTGCGGTTTTGGAAATTGATAAGTTGACGGCGAATCATAGCAGCCCACGCTCCAAAAGCATCTCGGCACAAAGGTAGGAAACGTCCTCGAAGGACTTGTTGCGAATATCAAGGGTAATATCGGCG
Source organism: uncultured Collinsella sp. (assembly GCA_900551365.1). GTDB lineage: Bacteria > Actinomycetota > Coriobacteriia > Coriobacteriales > Coriobacteriaceae > Collinsella. The sequence continues at coordinate 4,528 of URVZ01000106.1, forward strand.
GCCTGGCGATACAGCGGACGGCGATGCTCAAACAGGCGCGCAGCATGCTCGGGTGAGCGGAAATCTGGTCGGGTATCGGAGCGGCGAATCTGGCGCAACGAGTCCTCAAAGTCGCCTTCGAGGTACACGCATGTACCCATCTCGTGCATCAGCTCAATGTTCACCGGCGTCTCGACGATGCCACCCCCGCACGATACCAGCAGGCTGCGCTCACTTTGAAGCGAACGGAGTGCCGAGGTCTCGAGTTCGCGAAAACGATCCTCGCCCTCGGTCTTAAATATCTCGGTCACCGACTTGCCGCATCGACGCACAACCAAACGATCGGTATCGATGAATCGACGCTTGAACATAGTGCCCACGTTGCGCGCAAGCGTCGACTTGCCCGCGCCCAAAAAGCCGATAAAGAAGATATGGTCGCAGCCGTGTTTGATGTGCTGGGACATGACGAGACCTATTCCTCGCAGGGAAGGTCGCGCAGGGCCCGGCGCTCAAAGATACGGAAGATCTGCGTATACCACAGGTCTTGCGTCGCCTGCGGCTTAACCAAGATGGTATCGACGCCGGCGAAGTTGCCACTCCACACGTCCGTGTAGAGCTGATCACCGATCAGCACCGCCTCGTCAGCCGTGGCGCCGAGGCGCTTAAGACCCGCCTTGAGGGCAAACGGTGCCGGCTTCATGGCGTGGCTGATGGCCTCGAGTCCCAGCTCGCGTGCCGATGCCATGACCTGGTCGCGATGCCAGTTATTGGACACCATGCACAGCTTAAAGCCTTTGGCGCGGGCGGCGTCGAGCCAAGCGGAAATCGCGGCGGGGACCTGCTCGGTGTCGCGCGGCACCAGGGTGTTATCGCGATCGAGCAGAATGGCGCGTTTGCCGTCGGCCCACAGGGTATCGAGGTCGATGCGATCGACCGAGGCAACGTATCGTTTGGGGCTAAAAATCCTCATGATCAATTCCAAGACTGTTGGTGCTCTTCGTAGGTCTTCGAGAAATACTCCTCGTCCTGTGTAATGTAGAAATACAGGTCATCGGAGTCGGTCGGCTCAAG
>URVZ01000107.1 GCA_900551365.1 uncultured Collinsella sp.
TTCAGTTCGACGATGCAAAGCAACAGGGCGCCGCTTCGGCGGCGTCCGCCCCTCGACGGAAGGCGCTTACTGGCGTCCTGACCGCCGCGTGCGTTGCGCTAATTGTCATATCGCTGGGCTTCGTCCATCCTTCCGAGAGCGGCGCCTGGTCCATTGACTGGATCGTTCAGACCGTGACGGGGGAGAGCGTCGTCGCGAAGGACGCCAAGGGGTCTGACTCGACCGTCGCTTCGGGTAAAGCTGGCTCCAAGGATTCCAAATCTTCGGATGGTGCGAACGACGAGTCTAAGGGTTCGGATAAATCTGACTCTAAGAAGGAGTCCGAGTCTTCGGACAAGGAATCAAACAAGGGCTCGGATAACAAAAAGTCCGAAGACAAGGATGGCAAGAAGTCTGGAGAGAAGAACAGCAATAAAAAGACCGACGGCAATCAGTCGACTTCTCAGAACTCGACTTCTTCTGGCGGGGCCGGCTCTACGCCTGGCGCCTCCTCCTCATCCAGCGGGGCATCTTCTGCCCCCGATAACGGCAACGCCTCTACTGGCGACCAGGGCAGCTCGCAGCAGCCTAGCTACGTTACGGTGACGGTTTCGGTCACATCGAGCTCTGTGGGCAATCCTGTGTCCTCTGGTGGCACCTTTACCTTTAACGAAGGCGCTACCGTTTACGATGCCCTGTGCGCGCTGGGCCTTTCTGTCAACGCACATGGCTCGTCGTACGGTACGTATGTCTCCGCGATTGGTGGTTTGGCCGAGAAACAGTACGGCGGCACGAGCGGCTGGATGTACTCCGTCAACGGCACAACGCCCATGACGGCCTGCAGTAACTACGTTCTCTCCAATGGCGACAACGTTGTTTGGTATTACGTAACGGGCTAGAGGCCTCGACATAGCGCGCCAGACGGGCGGTTCGGACCAACATCCGGACCGCCCGTTTTTCATGCGAATGGGACTGGGTCGCCGGGTCTCTCTGCAAACAAAAAAACCGGTTGGAACGGGAATTCCAACCGGTTATACATTCAAGCAAATAGTGAATCGACTACGACCGTGCGCCCTCGAGGAAGAAGCGGCGGCTGAAGTAGTTGTACCAGGTGACGAGGAACGTGGCGATGGCCTTCATGGCCTGGTAGCCGATGCTCAAAAACGTGACGCCCACAAACATGTACAGGTCGTTGAGGCCCAGGCCGATCACCGACAGGATGGTGAAGATCGTGAACTCGCGCTTGCGGCTCATGCCTTCGCGGTGGTCGAACACGTACTTCATGCTGAGCCAGTAGTTGACCACGACGGACGTGATAAACGAAACCGTGGTGCTCATCAAAAAGTCAAGGTGGAACAGCTCGACGAGCGCAATGAGCATGCCCCAGTCGATGCCAAAGGAGATAAGACCCACGACAGCAAACTTGAGGAACTGCTTGGTATGAGGTTGTGCCAGCGCCTTGCGCACGTAATCACATCCAATGCGTTGATGAATCGAGCAGAGGATACTTTAGAGCTTTTACAAGGGAAACGTAAGGTCTTTGCCAAGAACTATATGAACTCGCCAAATTTTCAAGAGCTAATCCGCAAACGTTGAAAATTTGCCCGTAAACGAACGATGCCCACGGGCGATACTGTACTGAGCACGCATTGTCCGTGGGCATCGTAAGGCTGTAAGGTTGCGAGTTACTTGGTCTCGTCACCCTCCAGGAAGATCTTTCGGGTCACAAAGTTGTAGACCATGACAAGCGCGGTGGCGCAGATCTTGGCGATATTGGCCTCGAGCCCCAGACCGGCGTTGAGTGTCAGCACGATACCGTCGTTGAGTGCCAGGCCGATCACGGACAGCACGACAAAGATGATGAACTCGCGGCGGCGGCTCATGCCTTCCTTGTGCGCAAACACGTACTTCATGCTGGCGACGTAATTAAAGATGAGCGAGACGATAAAGCCGCTGGTGTTGGCGATTAGGATGTTGAGGCCCAGACCGTAGTGGAGCAGATTCATAATGCCAAAGTCGATAACCGTGGCAATGACACCGACGACGCCAAATTTCATGATCTGCGCAAGGAGCTTTTGCATGGTACCTGCCTTAAGCCGGCGCCGGGGCGCCGTGGGGATGACAAACTTAGCAAGTTTAGCCAATCCCCGCGGGTGGTGCTAGGCGCGCTCCTCGATAGCACCGTTTCTATATGCATCGAGCAGCTGGCGCAGGTCCTGGATCTGGCTGCGGATCTTGGCGCCAGTATCGGTGTCGCTCACCATGCGGCGACGGTCTGCTTGGTCAAAACGGTTGGTCTCGCTTTCGATGTCCACGTTGCGCGTGAGTGCCTCGGCAACCGTCGTAAAGGCCCGGTGCGACTTGAGGCGGCAGCCGCGCGAGCTCGAGATGAGCGTATAGCCGGCGATACCCGTCTTGGGATGGTAAGCGCGGCAAAAGCCGCCATCGATGACCAGCAGCTTGCCCTCGGCGCGGATGGGCTGCTCGCCTTTGGTGGTTTTAACGGGCGTGTGGCCGTTGATGATGTGGCCAGTCGGCGAACATGCCATAGGCACGACGCCAAATTCGTGCATGATGTCGTCGCAGACCGAGGGCGACTTGGTAAGCGTAAAGTACGGGTCCATCGGCTCGACCCAGGTGCTCTTATCGGCGATATAGGCGCGCTCAAAGGTACGCACCAAGCGTCCGCTAGCGGGTGAGTTAAAGCCGATCCACAGGTACCACATCCAGTCGAGGGCATCGCGGTCGCCCACGCGCCAGGCGCGGCGGGCGATGCGGTCGCAAAAATCGAGATAATCACGGCCGGCGTGCCAGGTACCCAGGCAGTTCATGCTGCTAAAGGTACCATCCTCGTTGAGCGGAACGCAACCATGGAACAGCAGGTTGCCGTTGGTGACCTTGTACATCGAGCCGTGGGTGTAGAGGAAATCGATATGGCGATGCAGGTGATCGGCGGTGACAAACTCGGACACGAGCTTGTCGATGATGTGCTGCTCCTGGGGCGTGAGCGTATAGGGGTCCGCCGGATCGACGGTGGGGAAGTCGTTGGTCGTTAGCGGCCATACGCTACCGTCGGCGAGCGTGACCGTGCCGTTGTCGTGTTCGATCTTGTCGAGTAACAGGCGGCCGGTCATATCGAACTCGGGGTGGCGCTGGATAATCTGGCCCTCGAGCTTAAAGAGCAGCACGTTGATGGCCTTGATTAGCGGGGTGATGGGCTCACCGGCGGTGTAGGTGGCATCGGCAAAGGCAACAAGCTCGCGCAGCGAGATGCCGTAGTCGTTCTCGAGGATCTCGTAGTTGTCGTAGCGTAGGTTGTTGCGCAGCACCGTGGCGATGCAGGCGGGCTCACCGGCCGCAGCGCCCATCCACAGCAGGTCGTGGTTGCCCCACTGGATGTCGAGTGAATGGTAGGTGAGCAGACGGTCCATAATCTTGGCCGCGCCGCTGCCGCGGTCGAAGATGTCGCCCACCAGGTGCAGGTGGTCGACGGCCAGGCGCTTGATGAGCGAAGCGAGCGACTCGATAAAGTCGTCTGCGCTGGCGGTCTCCAGGATGGACTCCACGATGCGCTCGTGATAGCGCACGCGATAGTTGTTCTCGTCCGGGTGCGTGTGCAACAACTCGTCGATGATATAGGCGTAGTCGCGCGGGATGGCCTTACGCACCTTGGAGCGCGTGTAGCGGCTTGAAAGCGAGCGAGCGACCATGATGAGCTGGTCAAGCATCGTCTTGTACCAAGTTGGCGAGTCCTCGCGCTGGCTGCGGACCAGGTCGATCTTCTCGCGCGGGTAGTAGATGAGCGTGCACAGCTCGCCCTTTTCGTCAAAGGAGAGCGTGTCGCCAAAAATTTCGTCGACATGCTCGCGCACGACGCCCGAGCAGTTGTTGAGGATGTGCATAAAGGCTTCGTACTCGCCATGCACGTCGCTCATAAAATGCTCGGTGCCCTTGGGTAGGTTGAGGATGGCCGAGAGGTTGATAATTTCGGTAAACGCGGATTGTTCGGTGGGGAACTGTCTCGACAGCAGGCGCAGATACTTGAAGTCTTGCGGGTTGCGATCGAATGCGACCATGAAACACCTTCCGATGGGGCTGGTAAAACTGATAAACAGCGTCAAACGTTTATCAGTATGCGCCGCTTTTGTTTCGATTTTGCGCCGGCGGCTGAATTGTCGGCTGAACGGTTTGGTAAATCGATTTAGTTGAGGTGGATATGGCGGTTGAGTGGAGACGACAGAAGGTGTTTTCTCAGATATTTATGCGTGGGGCCGGTGGAGACGATGGTGGTAAAGATGTTCGCTATTTTTGGTTCGATTTGGTAAATAGTGGACATATGTACCGTATGTAGGCTCACTGTGCGATAATTTGCGCAGCAATGAGTAAGGAGCCTCATATGAGTGATTTTGTCCTGACCTGTGAATCCGCCGCCGACCGAACCCGTGAGTTCTTTGCGTCGCGCAATATCCCTGTCGTGTGTTTTCATTACGAGATCGACGATGTTGTCCATACGGACGATCTGTATCAGTCGATTACGCCGGACAAGTTTTTTGCCCAGATTGCCGCGGGCGCCATGCCCAAGACGTCTCAGGTGAGCGTGGGTGAGTACAAGGAGTTTTGGGAGCCGTTTGTTGCCGAGGGTAAAGACGTGCTGCACCTGGCGTTGTCGTCGGGTATTTCGGGCACGTATGGATCGGCCTGCGTTGCGGCGCAGATGCTCGCGGATCGCTATCCCCAGGGCGGCAAGGTGCGCGTCATCGATTCGCTGGCGGCGTCTTCGGGCTTTGGCCTGTTGCTGGAATATGCCGCCGACGTGCGCGATAGCGGGGCTTCACTCGACGAGACGGCTGCCTGGATCGAGGAGCACAAACTCAACCTGCACCACTGGTTCTTCTCGACCGATCTGTCGAGCTATCTACGAGGCGGTCGCATTTCGGCTGCGAGTGCGATCATCGGCACGGCGCTTAAGATTTGCCCGCTTATGACGGTCGATTGCGACGGCAAGCTGTCGCCACGTGAGAAGATTCGCACTAAGAAGCGCGCGATTTCCGAGATGGCCAAGACCATGATGGCACACGTGCAGGACGGTGCGGATTATTCGGGTAAGTGCATCATGTCGCACTCGGCGTGCCGCGAGGATGCCGAGGCAGTTGCGGCGCTGATTGAGGAACAGGTTCCGCAGCTTAAAGGCAAGATTGAGATCAATGACATCGGTACTCTGATTGGCTCGCATACCGGACCTGGTACGGTGGCGCTCTTCTTTATGGGCGACAAGCGCGTGGATTAATTTGCCCCATCACGTCGCTGCATGATTGCTCAAACGAAAACGGCCCGCCTCACGTTTGTGTGAACCGCGCCCCAAATCTTGGACGCCCTAAATAGCGACTAGGCCGCAAGGGCCT
>URVZ01000108.1 GCA_900551365.1 uncultured Collinsella sp.
AGCCCGTTATACTTGCAGCTCTCGCCCATCAAGCAGGCGCTCACCACGATCTTCATTTCCATCCCTCTCAAGCAAAACGCCCCATTTGAGAAAGCTGCTCAAATGGGGCGTCGGCGTTTACTGGCTCGACCGCGGCGTTACTGTTGCTTGGGCATCAGCGGATTCTCGCGCGTGAGGAGGTTCATGAACTCCTCACCCGTGATGGTCTCCTTCTTGTACAGATAACGAGCCAGCTCATGGAGCTTGAACTTGTTTTCCTTGAGGATCTGCAGGGCGCGATCGTGCGCGTCCTCGATCAGCTTAGCGACAATCGCGTCCACACGCTCGGCCGTACCAGGGGCGCAGGTGAGCGACGTGTCCTGATTGAGATACGCGTTCTGCACGGTACCGAGCGCCATCATGCCAAACTCGTCGGACATACCAAAGCGCGTCACCATGTTACGGGCAAGCTTGGTGGCCTGTTCGATATCGTTGGCGGCACCGGTCGTCATCTCGCCAAAGATGAGTTCCTCGGCCGCACGGCCGCCGCAGTAGACGGCGAGCTTGTCCAAGACCTCCTGGCGTGTCGTCAGGAAGCGCTCGTCCTCCTCGACCTGCATGGTATAGCCAAGAGCACCGCTCGTGCGCGGCACGATGGTGATCTTGGTAACCGGCGCGGAACCCTTTTGGCGGGCAGCGACGATAGCATGGCCGATCTCGTGGTAGGAAACGACCTGCTTCTCGTGGTCGGAAAGCACCGTGGACTTACGCTGTTGGCCGGCAATGACGACCTCCACCGACTCCTCGAAGTCGTCCTGGGTTGCACGCTTGCGACCCTCGCGAACGGCGCGCAGGGCGCCCTCGTTGATGATATTGGCCAGGTCGGCGCCCGAGGCACCGGGCGTGGCGCGGGCAATCGCGGTCAGATCGATCGGCGGCTCGGTCTTCACACTCTTGGCGTGAAGCTCGAGGATGTTCTTACGGCCGGTCAGATCGGGCAACTCGACGGGGATGCGGCGGTCAAAACGACCGGGGCGCAGCAGCGCCGGATCGAGACTGTCGGGGCGATTGGTTGCGGCAAGGACAACGATACCCTTGTGGTTATCGAAGCCATCCATCTCGGTCAGCAACTGATTGAGCGTCTGCTCACGCTCGTCGTTGCCGCTAAAACCGCCGCCATCGCGCTTCTTACCGATGGTATCGATCTCGTCGATAAACACGATGCACGGGGCCTTTTCCTTGGCCTGCTTAAAAAGGTCACGCACCTTGGCGGCGCCACGGCCGACGAACATCTCGACGAACTCAGAACCCGAAATGCTAAAGAACGGAACACCAGCCTCGCCGGCAACAGCCTTGGCTAGCAGGGTCTTACCGGTACCCGGAGGGCCAACAAGGAGAGCACCGCGCGGCAGCTTGGCGCCAATCTCCTCGTAGCGCTGCGGCTTCTCCAGAAAGTCGACGACCTCCTTGAGGGACTCCTTGGCCTCTTCCTGGCCGGCGACGTCCTTAAAGGTCACGCCCACGTCCTTGGAGGCGATCACGCGCGCGCCGGACTTACCCAGTCCGCCGCCGCCAAAACCGCCGCCGCCAAAGTTCATCGACGGGCCGTCATCGCCCATAGCCTTCTTCATGCGGCGGTTGAGCCACCAACCGATGAGGAAGAAAATCGCCATGGGAAGAATGAGCGTGAGCAGGTAGTAGGTCATCAAACCCGAGTTTTTATCGGGAACGACCGACTCCAGCGAAGCGCCAGACTCAAGCACGCGATCGGTAAAGCCCGCATCGTTCGGCACACCGGTCGTCTTATAGGCGATGTTCTCGTCCTCGCCCTTCTTGGTGTAATAAATCGAGTAATCGTCCGTGTTGTACTCGACCTTGTCGACACTCTTCTTATCGAGCGCTTTGACAAACGTCGAGTAATCGGTCTTCGTAATCTGCTGCGTGTGACCGATGTTAGGGAACAGAACGGTCGAGAGCACGAGGTAGACGACGAAGGCGATGAGCACGTAGAGGATCATATTCCGTCTACGCTTGTTGTCATCCATCTCCATCTGCTTGAACTCCATCTACTGGGGTTGATAATGCTAACTAGAATACCCAACCCGGCCGGCGATAAACCGACGCCGGGCACGAAAGGACAGAGATGGCATCACTGTAAGTCGGCAAGGTTCAAATCTATACAGGCGACGGCAAGGGCAAGACGACGGCTGCGCTGGGGCTCGCGCTGCGCGCGACGGGCTACGGACTCGACGTTCTTAGGCTGCAGTTTGCCAAGAAACTTCACTGCGCCGAGCATGATGCGGCGCCCCGTTTGGGTCTGCGCATCGTACAAGCCGACCGCGACACGCCCGAGGCCTGCGCGGCACAGATTCTGGAGCTAGCACGCGAGCAGATCTCGCAGGTCGATGTGCTCATCCTGGACGAACTCGGCGAAGCGATGCGCCGCGGCTTTGTAACGCGCAAGGATGTGGAGGGGCTGATCGCGCAGAAGCCCGCCACCACGGAGCTCGTGCTAACCGGCCGCGGCCTGCTGCCCCTCGCGAACCTCGCCGACCTTGTCACCGAAATGCGCCCCATCAAACACTACTTCGACGAAGGACTCCTAGCCCGCCAAGGCATCGAATACTAGCCATTGGGGACGTCCCGAATGGCTAGGCGGTGGCGCGGCCGAGCCAGTTGCCGCTGTGGTGGTAGATGGTGAACATCGTGGCCGTAATGAGCCACGTTACGGGGTAGACCAGCAGTAGATGCTCGAGCGACGGATCGAAAGGCATGATCGCAAACACCCAGATCACCCTCAAGACAACGGTGCCAAAGATGGTGAGCATCATAGGCTGCAAACTCACGCCGGCGCCGCGGATGGAACCCGAGGCGTTCTCGATAATCGAGAAAATCGCATAGAACGGCGCAATGAAATGGAGGATAGTCGTGGTGTACGCCGAAATCAAAGCATCGTCGACAAACAAACGCGACAGCGGGCCCGAGAACACCAGCAGCACGGCAGACAGGCCACCAATGAGCATAAACGACAGCACGAGCGACGTATGGTAGCCCTTGCGCATGCGCTCGTAGTTGCGCGCGCCAAAGTTCTGCGCCGAGAACGTAGTGATCGATACGCCGAGCGCCTCGGTCACCATCCAGATAATGCCATCCAGGCGCCCAGATAGACCCCAAGCAGTCGTGACATCGGCGCCAAACGAATTAACCGATACCTGGATCAGCACGTTCGAGATCGAATAGGCAGCCGATTGAAAACCGAGTGGCAGACCACACGAGATCATACTCTTGCAAATACCGCGATCGATGCCGAGCTTAGACAGCGAAAGACGCCATGCACCCGGAGCGCGCATCATGCGCAACACGATCATCGTTGCATTGGAGCAAATGGTCAGCGCCACCGCGATGCCGCAGCCCAGCGCCTCCATATGCAACACAGCGACAAAGATGATATCCAGCACCACGTTAACAAGGCAGCCAGAGGCAATGATCACGGCGGGGCCGCGCGTGTCGCCCACGGCACGCAGCAGTGCGGTTCCCATATTAAGCAGCAGTGCCGCAACCATCGCGGCAAAATAACAGCGAGCATAGGCCACGCCCTCGGCCAATAGTTCATGCGGCGTGTTCATAAGCACCAGCATGGGCTCAACGAACACTATGCCAAGAATCGAGAAAGCGATACCGCCCACCAGCGCGAGCGTCATGGCTGTATGGACCGAACGACTCAGTCGCTCATCATCGTGCTGGCCAAAATACTGACCGGTAATGACCGCGCAGCCGGCGCCGACGCCAACGCAAAAGCCAATGCAGAGCTCGGTGAGCACCATCGTGGCTTGAATGCCACCCAGCGCGAGCTTGCCGCCAAACTGGCCAACGATATACGTACCGATAAGCGTGTAGGCCTGCTGAAAAAACGAACTAAAAAAGATGGGAACGCACAGCGACAGCAGCTGTTGCCAAATGACACCCTGCGTTACATCGATAGCCGTAGATTTCTTAGCCACACGCCCTCCCCGCCAACGTATGTTAAACAACAAAACGGCAATTTAAGACCAAAGCAAATACCAGCTTAGCACCGACCGGCGTCGACCGAAACACCCCGAATCAGAGCCCAGTGCAAAATATCTGCCTAGTGATACAAACCCGGCTGGTAGTGATACTCATTGCTCACGTGCGGGCACAGCTGCCAAAAGGCGACGGCGCTCGCCGCGGCCACGTTGAGCGAATCGACCCCGTGCGCCATCGGAATGCGCACCGCGTGGTCACAGCCGGCAATGGTCTTGGCGCCCAAGCCGGCACCCTCGGTGCCCATAAAAATCGCCAAGCGATCAATCTTCCGCAGTACAGGATCATCAAGCGAAACAGAGTCGTCCGTCAACGCCATAGCGGCACACGAAAAACCGGCATCGTGCAACGCGCTCAGACCATCATGCGGCCACACACGAGCCTCGCTGCCAATGCGCGTCCACGGCACCTGAAACACGGTGCCCATGCTCACGCGGGCCGAGCGACGATACAGTGGATCGCAGCACGTCGGGCTGACCAAAATACCGTCAACGTTCAATGCGGCAGCCGAGCGGAAAATCGCGCCAACATTGGTGTGATCGACAATACCCTCAAGCACGCACACGCGCACCGGACGACCCCCCGCCGCCTCGACAACGCCGCCCAAGAACTCATCAACCGGAATCTGACGCGGGCGACGGAACGCCGCCAGCGCGCCGCGCGTCACGTTAAAGCCCGTCAACTGCTCCATGAGCTCCATGGAGGCCACGAACACGGGAACCGGACCCGCTCCCTCGCGCACGACAAGCTGGTCAAACAGCGGCATCATCTGGTCGAGCCAGCGCTCGCCCAGAAGAAAGCTCACCGGCTCATATCCGGCGCGAACCGCACGCTCGATGACCTTGGCACTCTCAGCGATAAAAATGCCCTTCTGCGGCTCCAGCACGCAGCGAAGCTCACGCTCGGTCAGTCGCACGTAGGCATCGAGCCGCTCGTCCTCGAGCGAATCAATTCGCAGAACCTCAACGGCATCAGTCATAGCAGCCAGCCCGCACCCTTCTTTACAGCACATCTATACCAAACGAGGCGACGCTAAGCGCCGCCCCATGCATTCAATCAACCCGATGATACCGTTCACGCCAGACGATTTACGCCTCGATGCGACGATACGTCACGAACTCATAATCGACGCCCTCGTCACCCTCACCGGCGGCAATCGTCGCGACCCCGCTACGCTGCGCAATCTCCCACGCAGGATCGGCTTCCAAATCGGGAAAGTACGTATCCACGACATGGACGCAGTGGTTATGCGTGACCTCGGCCTCGACGCAATACGGCAAAAAATGCCGATAGACATCGCCGCCACCGATCACCCAGGCAACGGGCTCATCGGCAACCGC
>URVZ01000109.1 GCA_900551365.1 uncultured Collinsella sp.
GGCCCTTGCGGCCTAGTCGCTATTTAGGGCGTCCAAGATTTGGGGCGCGGTTCACCACACGGGTGACGGGCTTTTCCGCTACCAGCCGCGTGCTTCCTCCGCACGTACGAGCTGACGAGCCTCGATCTGGCGAATCATATCGATGCGTCGCTGGTGACGGCCGCCCTCGAACTCGCCGGTGAGCCAGGCGTCGACAATCATTTTGGCCAGCTCGATGCCTACCACACGAGCACCAAATGCGAGCATGTTGGTGTTGTTGTGCTCGCGCGACAGGCGAGCGGAATACGGCTCAGAGCAGGTGCAGCAACGGATACCGCGCACCTTGTTGGCGGCAAGCGAGATGCCCACACCCGTACCGCAGATAACGATACCGCGATCAACCTCGCCGGACATGACAGCGTCCGCCACGGCCTCACCCGCGATGGGATAGTCAAAGCGCTCGGTGCTGTCCGTACCGAAGTTCACGACTTCGTAGCCGTACTTCTCCTGGATATACGCCGTGATGGCTTCCTTGTACTCGACTGCGACGTGGTCGTTTCCAATACCGATCTTCAAAAGAGACCCCTTTCCATAAGAACCATTCGCGCATGCCGCGCGCTCAATCCGTCCTAATTCGCCGTTCCGCTTCTAATACACCTCGCCGGCGCGCAAACGGCGCAGACACTCCTCGTAACCAGCGTCCTTGCCAAACAGCGCACTGGTGCCCAGGATAAATCCGTCCGCGCCAATGGCGGACAGGTCGCGCACGCGCTCGGGCGAGCAGGCGCCGTCGATCATGAGCTTGAAGCCAAAGCGCTCCTTCAGCGCGGCAAGGCGACGCACCTTGTCGTTCGTGAACTCGATAAAGCTCTGACCGGCAAAACCCGGATTCACCGTCATGACCATCACGTAATCGCAGAGGTTCAACATCTCCTCGATCTCGGAGATAGAGGTGTCGGGGTTCACGGCGATACCGGCGCTCTTGCCGAGGGACTTAATCGCGGCGAGTGTCTTGACCACGTAACGCTCGGACTCCGGATGGATATAGATGATGTCCGCGCCGGCGGAGGCGAAAAGTTCAACCTTGCTGGCAGGATTCTCGACCATAAGGTGCACGTCGACGAGCTTGTTGGTGGCAGCTCGCACGGCCTTGATGTCTTCGAGACCCATGGCGAAATTGGGAACGAAACTGCCGTCCATCACGTCGCAATGGAAGATGTCGATGCCGGCGGCGTCGAGATCCTCGACGGTCGCACGCAGATTGCCGTAGTCGGCGCACATGAGACTGGGGCAGAGCAGCATAGTGAACTCCTTATCTGCTCGGTGATTATCTACTCGGTGGTAATTAATCGTTTAACCTTTATCTACAGTCTGGCTGATTAATCGTTTAACCACGTTGTTAACCTGCAGGCTTTTCCAGATTCACAACGTTGCCATATTTGCCTATCTAGCTGGTATCATGCAGGAGCCCGCACCACGAAACGCTGTCGTATTCCCTAGGAAGAAATCCCGCTACGCGGACAGCAGCAGCCAGGGGCCGCAATCCGCAGACCTGAGCCCGGACCCCCTACGCTCCAGGCGTGATCAGGCGCGCGCACTGGGCGATCTTCTCGTCATAGGACTCCGCGATAATCGACACACCATCGAACCCAAACGCGCGAACATTCGAGAACTGATGGAACTTCGAGCTGTCGCACAGCACGTACGCCTTATTCGAATTCTCGCGCACGATGCGCTTCTTCGCCGCCTCAACGTAGGAGGGCGTCATGACGCCGCGGTCCTCGTCAATCGCGTTGGTCCCGATAAACGCCTTATCGAAGTACAGATCGCGCAGGATCGATTCGGTCATAGAACCGCAGAACGAGGAGTTCACATAGTTGAACTCGCCACCCACCACGATGAGCTGGGCGCGCGTCTCGATCTTAATCAGGCACGCCGAGGCATCCGTCGTGTAAATTGTCACGTCGCGGTCGAGCAGCAGACGCAGCAGCGCCGTGCAGGTGGAACCCGAGTCCAAGTAGAGCGTGTCCCCGTCCTCAACAAAACGCAAGGCGACTTGGGCAATCTGTTCCTTCTCACTCCCGTGTAGGCCCGAACGCGTCGAGATACTCACCTCGTGGACAGCCGAGAGGAGCCTCACCGCGCCGCCCGAAAGATGCTCAACCTTGCCAAGCGCCTCCAGCTCCTTGAGGTCGCGACGTAGCGTCGAAATAGAGACGCCCGACAGCTCCTCCTGCAGCTCGGAAATCCTCGCGAGGCCCGACTTCTGCAGGCACTCTACAATTCGCTCCTGGCGCTCATACGGAATCATATTGGGAACCTCTCCAAACCACTCTGCTTCACGCTCGTTCATTTCTTTTCGAAAAGTGTAACGCACAAGCAGAATAGCGGCCGCCACCTGTTGCGATGACGACCGCTTAATCGATTGACCTACCCTCTCGTTCACAATTTGAACGAGGTTGACACACCTCGCGTAAGCGCGACGCTCTTCAAGCGAAGAGAACGACCCTAGGAGAGGCGGCGCATCCGGGGCTCTTAGGCGAGCTGATCCTCCTTGCCGGTGAAGGCGAAGGCAAGAACACCGGCCACGACGGCGGAAATGAGCATGCCGACCATAGCCCAAGCGAAGTTCATGGGGTCGGAACTCACGAAAGCCGGGAACGTAGTGACGGAACCGAAGGTGAACGCAGTGGTGACGACCTTCATGATACCGAGGAACGCGCCGCCGACGGCACCGCCGATGATCTGCGCAAGCCAGACCTTCTTGTTCTTCACGAGCATACCGAACAGCGTGGGCTCGATGATGGCGGACAGGGCGATCGATACGACACCGGTCATCGCGAAGCTCTTGAGCTTCTGGTCGCGGGCCTTGAGGAACACGCCGAAGGCGCAGCCGATAACGGCGAAGTTGCAGGCGAAGGTGAAGGGGCAGATGTAGTCGAAGCCGTTCTGAGCGATGTTGTTGATCATGATGGGGTTCACGGCCCAGTGGATGCCCATGGACACCAGCACGGACCAGCCGCCGCCAACCAGCACGCCGGCGAACACGGAGCTGCGCTCGATCAGCCAGTTGACCACGAAGGCGATGGCCTCACCAGCGTAGACGCCCAGGGGACCGATGACGAGCATGGTGAGCGGAACCATAACGATCAGGGAGATGGCGGGCAGCACGACGAGCTTGAGCATCTCGGAAACGTGCTCATCGAGCCACTTGTACAGGTACGAGTAGACCCAGACAGACAAGATGGCAGGGATAACCGTGGAGTTGTAGTTCATGAGAACCACGGGGATGCCGAAGAAGTCCGTCATGGCGCCGTTGCCCGCGTCGCCCATGAGGGCGATGAAGTCCGGGTAGAGCAGGCACGCGCCGAGCAGCGCCGACAGGTACGGGCTCGCGCCGAAGCGCTTGCCGGCGGAGAAGCCGAGCAGCACGGGCAGGAAGTAGAACACGCTCATGGCCAGGGTGTACAGGATGGTGTAGGTACCCGTGCCCTCAGCGATGATGCCGAGCTGGGCGGCCAGGATAACGAAGCCGCGCAGGATACCGGAGCCGGCCATGGCGGGCAGCAGCGGGGCAAAGATGCCGGAGATCGCGGAGAAGACTTGGCTGACGATGCTCTCGCCCTCGTCCTTGGTAGCAGCGGAGATTTCCACGCCCGAACCCTTGACCAGCGGCTCAAACTTCTCGTACAGCTTCGGGACCTCAGTGCCGATGAGAACCTGGTACTGACCGGCCTTGTTCAGCGTGTTCACAACGCCTTCGACTTCCTTGACCGCAGCGTCGTCGCAAGCCGCGTCGTCTTTGAGATTGAGGCGCAGGCGCGTCGCGCAGTGCGTCATGCCCGAGATGTTCTCGGGACCACCGACGGCGTCCAGAATCCCCTGAGCCATCGCGTTCCAGTCGCGTTTCATTGGTTACCTCCCCATTGCGCAGAAGAGCTCGCGGACAAGCTCGGCTGCCTTAATCGCGTCGTTTGCATCGATAACGGATTGGATCTTCTCCATGCTTACGGCCTCGATGGCGTCGTTGAGCAGATGGATCATCTGGTCGTTCTGTGCAGCCTCGCCGGCAGCGGGCTCGATGACCGGGAACGTGTCGAAGTAGATTGCGCTGTCGTAACCGTGCTTCTTCACGTAGTAGAGGAACTCGAGGGTCTTCACCGGCGTGGACGTACCAATCATAAGGCCATCGTCGAAGCGACCGTTGCCGTCGTTTAGGTGAATGCCGTAGAGCTTGCCCTCGCGGCCGAACAGGTCGGCGGCCATGGCAGGGTTCTCGTGCTTCATGAGCATGTGGCAGTAATCCAGCGTGACGCCCAGGTTCGGGCGGTCTGCAGCGTTGAGAATCATGCCGGTCATACCCATGGAGTCGATGAACGCGTACGCGCGCTCCTCGTAGGGTTTGTACTCAATCGAGATCTTGAGGTCGGGCGCGTAGTCGCAAACCTTCTGGAATGCGGCTACGAGCTGGTCGAAGACGCGAGCGTAGGCGATCTGGAAGCTGTAGTCAAAGCCGTCGTGGCCGAGCCAGATGGTCACCGTGTTGCCACCGGCAGTGCGGCAGTAGTCGCACGCCTCGTAGCAGAGCTCAAGGGCTTCCGCGGCAAGGGCATCATCGGCATTGCCCAGGTCACCGTTGAGGAAGGCGTTGCGGAAGCGCAGCGCGCAGCCGTTCAGCTGCAGGTCGTGAGCTGCGAGCTTGGCGGCCATGTCCTCAGCCGTGACACCTGCGCAGTGCTCGGGGTAGTTGAGGTCGACGTGCGTGAGGCCCACGCTCTGGAACTCCGCGAACACGCGATCAAGATTCTTGTCGCCATCGCGAAAATAGGAGTTGATACGAGTTGCAAGCTTCATGCTTCTACGTCCTTTACCTTCGTCCTTGATCGTTTCTGCCCGTTCGAGCACCTGATCTATATCCGTAATTCGATAAGGGCCGCCGCCTGCGCGCCGGGGCCTACCCTATGCCATGTAGATTACTGCCACGTAAGTTCATTTTCAATCAGTATTTTTCATTCTATTTCTCATTGTGTCAGAGTTTTTCACCGTATCAAGCCATCTACCTTGTGGTTTTGCTGTTAATCAAGTTTGACCATTCTTGAAATTATTTGATTTTATCTGAACTAATTTGCCGTTTATCGGTAAAAATCGACCGCTCACGGCTGACGGCGACGCAAGATGGAAGATACTTGCATGAGGAAAAGCACTGAATTCCCAGCGCCGATTCGAATGACGCGATTGGTGACGCGAGCGTCGACGGCCCGAATCTGCCGTCGGCCCCCACTAATCAGAACCACCCTTAAAAAGGGTGGTTTGCTCTTAGGGTATAACCCACGGGCC
>URVZ01000110.1 GCA_900551365.1 uncultured Collinsella sp.
AGCCTCGAGCGCGTTGGCGATGCGCTTCATGGCGGCATCGGCGGATGCTTGGTCGGGCGCCTCGGCCAGCACGCGGATAACCGACTCGGTTCCGCTCTTGCGCACGAGCACGCGGCCCTCGCCTGCCAGCGCAGCCTCGGCCTCGGCGATGGCGTTCTGCACGCCCATGTTCTCGAGCGCGGCGTCCTTGTCCGCCACGTGCACGGCCACCTGCGCCTGCGGCAGCAGCTTGCACGGAGCCGTGAGCTGCGAGAGCGTCTCGCGCTCGGCACGAATCACTTCCATCACGCGCAGCGAGGTCATAATGCCGTCGCCCGTGCGCTCGATATCGCCAAAGATCGTATGGCCCGTCTGCTCGCCGCCCAGGCTGTAGCCGCCCTCGCGCATCTTGGCATACACGTGACGGTCGCCCACGCCGCTGGTCACGGCACTCAGGCCGGCAAGCTCCAACGACTTGATCAGGCCAAAGTTGCTGGCGATCGTCGGCACCACGGTACCGCCCGAGAGACGCCCGTGCTTGTTCAGGTACACACCGCACACGTACAGGATCTGGTCGCCGTCGATCACGCGGCCGCGCTCGTCCACGGCCAGGCAGCGGTCGGCATCGCCATCGTAGGCAAAGCCCACATCCAGGCCCTGCTCCACCACGTGGCGCTGCAGGCGCTCAATATGCGTAGAGCCGCAGTCGACATTGATGTTAAAGCCGTCGGGCGCGGCATTGATCACGCGCACATCGGCGCCCAGTGCGTCGAACACCGGCTTGGCCACCGAGGATGCCGAGCCGTTGGCGCAATCGATGCCGATCTTGACGCCCTGCAGCGAAAAGTTCGCGCTGGCGATGAGCGAAGCAATGTAGCGGTTGCGACCCTGCATGTAGTCCACCGTGGCGCCGATGTGGTTGCCCGTTGCCAGCGGCACCTCGCTCTTGCCATCGATGTAGTCCTCGATGAGCTCCAGCACGTCCTCGTCCATCTTAAAGCCGTCGCTGTTGACGAGCTTAATGCCGTTATCGCAAAACGGGTTGTGGCTCGCACTGATCATGATGCCGCAATCGAAGCAGCCCTCCACGGTCTGATGCGCTACGCCCGGCGTGGGGATCACGTGCAGCATGTAGGCGTCCGCGCCGCTCGCGACCAGGCCGCTCACCAGCGCCGCCTCGAACATATAACTCGAGCGACGGGTGTCCTTGCCCACGATGACGCGCGCCTTAGCACTGCGGTTGGCGCCGTAATACCAGCCCACAAAACGGCCAATCTTATAAGCGTGCTCTACCGTCAGCCCAACGTTGGCCTCACCGCGAAAGCCGTCGGTGCCAAAGTACTTCATGCGCTCTCCTTACAAAATAGGGGCGAACAGATTGCCTGTCCGCCCCAAAATGGTACTCGATTATCTGCGCTACCAGAAAAACCCTACGCCGACGCGCTGTCGCGAGCCGCCTGGCATGTAGGAGTCTGACGCAGCGTAAGCGGCTTGTCCCCCGCCTCGGCCGACGTGGTCAGCGTATACGTGATCGTCGTCGTCTCGTCAGCATGCAGGTCAACGGTTCCTGAATAGCAGGGAACTCCGTGCCAAGTGGCAGCGAACAGTCCAAACTGAGTCCCCTCGACGTTTAGATCGGTAATGCTGCCGCCTGTCGGCGCAAACAGTGATACATACAAGCGCTCATCGTCACGCGAGGTCCCAGGCGCACTGGCCGCTACGTAGTCGGGCAGCTTACCTGCCTCCTCCTGCGTCATGATGTTCGTCAGGGTAACGGTGATGCGATACGAGCAAGCGCCGTCGCCGTTCTTCACGCCCTGACCAATCTGCGTATCGGCGTTCAGATACCAGTCGAGCTTGGAGAAGCTCAGGTTGTTAAAGTAAACGCCGGCAACGGGATCGGCACTCGGGTCATCCGGATTGGGCAGCGAAGCGTCAATGCCCGTCTCTTTGATGGCATTCTGCTCATCATCGTTTCTCATCCACGCGATCAGGCGGCCCTCTTCGGCACCGCGCTCAACGGCGCTGACAAGGTTCGCAACATCGACGTCGCCGATACCGCCAAGGATCTTGTCGAAGGCAGCGCTGGCGACGGATGCAAAGATGCCGTCCGACTCCTCGACCGGATAGTTCCAGTACACATCATGCATAAGCACCTTCGCCGCGTTAGTGCCGTCAACGACTGTACCGTCGGGCAGTGAAACATTACCCACGAGGCCCAACAGATACTGCAGGAATACCGGATCGATACCAATGACGCCATCGACGTCCTGACCATATTCAGACTTCCACAGCGCGGCGACACGCTGCGAATTACGGGGCCAGTCGGGCGAATAGGTGTTGCCCGAGATGTATAGGTTGCTGTGGTCACCAAACAGCGTCTCATCTTCTTCGTCGACGCTCTCAACCGCCTCGTCTTTGCTGCGCGCAATGCAGGGAACAAACTCGCCAATCGACATCTGGCCGTCGGTGACCGAAATCAGGCCCTGCGAACCGCCAAAGCCACCGCAAGCACGAATCTCGACGTTGTTCATGGCGTACACAAGGTAGTTGCGCGTCTGGCCGTTGGCGCCGAGCATCTGGGGAAGGACGGGGGCGACCTTCTCCGCCGCGTCAACCGCGCCGTTGAGGGTGGCAAAGCCGTCCTTGGCCTTATCGACCAGCTCGGTCACCTGGGAAATATGAGTATCGCCAATGCCCTGGACCTTCTCGTTGGCGCTCTTGAACACCTTCGAGCTGCTGGAAAGCGAATCGGCGACCGCCTGCAGCGCGGACACGTTAATCATGCCGTCCTGGAACAGCTTGCCGGGCGTAGCCTGCGAGAGGTTGTCGGCCATGGGAACCAGCGCATTGCTCGAGACATCGGACAGGGCGTCAATCATGGTGCGGGCCGCATTGATATCGCTGCCATACACCGGGATAAACGAAGCCGCCGTCCACAGCGGGCTCGAGGTCTCCGCCTTCATGCTGTCGCAGAGCTCATCGATCTTCTTCGCGTCGTCAGGCAGCGTCGAAAAATCGCCCGACGTGACCTTGTCCTTAAGGCCACCGACGATCTCGACAGCCTCCTTCGCTTCACTCTTTACGGTCTTTGCCGAGTTAAGCAGCATCAAGCCGCTTGCGCCAAGCGCAACGAGAAGCACCGCGACCACAGCGGCAATAATGGCGCCGGTGTGACGCTTTTTGCGCTCGCCCTTGCGATGGCGATGACGGACCAGACCGTCAGAGGTCGAACTCGACGAAGCGTCGCTACCGTAGTTCAAGCCAAAATCGTAATAATCTTCCTTGGAACCCGAGCCCGCAAACTCGGCACCGCTATCATCCAGGCGGGCGAACGTGCCAGTCTCGGAGGCGCCGGTGTAAATCGTGCCAAGGTTACCCGTAAGCCCCGCGCCACCGGCAGAGGGAGTATTGTTGGCGGCCTTGCCGGCATTAACGTTGCCGGCGGCATTCGCGGCGTTGGCAGCACCTGCATTGTTCTCAGGTGCCGAAGGAGCCCCGCTCGGCTGCGACGCGGAGGTTGCACCGCCCGCAAAGACATTCCCTCTTGCGCGGCCGGTCTTTTTTGCCTTTTGTGACTGCTCGTACAGAGCGGTAAACATCGCCGTCTCGCCCGGGGACACGCGCTTACCGGAACCGCCCTGTCCAGCGCCGCCCGGCGTGCCGGCCTTACCAGCCCCGTTCGGACGCGGCGGAACTGCAGGGCGGCCGCTATCGCTGCCCTTAAAGTGATTACCAGCCATAAAGAAATCCTCGCAATTGAGTCGCAATGAAAAAGTCCATAACGTTACTAGTTTATGGCATTTTGAGCATCGACAGCTAAACTCCAGACACGGACATCAATTGGCGAAAATGCGGCACAACACCTTTTCTGTCTTGGCGGCGGCGCCAGCTACACCGTGAGGAACATCATCACGATGATCATGGCAAAGCCGATAAGGTCGGTCGGCAAAAACACCGTGCCCAGCATAACGGCGCTGGTGATGGTCGCCGAAACCGGCTCCACAGTTCCGATGAGACTCGCACGCACCGAGCCGATATCCTTAACGCCCTGCATATAGAGCATGTAAGCAAAAAACGAGCCGATAACCACGAACACCGCGAGCGCCTCGATACCGGCGGCATCGAGCGCCGGCATATGCGCCCAGGGCTGCACGAAGACACACGAGACCACGCCCGCCGTGAGCATTGCCGAGCCCGTGACGATGGGACTGCCGTATTCGGGCAGGATCTTGGCGGGAATCACCGCCATACACGTGGCGCTGACCGCACACATAAGACCTGCTGCCAGGCCAAGCGGCGAGATATTCAGGCTGGTGGGGTCGCCGCCGGTGGCGATTAAAAAGGTTCCACCCAGAGCCAGGCCAATGCCGATGACTTCGCGAGTACGCGGCATACGGCGATCGGTCACGCAGGTGTAGCCCATGATGATAACGAGCTGCAGGCACTGGAGCACCGTCGCGGTTCCGGCGTTCGTCAGGCGCACGGCCGAAAGATAGCAAAACTGGTTGAACAGCAGGCCAAAGGCGGTAAAGAGCAGCAGCTGCTTGCGATCGGCGGGTGTGGTCCAGAGCTTAATCAGGCGCTCGCGGTCGCGCGTAACGACCACGGCCATAAAGAGTAGACCGGCGAGAATCTGACGCACGCTCATAAGCCACAAGGTGTCGACGTGGTAGGTATCGAACAGAAAGCTCGCGCTGGTGCCCGAAAAACCCCAAAACGAACCGCCCACCAGCGTGGCCAGAATGCCCGTAATCATCTTGCGCGTCGAGGCACTGTTCAGGCGGTCGCGCCATGCACGGCGGGTGCTGCGACTGAGCTCGTCGGTGCCCTCGGGCACATCAATGTTCGATATATCGGTCATCGGCACCGAAGCCCCTGCGCCTTCGACCTGCTCGACACACTCTTTGCTCATTCCACTCCCCCGAAACAGCCTGGAAACAATTCGGCTTACCTTACCACGGCGAAGGCATCAGCTAGAGGCTTGTCCGCTTATCGGTAGGACAATTCCGCAGGCGTCTTTCCATAGCTCGATACCGCAATGGCCTTGCATTATGCGACAGCCAAATCGCGGCAGCAGGCTCTTTTGAAATGGATATAACAAAGCCCCCGAATTCCACAATGTAAGCGATTTTTAAAAATGTTCTTGCCACCGAGTTCAGGCTCCGTTATATTATCCCTTGCGCGCTTGCGCACCCTTGATCGGGCGTTTAGCTCAGGGGGAGAGCGCTTCCCTGACACGGAAGAGGTCAGAAGTTCAAATCTTCTAACGCCCACCAAATGTTC
>URVZ01000111.1 GCA_900551365.1 uncultured Collinsella sp.
TACTACTTTGGCATCGTCGGTAAGTTCGGCAAGTTCGTGCAGGCCGTCCTCAAGAAGGCCGCCGACCTGGACATTCAGATCATCTGTCCGCTCCACGGCCCCGTACTGACCGAGAACCTGGGCTATTACCTCGACACCTATAACACCTGGTCGAGCTATCAGCCCGAGGACGAGGGCATCACGATCGCCTATGCGAGTGTGTATGGCCATCTGAAGGCTGCCGTCGAGGAGCTCGCCGCAGCGCTTGAGGCTCGCGGCCAGAAGGTCTCCGTCTTTGACCTGGCTCGCGACGACATGGCCGAGGCCGTTGAGGATGCGTTCCGCTACGACCGTCTGGTGCTCGCTTCCATCACCTATCAGGGTGAGATCTTCCCGTTCATGAGCACCTTTATCCATACGCTTGCCGAGCACGCCTATCAGAACCGTACGGTGGCACTCGTCGAGGCCGGCTCCTGGGCGCCCACCGCTGCCAAGGTTATGGCCAAGGAGCTCGAGGGCATGAAGGACATCACCTTGGCGCAGAACAAGGTGACCGTGCTGGGCTCGCTCAACGACGCCTCGCGCGCTCAGATCGAGGTCCTCGCCGACGAGCTTTCCAAGTAGCGATATTTCGCTTTTAACGAGCAAAACCACCACAAAGGGGACAGGCACCTTTGTGGTGGTTTTTGTTTAAGCGCCGGCGATGACGAGATTTGGGCGGGCGTCGTCGACGGTCTCGGCGATTGAGGTGGCGACGGCGCCATCGGGATCACGGTCCATCACGATGGTGTCGACATCGGTCAGCTCGGCAAAGCGGTACATGCCGCGTCCGTTAACCTTGCTGGCGTCCATAAGGGCGACGCTTTGACGGGCGGCACCGACCATAGCCGCTTTGGTCTCGGCCATCTGCGGAAAGTCGGTCGTAAAGCCGCAGCTGGGGACAAAGGCGCCGGGGCACATGACGGCCAGATCGGCATGGACCATTTGGAGCGCCTGCATAGTGAGCGGTCCGTACAAATAACGATGGCCTTTGCGCAGCGCCCCGCCCAGCATGACGACATCGACTGAGGGCATGCTCTCGTCGATGTAATCGGCAATGGTAATGTCGGCCGTGATGACGGTGATACCGTCGCGTTGATCGAGGAGCCGGACGAACTCGAGCGCCGTGGTGCCCGAGTCGACGAGCAACGTGTCGCCGTCATTGACGAGCTCGATGGCGCTTTGCGCGATGGCCTGCTTGGCGGCGACGTTGACATTGATGCGGCGATCCTGCGTGGAAACAGTCAGACGCTTGTGGAGCGATACGGCGCCGCCATGCGTGCGGCGCAGCTTGCCGGACTCCGCGAGTGCGTCCAGGTCGGCGCGAGCGGTGACAGAGGACACGCCAAAGGTCTGGGCAATTTCTGCCACCTGCACCGAGGCGTTATGCTCAAGCATCTCCATGATGGCGGCACGACGCTCATCGGCGAAGGCACGGTTGGTAGCTTGGGCCATGTTTGCTCCATTCTCGGCTAAATTTGCAGGAATTGTGTTGACTCTATTTTCGTTCATTTTCTTTTTGAGTAAGAAAAGACCTTTCGATTACTTATCTTTTCTATAAAAGAAAGACGCTGAACACTCAAAATTCAATATCGAACATGTCCACTCGGCTCAAATTCCTTCCGTTTGCTTTTCAAAAATGACTGTATTGACCTGCATGGGCTCAATATCTCGCACGTGCAAAGCTGCTGAATTTCATACAATGAGCGCAGCAAAACGCAAGGTAAAACGCCTTGCGAACAACTACGCCCGATGTCCAGATGCGGGCGAGGGAGAGGAGCAAACGCTCATGGCACTTGTTACCACCGAAAAGATGCTCAAGGACGCTCAGGCCGGCCACTACGCCGTTGGCGCGTTTAACGTCGAGAACCTCGAGTTTGTTATGGCTGTTCTGGCCGCTGCCGAGGAGACCAAGTCCCCCGTCATCATGCAGACCACCCCGGGCACCATCAAGACCGCTGGCCTGGATTACTTCTACGGTATGGTCAAGGCTGCCGCCGAGCGCGCTTCCGTGCCCGTCGCTCTGCACCTCGATCACGGCGATGGCTATGACCGCTGCATGCAGGCCTTCCGCACTGGCTACACCTCCGTCATGATCGACGGTTCGCACGAGTCCTTCGAGGACAACATCGTTCTGACCAAGTCCGTCGCCGACGCTGGCCGCGCCATGGGCGTGCCCGTCGAGGCCGAGCTCGGTAAGGTTGGCGGCAAGGAGGACGACGGTCCTGCGGTTGAGGGCGAGAGCCCCTACACCGATCCGGCCGAGGCCAAGGAGTTCGTCGAGCGCACCGGCTGCACCTCGCTGGCCATTGGCGTTGGCACCAGCCACGGCGTGTACACGAGCGATCCGCACATCGAGCAGTCCGTGGTCAAGGCCATCCGCGACGCCGTCGACGTGCCGCTGGTTCTGCACGGCACCTCCGGTGTGCCCGATGAGCAGGTCGCCGAGGCCGTGAAGAACGGCATCTGCAAGGTTAACTACGCCACCGAGCTGCGTCAGGCCTACACCAAGGGCTTCATGGCCTACATGGCCGAGAACCCCGCCTGCTTCGATCCCAAGAAGCCGGCCAAGGAGGGCATGCGTGAGATCACCGAGCTGGTTAAGATCCGCATGACCAACCTCAACTCTGTGGGCAAAGCAGAGTAACAGCAAGGGTACTCTGATCCCACCGGGCCGTCCGGAAACGGAAAAAGGGCCTATCTCTCAGAACGTCCTCGGACATGTCGGAAGCCCCGCCGCGCGCTACGCGCTGCGGGGCTTCCTCCGTCCTGCGGAATGTTCTGAGAGATAGGCCCTTTTTCCGTTTCCGGACGGCCCTGCTCAATCGCCCTTGTGGCGTTGGGGCTGATAGGATGGGGCGCGTGGGTTACTTGGTTGTTAGGGTTAGCAGGTCGTTGGGGGTTTTGAGGTTGTAGGTGGCGTTTGGGATGTCTTGGTGTGATCCCCATGCTGCTCGGGCAAAACTGACCCCTGCTGAAGTTGCGCATTGTTCGTCGTAGACGGTGTCGCCAACGTAGATGACGCTGTTGGGGTTTGCGCCCGTACGTCGGAGATATTCGAGCATGGGTGCGGGTGCGGGTTTGTGTTCGGTTGTGTCTTCGACAAGGATGATGTGCTCAAAATACGTATCGAAGCCAAGAGGTGCTATTTCTTCTGCGTATTCGTCGCGCGCACGTGAGGAGACAATGCCAAGATTGCAACCGCTATCGGCGAGTTTTGCGATGACTTCAAGCAAACCTGGAAACACGCTGATGGTGCTTTTAAAGCTGGCGGCAACTTGGCACCAGCGATCCAACGTTGCTTGCGAGTAGATTCCAAGTTTCTCAAGGGCATTCTTGCCGGGTATGCCGAGGGCAAATTCAAGCTCGTTTCGTGGGAGCGTTTTGCCGGTCTTTTCTTGGACAATCTGGGCAAGCGATGACAGAACGCTTTCTTCTGTATCTGCCAATGTTCCATCAACATCAAACACGATATGGTCAAAGTGCTTCATATGGTTGCTCCTATCTGTTGTTTGCCTGCAAGTTTGATGCAGTGACAGAAGAAGGGCTAGCGGGATTTCTGCCTGGTACTATCGAGATTCTGCCTCGCTGCTCGATAGCTCGAAGGAGTGCATCCCATTTGTTCTTTAAATACCTGGCCAAGATGGCTTGCTGTCGCAAAGCCGCATTGGCGCGCGACTGTCTGGACCGTTCGCGTGGTGTGTGCCAAAAGTTCGCAAGCACGGTTTACGCGGTATGCGCGCAGATATGCCGCCGGGGTCGTTCCTGCGCAAGCTTCGATAATGCGGTAACACTCTCTTTCGCTTACGCCGGCTGCAGATGCTATCTGGGGCACATCTACAGCGGCTGCATAGTTTGCGCGGATAAAGTCCAGGATTGCCTTGAACTGTACGTCGCGGCTGGTCATCCAAGAGGCGTTGTCGGAGGAAAAGAGCGGTTCGGCCTTGGCGTAAATCTGAATCCAGAGCTCTGACAAGCTATTCCGAAGCGCCATCTCGTTCTGCGGTCGTTGAAGGTCGTGGTTAAAGGAACTCTTTAGCAAATCGATAAAGGGCATATCGTCGGGGTTGGTGGGCGACCATTTGAGCACATCGACGCCTCGACATTGCAGCAAAGGATTGATATAGCGCTTTTGAAGGCGTCCCGCGGGATCGCCGAGCATCGACGGCTGAAAGATATGCAACATTTGAATGGCCGGTGCCGAATTGGGTGATTGCAGCGTGCTGTGCAAAACGCCGCCGTTGATAAAGCCGGCGGACCCTTCCTCAAAGCGCACGTGTTCATGAGCCGCGCGCGTTCGATAGTCAATCGCTCCCTGCTCCATGTAGAAAAGCTCGACTTCGGAATGCCAGTGCCAGGGGACGGAATTGCCCGGATAGCGAGCGAATTCTGCGCGTTCGGCAATATAGGGCCAGTCTTCGGCGGTCTCGGGAAACGCTTCCTCGCGTCCTCCGCGGTGCAATTCTATGTGATCCATGTTTCGCATGGCATCAGTATAAAGCGCGATGGGCTTAGATTGCTCTTGCCTGTTCGGGGAACGCCTTGTCTAGAGATGCTTGGAGCTTTTCGAACGATGCTCGCAAGTTGTGGCTCTGGTCGGTTGAGCGTTTGGTTTTTGTGGTGGGGGAGTCGAGGAGGCCGTTTCTCTGTGTCGGGGGGAAGGAGAAAAGGTCTGCATGTTTTAGGGATGGCTGCCGTGCTACGGCATTGGAAGAATGCATGCTTATGCGGCCTCCTCGATGTCCACCAAAAGGTTGCGCACGGGGTGTGCTGCTAGGTCCCGTGCGTTGGCAGTATTATGCCGCGGCTGCTGCAAAGAAGCGCTAAAGAAAGGCTTAACCTGGTTTGATGTTACGATGAAACTGCAGGTCAGAGGTATCGAGTAACACTCTTGAAAGGTTTTGAGCTTAAGGGCTTTCTAAGGTTTGTGACGTGGATGTGGCTCGCCTGTGTGGGGCGTGTGGACGGCTCGCTCCTAGCGCTGCGGCTCTGCGGCGCGCACCTGCTCGATGACCTTTTCCATGGTGGCGTCGATGCGGTCCTTTTTGAGCTCACATTCCCAGATGGTGATGCGCGTCCAGCCCATTTGGGTAAGTGCGTTGATGGCAGCGCGGTCGCGCTCGACGTTGCGACGGAACTTTGCCTCCCAAAACTCAACGTTGCGCTTGGGCTGGCTCGGGTTGCACTTGGGGCAGCGGTGCCAAAAGCAGCCGTTGACGAAGATGGC
>URVZ01000112.1 GCA_900551365.1 uncultured Collinsella sp.
TTTTCCGTTGACCATCTGCTGCTTGAGCCCGGCGTGTATGTGAGCCGCATCGACCGCGATCCGGCGACCGGTGCTGCCGTCACCACGTTTGACCTGCGCCTGACCACGCCCAACAAGGAGCCGGTCATGAACACGGCCGAGTGCCACACCATCGAGCACCTGGGCGCGACGTTCCTTCGCAATCATGCCGAGTGGTCGAGCCGCATTGTCTACTTTGGCCCCATGGGCTGCCGCACGGGCTTTTACCTCGTCGTATTTGGTGAGGTGACGAGCGAGGAGATCCTGCCGCTCGTGCGTGAGCTGTTCGAGTTTGTCGCCGACTTTGAGGGCGATGTCCCCGGTGCCGCTCCCGAGGAGTGCGGCAACTACCTGGACCAGAACCTTCCCATGGCTAACTGGCTCGCGCGCCGTTACCTCGACCGCGACCTGGCCGATATCGACGAGAAGCACCTGCACTATCAGCAGGCATAAGGGCTTTATCGCCCAAAACGCGCGCATTGGGCGTCTTCGCTTATGCGGGGGCGCCTTTTTGTTGATTGGTCGGGACGAGCGTTCAAAATCGCTCATGTTTGTTCTAGAATGTTCGTATAGTCACATTTACGAACAGGAGTGAACATGCATATCTACTCTGTCAACGATCCCGAGTTCAAGTCCTATGGCAACGTTTGGGATAACGTTCCGTCCGAGCTTACGTCGCCCGTGCTCGAGGCGCTCTCTGCCACGCCCATTCCCGAGGGCAGCAAGTACGTTGCAAGTGCGCCGGAGCTCGAGGACGTCAAGGATGCCGATAAACTGGGCTTTCTCATGTTTGGCGGCCGTCCCTTCCAACTGGGCTGGTGCAACGGCCACAACACGCAGCTCAACTGCCTGGAGTATCACCGCGCCAGCGAGTTTAACCTGGGCGCTCGCGACTTTATCCTGCTCGTGGCGCATCGCTGGGAGATCGAGGACGGCAAGCTCGACACCGCGTGCGTCAAGGCGTTTCGCGTGCCGGCGGGTACGGTCGTCGAAGTCTTCAACACCACGCTCCACTACACGCCGTGCATGGTCGACGAAGGCGGCTTCCAGGTGATGGTGGCGCTGCCCGCCGGCACCAACGGTCCGCGCCCCGAGGCTGCAGCCGACATGCCTGCCGCCGGTGACAGCTACTGCTACTGGAAGGCCGACAAGTGGGTTCTCTGCCATGCTGACAGCCCCAAGGCTGCCGAGGGCGGCTACGTAGGTCTCATCGGCAAGAACATCGACATCGCCGTGGACTAGAATCTTCTGTCTCGATCTGTAACATCCAGCGGGCTAAATCGTTTCTACCTGTTACAGATCGAGACATACCGTAGAGGCCGCCCGAAAATCTCGATCTGTAACACCAGGCCCGATTTTGGCGGCCTAACTGTTACAGATCGAGACAAACCGGGCCCAATCCACCACAAAGGCGCCTGTCCCCATTGTGGTGGCTGCCTAGAGCTGGCTGCGCAGATAGTCAGCCATATATGGAACAGCGAAACGCACGTAACCGCGGCGCGCCTGTTCGATTACGCCGGCGTCGATGAGGCGCCGGCGATACTTTTGCGCATAGTCGGGTGTGACTGACATACGTTTCGCTACATCGGAAATGCGCGAAACGGAGTCTTCGTCATCAGTCATTGCGTCGAGAAACGCGACGTCTTGGTCCGATAGCGCGGCGAGCGTCGTTTCACAAACATCGTTTTCGAAATCGGCTTTTGACGCTTCGATAGCTCCGTCGACTTGCTCTGGCGTTACGCGTTTTCCGGCCTCGCAGCGATTGGCGATGTTGTAGCCGATGAGCTGCAGCATATAGGGCGAGCCTTGGGTTGCGCGAGCGGCACGGAGGCGAAGATCGCCTGGAATATCAAGGTCGAGCTCTTCGAAAGCCCGCTGATAATAGGCATCGATATCTCCGACTGAAAGCGGTTCGAGCGTGACCTTGCGAGCGCGGTTGAGAAATGTCAGCACGCGGTCATTGAGCGTTGCACAGACGGCTCCCGGGAGACCTGCCATAACAAGCGCGACGTTGAGTCCCTCACCGACCAGCTCTTGATAGGCGGTGACGAGCTGTCTAATCTCAGGTGAATTAGCTTGGAGCTCATCGATAAGGATGAGGATGCCGTGCCCCTGCTCGGTCAGCTTGCGCGCCAGCTGCGTGAGTTTGAACTGGAAACTCTTGGTCTCCTGCACATCGCGTGTGAACTCGAGACCGGCTGAGAAGCCGAAGACGCTCAAGCTACCGCCAGAAAGTTTGGGGAGATGACGCTTGCTGACATAAGGCTCGCCTGCTTCTTGGATTTTTTCAACAATGCGCTCAAGCATATCTTCGGAGGCTACGGTGGGTGTGGCGACAACAAAACCGAGCTTGCGTGCGCGGTCGGCAAGTTCCCACAGAAGAACCGTCTTGCCGCTGCCTCGCTGGCCGAGCATGAGCATGGCTCGGTCTCGATTGCCCGGCTCCTGCTCAAGACCGGAGATGAATGTCGAAATCACGTTCCCGCGCCCCACCAGATAGGACGGGCGATTTCCAAATGAGGGGGAGAAGATGGTTTCAGTCATAAGTCTCCTTTCCTTTTTTTCCTATTTTTTCCTTTCTTTCCTATTCAGTCAAATGAATTGCTGAGCGAAGGCGGTTACGTAGGCCTCGTCGGCAAAACCTCGGCATCACCTGCGACTAGAATCTTCTGTCTCGATCTGTAACATCTAGCGGGCTAAATCGTCTCTACCTGTTACAGATCGAGACAAACTGCAGAGGGCTGCCCGAAAGATCTCAATCTGTAACACCAGGCCCGGTTTTGGCGGCCTAACTGTTACAGATCGAGACAAACCGGGCCCAACCACCACAAAGGTGCCTGTCCCCTTTGTGGTGGTTTGGGCAGGCGGGTATCAGAAAGTGTCAGGCGGGGCGGCTGCCGGGCGCCTGCACGCGAAAAGAAGTATCGACCTGCGTCGTTGCCGTTGAGCGACGCGTTGTTTGTAGGGATACTGAGCCTATGACAACAGCGTGCGAAAGGATTGATGCATGGCTTTCCGTAATGACTTCCTGTGGGGCGGCGCGACGGCTGCCAACCAGTGCGAGGGCGCCTACGACGTGGACGGCCGCGGCCTGGCCAACGTGGACGTGGCTCCGCACGGCCCCGAGCGCTATGCGGTGGTCTCCGGCCAGCGCAAGATGCTCGACTTCGAGGACGGCTATTACTATCCCGCGCAGACCGGCATCGATTTCTATCACCACTACAAGGAGGACATCGCCCTCTTTGCCGAGATGGGCTTTAAGACCTTCCGTATGAGCCTGGCTTGGACCCGCATCTTCCCCAACGGTGACGAGGCCGAGCCCAACGAGGCTGGCCTGGCCTTCTACGAGGACGTATTCCGCGAGTGCCAGGCGCACGGCATCGAGCCGCTCGTGACCATCACGCACTTCGACTGCCCGATTCACCTCATCAAGGAGTACGGCGGCTGGCGCAACCGCAAGCTCATCGACTTCTACAAGAACCTCGCGACCACGATCTTCACCCGCTACAAGGGTCTGGTGAAGTACTGGCTTACCTTTAACGAGATCAATATGATCCTGCACCTGCCGTTTATGGGTGCCGGTCTGGTCTTTGAGGAGGGCGAGAACAAGGAGGCCGTCGAGTACCTGGCCGCCCACAACGAGCTCGTCGCCAGCGCTTGGGCAACCAAGATCGCTCACGAGATCGATCCTGAGGTCAAGATTGGCTGCATGCTCGCCGCAGGTAGCTACTACCCCTACAGCTGCCGTCCGGGCGATGTGCGCCAGGCGCAGCTCGACAATCAGGACAATTACTTCTTCGTCGACGTTCAGAGCCGTGGCTACTACCCGGCCTATGCCGTCAAGAAGCTCGAGCGTCTGGGCATCGATGTGGGCATGACCGACGAGGACCGCGAGATCCTAGCCGCCAACACCGTCGACTTCATCAGCTTTAGCTACTACAGCACCCGCTGCTCTGCCGGTGCCGACAACCCCGATGTCGAGCGTACCCAGGGCAACGCCTTCGCCGGCGCCAAGAACCCCTACCTGCAGGAGAGCCAGTGGGGTTGGGCCATCGATCCGCTGGGCTTCCGCATCACCCTCAACGACCTGTACGACCGTTATCAGAAGCCGCTGTTTGTGGTTGAGAACGGTCTGGGCGCCAAGGATGTTGTCGAGGAGGATGGCTCCATCAACGACGACTACCGTATCGACTACCTGCGCCAGCATATTGCCGCGATGCGCGACGCGGTGACCGAGGACGGCGTTGACCTGCTGGGCTACACCACCTGGGGCCCGATCGACCTGGTGTCTGCCGGCACGGGCGAGATGTCCAAGCGCTACGGCTTTATCTATGTGGACCGCGACGATGCCGGCAACGGTACCCTCAAGCGTTCCAAGAAGAAGAGCTTTGACTGGTACAAGCACGTCATTGAAACGAATGGTGAGGACCTGTCCTAAGGAAGCTGAGACACTCAACCTTATAGTCTCCTAACCAAGGCGCCCGGCGAGTATGTGCTCGCCGGGCGCCTTGCCGTCTGCGGATTTTGGGACATGTGGCCCGCTTTTTGAGCCTGCCTGTCGGTACACTAAAAGCACTATGGGTACCCGCGAGCGACATATCGGCAACGCGGCCGCCCGATCCGCACCCGTGGCGGATCCCAGGGGCGGCAGGCTCTTCGCCATGCCGCGATTCCTTGTTGGCATAACACATCAGGTGTACCGCCACCGCGTCTTTGCTATCGCCGGTGTCATCACCGCGATGTTCCTCATGCTTTTGGCAGTCTTGCCGGCGCTGTTCGCCTTCGACCCCAAACTTTCTAACGCCGTTCCCGCCTATAGCGAGGTGTCCGAAGAGGTCGTGGATGCGCTCGTCCATTCGAGCTCTCTGCCGTTGCTTGTTGCCGCAATTGCATTTTCGATCTGGGGCGTATCGGTCTATCTGCGCTGTTTGGACTATGTGTTGCGCCGCCG
>URVZ01000113.1 GCA_900551365.1 uncultured Collinsella sp.
GCATATCCTTCACACGGATGGGGTCACAAGTTCGAATCTTGTATCGCCCACCATCTAAAGTACAGGTCAGAGGTGTTAAGCCTCTGGCCTTTTTCTTTTTGACACCAAGCTTGACACCAAATCTGACACCAAAATCGAATCGAAATTTTTAAACGCGTTTCTAGCTGATCTCTCCTGAACTGACGTCATCGTGCGTTTTGCATAAAGCTCATGCGCTCTTTCATTGAATTTGCCATGGGATTCACGTACAAATGTGGAGATAGGGACCACGGCCCCAGAACGCCTGCCAGCAGATTTGTGCCACACGGCGATCTTTAGGCGAAATACGTCAAGCTATTTGTCGGCATTTGGTCAGCTTCCGGTACTTACCGGCATGATGCCGCCATTGATAATCGGTCTACCTGCAAACATAACGGCACGCAGCCAAAGCTAGGGGAGGCCCATATGGACGAGATCGTCTGCGCAAACACCGCATTCCGCTACTGGCGCTGCCCGCCCCAAGTGCGCAACCTCTACCCGCGACTGCCAAGCCCAGAAGACGGCTGGCGAGCCCTAGCCCAAGCCCCTTTCGTAACCGATATCCTCAAGACCCCGATTATTACCACAACAGTGCCCGGTGGCGTTAACTAACATTCGGGATTACGGACAACAATCCACTGTGATGATGCTTCGGGGGTGGATAGCACGCTGGAAACCGCGATGAGCTTTAGGGTTACCAATCCACTTGCGACGCTATTTACCATGGCGCGCTTTGTATCTCCAACCGATCTTGTCCTTGCCATGTACGAATTTTGCGGATGGTTCTCAGTCTTTGAGCCCACCGCAGCAGCAGAGGCGGAACTAGACACAGCCAATGACGCCACCGAGAATGCAACCACCGAATCCATCTTTGACCTCGATGAAAGCCAAGACGAACCACAATGGAAACGCGTTTATGCACGCATAAAAGTCAAAGAACAGGTAAATACGAAGGGGCCCAACGGACAAAAGAAAACGAAGGAGATCACAAGGCTAAAGGGCACTTCGCTCTGGATGAGGAAGCCGCTCATCGAATTACACGAGCTTCATGAGTATGCCAGTAAGATGAAAAGACGAAAGTGGGGTACGAAGTTTTACAACGCCGCGCAGCTGGTGACAGGTATAGCAGCTTCTCCGCTTGAAGTTGCAGGAATTTTATTGCTATCGCTTCCTCGCTCTCGCGGCGGTGCCGGCTTTCGAAACGTTTATGTTAACGACCTTACGCCGCTTACCGCGTCGGCGCAGAGCATTGCAGGGCAAAAAGTCTGCTACGGGGATATCGTGATCGTAAATCCAACCATAATGAAAGCAGGCATCGTGGAGATTCAGGGAGAGGTTATCCACGGATCAGGCGCCGTGCTCGACCACGATGCCAAACGCATGACGGCGCTGCAAAGTATGGGGTACGAGGTCTTACTGGTTACGCACGAAATGCTTAACGATGCCGAGCAGCTTGATGCGATCGTGCGAAGTCTTTGCTCGCGCTTGGATTTGCGCTATAGGTGTAAAACTAAGGCGCAAAAGACGACGGAAATGGAATTACGAGCGAACGTACTGTGCAACTGGTTGGAAATCGGTCGTTAGACGGATGCCTTGCTCACTTCCGGGCGCCCTCGGTCGGCTGCCTGCGATGCCGCCGCCACGAAACCGGCCCATCTACTACGTTTAAGCCCGACCCCTCGACCATACCCCGTATTTCGCGAAAACCGCAGGCCGTCTACCTGCGGTTTTATTTTTGCCCGAGGCGCCATGGTCGGGGGATGCCGGCCAAACGTAGTAGATGGGCCGGTTTCGTGGCGGGAGGCCCCGGGGGCGGCCGGGGTGGAGCCTGATGGGAGGGCGGCGGCAGCGCCGCCCTCCCGCGGGGCGCGCCCCGCGGGCTTAGTCGGGCATCGCGGGCCCATCGCTCTCGAGTCCGTCCCGCATCCGCGCCGCCGCCCCAGGAAAGTTTTTCCAAAATTGTCCTTGCATCGTGGTCCGAGTTCCCGTATAGTACTTCTTCGCACGGGGGCGTAGCTCAGCTGGGAGAGCGCTTGACTGGCAGTCAAGAGGTCAGGGGTTCGATCCCCCTCGTCTCCACCCGAGCATTGAATGAGGCTCCAACGCAAGTTGGGGCCTTTTTTCATATAGGCACACAAGGTCAAAGGCGGCACCATGATCCTCCTGGTCGACAAGATCGAAAAAAGCTTCGGCGCGCGCGTCCTCTTTAGCGGCGCGTCCTTCCAGATCAACCCCGGCGAGCGCTTCGCGCTCGTGGGACCCAACGGCGCCGGCAAAACTACCATGCTCAAGATCATCATGGGCATCGACAGCCCCGACGCCGGCCAGGTCCAGTACGCCAAGGACTGCCAGGTAGGCTATCTAGAGCAAGAAACCAACCTGGAGCACAAGGACACCACCATCCTTGCCGAGGTAATGGCGGCCGCCAAGGAAATTCGCCGCATGGGCGAGCGCGCCAACGAGCTGCAGGCCCAGATCACCGAGCTCTCCGAGCAGGGCAAGGACGTCGACGCGCTCCTTAACGAGTACGGCCAGGTCCAAGACCGCTTTGAGCACCTGGGCGGCTACGAGCTCGAGAGCAACGCACGCAAGATCCTGTCCGGCCTGGGCTTTAAGGTCACCGACTTTAAGCGCCCGTGCTCCGAGTTCTCGGGCGGCTGGCAGATGCGCATCGCGCTTGCCAAGCTCTTCCTGCGCCACCCCGACCTGCTGCTTCTGGACGAGCCCACCAACCACCTGGACCTCGAAAGCGTCCAGTGGCTACGCGGCTTTATCGCCAGCTACGAGGGCGCCGTGCTCATCGTCAGCCATGACCGAGCCTTCATGGACGCCTGCGTCGACCACGTCGCCGCCCTCGAAAACCGTCGCGTAACCACCTACACCGGCAACTACAGCAGCTACCTCAAGCAGCGCGAGGACAACCTGGAGCAGATGCGCGCCAAGCGCGCTGCCCAGGAGCGCGACATCGCCCACATGCAGGTCTTCGTCGACAAGTTCCGCTACAAGCCCACCAAGGCCGCCCAGGCCCAGGAGCGCATCCGCAAGATCGAGCAGATCAAAAAGGAGCTCGTCATCCTGCCCGAGGGCCACAAGCACATCGACTTTAAGTTCCCCGACCCGCCGCGCTCCGGCGACATGGTCGTGGGGCTCGAGGGTGTATCCAAGTCCTACGGCGACAAGCACATCTACAGCGATATCGACCTCAAGCTCTACCGCGGCGAGCACGTAGCGCTCGTCGGCCCCAACGGCGCCGGCAAGTCCACCCTCATGAAGATCCTCGCCGGCTTGGAGCCGCCCACCACCGGCACCCGCGACCTGGGCACCAACGTGGGCGTGGCCTACTACGCCCAGCACGCGCTCGAGGGCATGACCGAGTCCAATACCGTCCTGCAAGAGATCGACACCGTTACGCCCAAGTGGACCGTGCCGCAGCAGCGCAGCCTGCTGGGCGCCTTCCTGTTTAGCGACAACGATTCCATCGAAAAGCAGGTTCGCGTCCTCTCCGGAGGCGAAAAGGCGCGTCTGGCCCTGGCCAAAATGCTCGTGGCCCCCGAGGCGCTCCTGTGCCTGGACGAGCCCACCAACCACTTGGACATCGACTCGGTGGACATGCTCGAGAACGCCCTGCAGAACTTCCCCGGCACCATCGTGCTGATCAGCCACGACGAGCACCTGGTACGCGCTGTGGCCAACCGCATTATTGACATCCGCGATGGCAAGGTCACGGTCTACGACGGAGACTACGACTACTACCTCTACAAGCGCGAGGACCTCGCAGCCCGCGCCGCCGCCGAGGCGGCAGGGGAGAGTGCACCGGCCGCGACCAAGTCCGCTAAGGTCACCGCGGCCCAGCCCGACACCCCCGCCACCGCTTCCAAGCCTGCCGAGGGCAAAAAGACCAAGGAGCAAAAGCGCGCCGAGGCCCAGGCCCGCGCCGCGCTCAACAAAAAGCTCAAGGGCGTGCGCAACCAGCTCAAGAAGATCGAGGCGGAGCTCGACAAAAAGCGCGCCCGCTATGACGAGCTTATGGAATTGATGGCAAGCGAAGAGCTTTATGCCGATCAGGACAAGTTCAACGCCGCGCTGGGGGAATATAACGGCCTTAAGCAAGAACTGCCCAAGCTCGAGGACGAATGGCTGGAGCTTTCCACCCAGATCGAAGAGGAGACCGCGCGTGAATTCTCGTAAGGCCGCTGCCGTGGCGATGAGCGTCATCGCCGTCGCCTGTCGCATCTGCGGCATCTTTATGAGCGCGATGACCGTGCTGCTGTGCTTTAGCGGCCTCACCGCCAAGCTGCAGATCGTGGGCTTTGTCGTTGAGCTTTCGCGCGCGCTGCCGAGCGCCATCGCCGGCTACGGCGTCATCACCTCGCCCTTTGGCGGCGTGTTCCGCTTGGATTACGCCATCGTGGCCGTCATCCTGTTTGTGGCTGACTACCTGCTCACGCGCGCCTCGCGCCGCGTCCGCTAGGGGAGCGCCATGTCCAGCAGCTACATCATGAACCTGCTCGCGAGCGCCGTCGCCGTCATTGTGGGCATCGTCATCCACGAGAGTGCGCACGCCGCCGCGGCCTGGGCACTCGGCGATAAGACGGCCCGATCGCGCGGTCGTGTCTCGCTCAACCCGCTCAACCACATCGACCCGTTTGGCACCATTCTCCTGCCGCTGCTCATGCTCGCCGCCGGAGGCCCGGTGTTTGCCTTCGCCAAGCCCGTGCCCGTCTACCTCAACAACCTCAAGCACCCAAAGCGCGACGAGGTCCTGGTGAGCGTGGCCGGCCCCGCATCGAACATTGCACTCGCATGCCTCGCGGCCGCCCTCATGCACGCAACGTACGGCAACCTCTACACCAGCATGTCCTTTGCCGTGGCGTCCCAAATCATGAACTTCGGCGCCACGTTTATCGTGGTCAACCTGTCGCTCGCGTTCTTTAACC
>URVZ01000114.1 GCA_900551365.1 uncultured Collinsella sp.
GCATGTGTTAGGCGCGCCGCCAGCGTTCATCCTGAGCCAGGATCGAACTCTCCGTCCAAAATGTATGGGCTTCGAGCCCGTCCGGTCCTCACAACTATTAGCTGATCGGTTCCGTTCGATTCATATGGTTCTAGTATAGGAAAAGGAATTTCTCGGGGCCGCCTCTCGGCGGCCTTGCGAAAAACAAATCCAAGTTAGACCATTTCAAATGGTTCGATGTCTGCCCGGATGCGACACAACTGGTGTGTCCATCCTCGCAGTATCCGGTTCTCAAGGTGCACGCCTGCGCTGGTTCCCGGTTCCACCGGGCCGCGCGGCAAGGAGATATATTGCCAGACCGGAGGGGCCCCGGGGGCGGGAATCTGGGCGTACACATTTCCTACACATCTTGTGATCCGACTAACGTTTGCCAGCCGTTAACTACCGCTCGCCGAGCATCTCTTTATATAAGGCAGTCTCATGGTTAAAGCGGATACGTCCCCCTAGCTAAAGCACAGCCAGCATCGAGCAACTCATCACGCTCTTCCACCGAGAACCCCTCGGCGTAGACG
Organism: uncultured Collinsella sp.; assembly: GCA_900551365.1. Taxonomy (GTDB): domain Bacteria; phylum Actinomycetota; class Coriobacteriia; order Coriobacteriales; family Coriobacteriaceae; genus Collinsella. The sequence goes on from URVZ01000114.1 coordinate 552, forward strand.
CGCACCACTGGTTCGGTCCCGCTAGGACGGACCAGCAGCCACGTGTCATCCTCGAATGCCAAACGCAAGCCATCCATATGACTAACGTTTTGCGGCACCTTGCCACAAATCGACTTGGGGTTTACGCCCGGCAGCAGGGTTCGTAACGTTTCGGCATCTTCGGCCTCAAGGCGCAAATCCCGTCGACCGTAACTCGTCTTACCAAAACTGTCCTCGAGTTGGTCGACCAGAACGCCCAAAGGCGCGTCCGTCTTTGCCATAAGCTCACACAGAATCAGACAGGCGAGGATTCCATCGCGCTCGGGCATATGCGCGGCGATGCCGATACCACCGGCTTCTTCGCCGCCCATGAGGACGCCGCCCTTCTTCATCTCCGCCGCTATATATTTGAAACCGACTGGTTTGACGGTCACGCGGCAGCCAAGCGCCTCGGCAATGCGACGCACGAGCGTCGAGCATGAAAGATTGACGACGACGCGCCCCTCCAAATTACGAAATTGAACCAAGTCGCCCAAAACGAGCGCCATGATCTGATGCGGATGTATATATCTGCCGCGCTCGTCAACCGCACCGATACGGTCGGCGTCGCCGTCGGTCACCAGACCAGCGCAAGCTCCGTCATCGATAACCGTGCGCTCGCAAGCGTCCACCCAAGGCTCAACGGGGTCGGGGCAGATATCTTCTTGGTCAGACGCCTGCCCGGCGTGAATCTCGTGCACCTCAACGCCAAGCTCGCGCAGCAAGTCGGCTAGATAACCCTGGGCTGCGCCGCCCATGGGATCGACAACCACGCGCAGGTGCGCGCCGCGGATGGCTTCGGCATCGACAAACGATGCCACCGCCTGCATATAGTCAGGAATGATATCCGCGGTGCGATATTGCCCCTCGATCCCCATTGGCTCGGGAGCCATGGTCTCTTCGAGCTCTTCGATGACATCCTGGTTGGCGGTCGAGCCGTCACCCATGCGAATCTTGAGGCACAGATAACCCTGCGGATGATGGGACCCCGTCACCATGAGCGCGCCGCACGCCTCACCGTCATAAGCCGCCGCCCACGTAAGGGCAGGGGTCGGAACAGGTCGCGAAGCGAGCACGGCGTCCAGCCCGTGCGCTGCTAGCACGCCCGCCGCAAGCTCAGCGAACTCGCTCGCCAGGGGCCGGGTGTCGAACCCTATATATACCGTTTTGCCCGGATTGGTCTTTTGCCACAACTCGCCGACGGCATCGGCGATACGGGCAACGTTATCGGCAGTGAAGTCCTCATCGACGCGAGCGCGCCAACCGTCAGTTCCAAAATGAATTATCGCGCACACGCGCAGACACCTCACAGTGTTTGGATCATGGTACGCGTGAGGTATACCCGCAACACGCACCCAGCAACCTGCCGGCACCAGCATTCACCATTTGGGCAAATGCTGCCGAGGACATGCAAGCAATAAAAAAACCGCCCCGTATGGAGCGGTTTTGCCCTTTATATATCGAGCGCCTCGGCCATCGCTGCCGTAGTGATTGCCGTGGTTCCACAGCAACTGCCCACCATTGCGGCGCCGGCATGTCTCCATTCGATGCATGCGCGCGCGAAAGCTTCGGGATTCTCGTGCCATACGGGGCCATCCTGAGTCTGGACCGGATCGCCTACGTTGGGACGCACCGTAACGGGAGTAGTCGCCGATGCAACCATCCTGGGCACCGCCGCATTCGCGGCCGCAAGCGAACAGCAATTAACACCAACCGAGTTTGCGCCGTGTTTTTCGGCGTACAAAACGGCTGCCTCGATGTTGAGGCCATCGCCCAGCAGGTCGCCTTTATCGTCAACGACAAAACTCACCAGAACAGGCATGCCGTCGGCGGCATCTCGGGCGCCGGCAAGCATGGGCTGCAGATTACGGATAGACGTCACCGTCTCGATCAGCAGACCGTCAACACCAGCATTGAGCAAGGCGTGCGCCTGTTCGCGCGCAATGCCGCGGATTTCACGATACTCGACAGAGTCCTCGGCAAACCACTCAATACCGATCGGGCCCATCGAGCCCAGCAGTAGCTGAGGGTGCGCCTGGCGGGCATCGTCGACGGCCCCGCGATTGACCTCCGCCACGGACGGCGCAATCTGGTCGTGCTTGAGGGCATAGCTCGATGCCTGAAAGGTATTGGTAATGAGCACCTGCGCGCCGGCGGCGACATACAAGCGATGGATACGAGAAACGGTCTGCGGCTCTGCCAGATTCCAAAACGCCGGTGGAATGTCGGCGGCATCGTACTCACTCAACAAAACACTGCCCATGGGGCCCTGCGCCAACAAGGTCTCGCTCGACAAGCGGCGCGTAAGTTCCTCGGCACCAAAGCGGTTGTAATAACTCGTATCCATATATATCCCGCTATTCCTCGACGCTGATTCCCTGCTTTTCGAGATAGGCGAGCCAGCGGCTCATCGTGTCCTCGGATAGCGCATGCTCCATCATGCAGGCCTCGGAATCGGCTCGCTCAAATTCGACACCGAGCTCCTGAACCAAAAACGTGCGGATGAGGCGATGACGGTACCAGATAGCCGTGCCAACCTCGCGGCCGCGATCGGTCAGGATCACCTTGCCGTAGTGCGATTGCTCGACAAGCTCGGATGCCTTGAGAGCCGAAACCGCTTTATTGACCGATGCCTTGGAGACGCCAAGGCGCTGCGCGATGTCGACCGATCGCACGCCGTTGGTTTCCCCCTCTTCGCTTTCAATGCGAACCATGCACTCCAAGTAGTCTTCGTTCGCCACCGTCAGATGTAGTTCGCGCGAGCTATTTGTCGTATCCATGATCTTCCGTCCCTTCTGCATTCAATGGCTGATTCTACCCCATCCAAGCGTCGTGGTATGCCGTGGCATACCGTGCTAGAGTTCTTGTTGCACACGACGACCAAGATTGGAGCGGTCTTTATGGAAAACACCACCACGAGCCCCGATGTCCTCGAACGCTTTTTGCGCTACGTCCAGATCAACACGCAGTCCGAGGATGCAAACTGCGACCAGGTACCCTCGAGCGCCGTTCAGTTTGACCTTGCCAACGTGCTGGCTGAAGAGCTGCGCGAGCTTGGTGCGGAAGATGCCCACGTGACCGAGCACGCCTATGTCTGCGCGCATATCCCCGCAAGTGCGGGCGCTGAGGACAAGCCCGCCCTGGGCCTGATCGCCCATCTCGACACCACCGAAGTTGCACCGGGCGCCGGCGTGAAGCCGCACATCGTACACTACGAAGGCGGCGACCTGGTCTGCGGCACGGTTGACGGTAAGCCCGTTGCCATGAGTACCGCCAAGCTTCCCGCCCTGAATGACCTCGCGGGTGAGGACCTGGTCTGCAGCGATGGCACCACGCTGCTGGGCGCGGACGACAAGGCAGGCGTCGCCGAGATCATGTCGCTTGTCGCGCGTATCGCTCAGGACCCTTCTCTGCCCCATCCCGCACTCGGCATTTGCTTCTGCCCTGACGAGGAGATCGGCCACGGAGCCGAGCTGTTGGATATCGATACCTTTGGCTGCAAGTACGCCTACACGGTCGACGGTGGCCCCATCGGCGAGCTGGAGTGGGAGTGCTTTAACGCCGCCGAGGCGACCGTCCGCTTTGAGGGCCAGTCCATCCACCCGGGCGACGCCAAGGGCCGTATGGTCAACGCAGGCAATCTGTTCTGCGACTTCAACGCGTTGCTCCCCTGCGTGCAGCGCCCGGAGTATACGGAAGGCTACGAGGGCTTTTATCATCTTGAGGGTGTATCTGCAACCGTCGATCACGCCACAGCGCGCTATATCGTCCGTGACCATGACGCCGCCAAGTTCCAGCAGAAACTCGATCTTATTGATGCCGCCGCCTCGATGCTCAACCAGCGTCTGGGTGAGAAGCGCGTGACGGTCGAGATTAAGCAGCAGTATCGAAATATGGCCGAGATCGTTCGTGACTATCCCGAGCTTATTGATGTTGCCAAGGAAGCCTACCTTGCCTGCGGCGTTGAGCCCCAAGTGCTGCCGATTCGCGGCGGCACCGACGGCGCGCAGCTGTCGTTCCGCGGTCTGCCCTGCCCCAACCTTTCCACCGGCGGCTATTGCTACCACGGCGTCAACGAGTTCGTCCCGGTCAGTTCGCTCGTCAAGATGACCGACGTGCTCCAGGAGCTCGTCGCCCGCTTTGCATAAGGAACTCGAACAATCTAGGTAAGCAAAACCGCCCCGTCCTCAAAACCGAGAACGGGGCGGTTTTTGGTGCAAGGGGAGTAGTCAGCACCGCAGGTTGAGCCAACGTCAGCGAGCGACGTCCAAGGCGAACAAGTTGGCATGAAAAAGGCAGGGCATTGACCTTCTGGTCATGCCCTGCC
>URVZ01000115.1 GCA_900551365.1 uncultured Collinsella sp.
CACGATGGAACGGTTGAGCGAAAGCTCGCGCAGGGCACGCGTCATGGTGTCGCGATCGAGCTGCAACTGCTCGCCAACCTCAGGCAGCGTCGGCGCATCGAGGCCGGCTTCATCCAGCAAGGCAACGATACGTTCGCAGGCCTCGCGCACCACGCGTGCCGCCGCGGCGGCCGAGCGCGGGTCGAACACCTCGGCCCCCTCGGCAGCGCATACGCCACGCGCGCAGCCCTCGGAAATCAGGGCTGCGGCAACCGTATCGTCAGCGGCAGGCCACGCAGCATGGGCAACGGCGCCGGGCGTAAAGCCCGTCTCCTTGGGAGCCGCCGCATGCATGGCTGACAGGGTCGCCGCCAGGGCATCCATCGCGGCGTCGAGCACCGCGGCATTCACATACAGCGCACCGCCCGAGCCGGCAAGCTCGCACACAGCACCTCGCGCCACCAACTCGTTCAGCGCGGCATCGGCCCCACCGGAAACAAGATCTAGCGCCGCGGCAACGTCGGCGACCACGACCGGCAACGTCTGCAGCGCCAACCACGCCTCAACACCAGCGACGGCATCGCCGGCCTCAAGCGCCGCAAACAGTGCGAGCTCGCCGGCAGAAAGCTCGCGCGAGCGACGGCAGCGCGATAGCAGCACGCGCCCGCCGCCGATGAGCATAACGGGCGAATACGACAGCACCACGGCATGGTCTCCGGCGCGCAGCGGCAGCGGCTCCTCCAATCGCACCTGCACGGTACGGGTCTCACCCACCGCCATGGGGGCCTCGCCCTCCAAAAGCATGATGCGGCCGACGACTTCGGCCGTGCCGGCCATCACATGCACGCGCGCGCCCGACTCGAGCACGCGCGGCTTGGTGCCCTCGCGGCCCAGGTAGGTGAACGTCATCATAAAGCGCAACGTCTGGCCAAAGCGGTCCGCCACGCCGAGCATCTCACCGCGATCGAGAGCGGCAACACCATCGCCCACCAAGTTGAGCGCCACGCGCTGTCCGGGCAGTGCTCGCGGCGTATCGCCATGCACCTGAATCCCGCGCACGCGACAGACCGTACGCGACGGCAAAGCCATCAGCTCGTCGCCCACCGCAACCGGCGCATCGTGCAGCGTTCCCGTTACGACAGTGCCGACGCCCTTAATCGTAAAGCAGCGGTCAATCGGCAGGCGCGGCGCGGCATCGGTGCGCTCGGCACGGTCGCGGCAGGCATCCCAGCAGGCACTTACCTGCTCGTCGAGCACCGCAAGCAGCCCGTCGATCCCCTCGCCCGTCTTAGACGACACGGGCACAATCGGCGCGCCCGCAAACACGGTACCCGACAAAAAGTCATCGACATCGAGCTCGGCAAGCTCGGTCATCTCGGCATCGGCAAGGTCGCACATCGTCAGCGCGACCACCATATGCGTAACGCCCAGCAGCTCCAGCACGTGCACGTGCTCGCGCGTCTGCGGCATCACGCCCTCGACGGCAGAGACCACCAGCACGGCAACGTCGATGCCCGTGGCGCCCTGCACCATGGCGCGCAGGTAATGCGCGTGGCCCGGCACGTCGACCAGGCCGACGATCTTGCCACTCGGCAGCGCCAACTCGCCAAAGCCCAGCTCCACGGTCATACCGCGACGGCGCTCAACCTCCAGACGATCGGGATTCTTGCCGGTCAGCGCCTCGATCAGTGCCGACTTACCATGGTCAACGTGACCCGCCGTGCCAACGATAACGGGACACTCCACCAGCGCCTGAACCTCACTCATCGAGCAATCGCCTTCTCAACGCATGCGGCAAGCGTCGACGCCGCCGTCTCGATATCGCGGTCGCCCACGAGCGTGCGCACGTCAAATAGGATGCGATCGTGCGAGGTTCGCGTGACGACCGGCGTGTCGAAGTCCTGGACAAGCGAGCGCTTGAGCGCATCGACCGTCAGGCGCGCGTCAACAAGACGCACGGCAACGCACATCGTGGGCAGCTCCACGGTAGGCAGCGAGCCGCCACCGGGGGTCGACGACTCCTCGACGATTTCCACCTGCACGGCACACGGGCAGCCAGCCTTATCGAGCCCGGCGACCATACGATCACGCAGCTTAAGGGCACGTCGCTCCAAATGAGCCTGCGGCAGCGTAAGCATGCTGAGCACCGGAATATCGCGATGGGCAACATCGGCGCCATCCATGTAGATACGCAGCGTGGCCTCGAGCGCCGACAGAGCCAGTTTGCCCGGACGCAGAGCGCGCATGAGCGGATGTGCGCCGCAGGCCTGAACCAGATCGCGACGACCCATGATAATGCCCGCCTGCGCGGCACCGAGCAATTTATCGCCCGAGCACGACACCAGATCGAGCCCCGCCGCGACCGAAGCCGGCGTGGGCTCCTCGCCGCCGCGCACCAGGATGTCATCGGGCAGCAGCGCGCCCGACCCCTGGTCTTCATAGAACAGCAGGCCGTGCTTATGGGCCAGAGCGGCGAGCTCCCTTGAGCTCACTTCCTCGTGAAAACCCTCGATGCGATAGTTAGAAGGATGAACCTTCAGGATCATGGCCGTTTCGGGCGTGATGGCGCGCTCGTAGTCGCCCAGATGCGTGCGGTTGGTGGCGCCGACCTCGACGAGTTTGGCGCCCGAGGCCGCCATGACGTCGGGGATGCGGAAGCTGCCGCCAATCTCGACAAGCTCACCGCGGCTGACGATAACCTCTTTGCCCGCGGCATGAGTCGCCAGCACCAGCAGCACCGCAGCGGCGTTGTTGTTGACCACGAGCGCGTCCTCGGCACCGGTAAGTGAGCGGATGAGCTGCGCGGCATGCTCCTTGCGCGACCCGCGCGAGCAGGTGTCGACGCTGTACTCGAGCGTGCTATACCCGCGCGCAACCTCGGCCACGGCCTTGGCGGCCGACTCCGCGAGTGGGGCTCGACCCAAGTTGGTATGGATGACCACGCCCGTAGCGTTGACGGCAGGACGCAAGCTCGGCAGCGCGGAGCGATGCGCACGCCACTCGATGGCCGAGGCCAGCTCGCGCTTAGAGCGCGGAGCGGCGCCGGCACGAATCGCGGCGCGCTCCTCGTCGAGCTCGGCCGTGACGGCGGCATGCACCACCGCGTCGCAGGTCTCCCCCGCCGCCTTCACTACCGGCCACTCGGCAAGCAGCTCGTTGACGGAAGGAATGGCGCGCAGACGGGCGCGCACCTCATCGGACATGTTCTGGCTATCGCTCATGTGCGGCCTTTCAAAAGAAACGTGGATCAGTCGAATACATCAGCTGAGTCAATTACTCGTCATTATCCCCGCGCGCGACAATCTTTTCCACGCGAACGGCGTTTTCCTGGGTGAGCGCGGCACCCGCCAACGGGTCCCAACGCAACGGCGTATGGTCGAGCGGGCCCACGCCCAAGGCTTGAGCGCCACCGGCATCGGCACCAAACGAACGCCCACCGGGAGTGGCCGAGGTGAAGATGCACGCCGGATGCAGATACGGCGTCGTCTCCACGCGCACGCGGTCGCGGCCCATATCGCTCACGAGTTCCACGACCTCGCCATTGGCGATGCCCATGCGTGCGGCAACATCGGCATTCATCTGCACGGCGTCCAAGTCGGAACCCGCCTCGGCGGCACCTTGGGCCGCGAGTCTGCGCGAGGTATGTGACTCAAAGGGACGGTTGCCGCTAATGAGGCGAAACATTCCTGGGCCGGGCTCAACCATGGGAGCGATCCAGTTGAGTACACGACCCAGGCCGGCTCGTTCCCATACGTCGCTTGCCAGCGCGATCTTGCTGCCGTTCAAGGGAATCACCGGCTCGCCCGTGCGCATCGGCAGCGCCATGCCTGTATCGGCCCAGCCGCGCTCCTTGAGCTCGTCTAGTTCGATCCCAAAAGGCGCCACCTGGGCAGCCGCCAGATCGTCAGACGTAAACTGGAAGTACTCGCCCACGCCACACGCCTGCGCCAGACCGGCAAAAATCTCCCGACCGGGACGTGTGTCGTCATGCAAAATGGGCAGCACGGCGTTGCGGTAGAACACGCGCGCATCGTTGGCGCCCACGACCGTACCCACGCCGCGGTCGGCCTCCAGATACGTCACATCGGGCAGCACGAAGTCGGAAGCGCGCGCCGTCTCGGACCAGCGAATATCAATCGTCACGAGCAAGTCGAGCTGCTGCAAAATACTCAACCAAGCCTGTGCATTGCCATAGCCCGCACCGGGGTTACTGGCATAAACGATGAGCCCACGCAAATCGCCGGCAAGAATCGACTGACCGATGGTCGTACACAGGCCACGCACCGGATCGACCAGTGGATAGCGCTCGGACCCCAGCTTGGACATGCGCGGCACCGGCGGCGTCGCAAAGCGTGCGGGATCAAGGTCGCCCAGCGCAAGCGGTGTGGGTGGATTGAGCGCGCCGCCCGCATGTCCAATACAGCCCAGCAGCACGTCGACCATACAGATAGCTCGCGCCGTCTGGGTACTGTTGGCATACGCGATGCCGATGCCGCCATGAAAGCCTGCATCTACCACGGCGGTAGGCGCGGCGGCAGCGAGATCGTGCGCCGTGGCGACAATCTCTGCGGCCGGCACGTCGCACATCGACTCGGCCCAATCGGGCGTCCAAACAGCGGCCGCCTGCGCCAGCTCGTCAAAACCCGTGGTATAGCGGGCAACGAACTCGTGG
>URVZ01000116.1 GCA_900551365.1 uncultured Collinsella sp.
CTGCGGGAACGGCCTGTCCGCCTAATGTGTTCGGCTGAGATCGGAAATCAACCCTCCTGTAAAAATGTCGGAAGCAATCGTAAAATTGCACAACAACGCCGCACCCGAAAGTCAAATGCGGCGTCTGCATCAATATCTATGTTGTATCGCTATGCGAATGGCTCGTCCTGCTGTATGGGAAACGTCACCGTAATGGTGGTTCCCACGCCCAACTCGCTCGACAGATCGAGCGTGGCGTGATGATACAGGGCCGCATGCTTGACAATTGCAAGCCCCAGACCGGTTCCGCCGCGCGCCTTGGACCTACTCTTGTCCACGCGATAGAACCGCTCAAATACCTTGCCCTGTTCTTCAGGCGCGATACCGATTCCCGTGTCGGCGACCGCAAGGAACGGATGGCCTTCGTCGTTGGTGCCGCACTGCAGCGTAACCGTACCGCCGGGTCGATTGTAGCGGATGGCGTTGCTTGCCAGATTATAGATGAGCTCGTCAATCAAGCGCGACACGCCCTCGATGACCACAGGCTTGGTCTCATGACTGATCGTCACATTCGCCTGACGGGCGACCTGTTCAAGACGCTGCTCAACCGCGTAGATGGCACGCGAGAGCTCAATAGGCTCCGTGGAACCAATGGGCACCGCCTCGCCCTCAGTTGCACGCTCGGCCTCGTCCAAGTTAGACAGCGTAAGGATATCGTTGACAAGCGCTGCCAAGCGGCCCGCCTCACGATAGATGCGACCGCCAAAGTTGCGCAGGTCGCCCTCGCCCTCGACCATGCCGTTTGCGATGAGCTCGGCATAGCCCGAAATCGCCGTAAGCGGCGTCTTGAGCTCATGGGTGATATTCGCCGTGAACTCGCGGCGCATACGGTCGTTGTCCGCTAGCACCGCCATTTGGCGCTTGAGTTCCTGGCGCTGCGACTCGATACGCTCAAGCATGGGGACCATCTCGGCATAGGCGTGCTCATAGCTACGGCGTGGGTGGTCCAAATCCACCTCTTGCAACGGCGCGATGATGGCACGGGACTCGCGGCGCGCCATAAAAAACGAGAGTACCGCACCCGCTGCTGCGATAAGCAGCATCGGCGCCACCATCGACAGCAAAATCGCCGCAACGCCAGGCTGGGCCTGCGCCAAGCGGACAACCTGGCCGTTATCAAGGGCGACGGCGCGATACAGCATAATCTCGTCGAGCGTAGAGCTTGCGCGCTCCGCGGAACCCAAACCACTCTCAAAGGCCTCGATGACCTCGGGGCGATCGCCATGGTTGGGCAGTGTGGAAGGCGACGCCTCGTTGTCGTAGGCAACCGATCCATCCTTGTTAATCAGCGTGATTCGCAAGTCCTCGCGATCAAGGCTACGCAAGAACGGGATGGGCTCCTGCTGTTCGTCGAGAGCGGCAGCAATGAGCTCGGTTTCCTGCGCCAGATTGGCACTCGTGGCATCCGCCAAGGTGTTTTGCACAAAGAACGCACCCAGCACCGTAAACGCCACGATAACCGCCATGGCGCAGACAAAGATCGTCACAAAAACGCGGTGCGACAGCGTATGTTTTCCCTGGGGGGCGAAGACCACGGGTTACTCCTCCGATGCGGTGGCCGCGGTGTCGTCGCCTTCGGCACCATCACCGGCAGAAGGCTCGGCCAAGCGGTAGCCCACGCCGCGCACGGTCTCGATGGCGCTGGCATGCTCGCCCAGTTTTTGGCGAAGCGTCTGCACGTGCACGTCAACGGTGCGCGAACCGCCGTCGAAGTCCCAGCCCCACACGCTCTGCAGCAACGACTCGCGGGTAAAAACCACGCCGGGCTTGCGCATGAGGTACTCGAGCAGGTCGAACTCGCGCAGGGTGAGCTTAAGCGGCTCGCCGGCAACGGTCACCTCGCGATGGCTGGGCGAGAGCACGATGTCGCCCACGCTGAGCACATCGCTCGCCTGCTTGACCATGCCGCCGCGACGCAGCAGTGCGCGGCAGCGGCTCGCAAGCTCCATGAGCGAAAACGGCTTAGTCAGGTAATCGTCGGCACCGCCATCAAGCGCCATCACCTTGTCGAGCTCGGTATCCTTGGCGGTAAGCATCATGATGGGCACCGTCGCCGTCAGGCGATCGGCACGCAGTCGACGCATAATCGCCAAGCCATCGGTATCGGGCAGCATGATGTCGAGCAGGACGGCATCGGGTACCCGTCGCGCCACGGCAGCCTTAAACTCACCGTCGCACGAAAAGCCTTCGGCCTCAATCCCCTGCTTGCGCAGCGCATAGACCGTCAAATCCCTGATGTTGTCATCGTCCTCGACGTAATAGATCATGTTGAACCCCTTTGCGGCCGGCATGACCGCATCTTAACCCTAAAGGTACCTTTACTAGATGGTATCAGCCAAAACGCCCCGTCAAATAATCCGCCGTGCGCGGATCGGTCGGATTCTTGAAGAGTTGCGCGGTGGGCGCGTGCTCCACCAGCTCACCCAGCAAAAAGAATGCGACCGAATCGGAGATACGCGCCGCCTGCTGCATATTGTGCGTAACGACCACGAGCGTGCAGGTCTCTTTGAGCTCACAGGCCAGCTGCTCCACCACCAGCGTCGACACAGGGTCGAGTGCCGAGGTCGGCTCGTCCATCAGCAGAATGTCGGGCTGCACGGCCAGCGCGCGGGCGATGCACAGACGCTGCTGCTGGCCGCCCGAAAGACCCAGACCCGACTCTTTGAGCTTGTCCTTGGCCTCGTCCCACAGGGCGGCGCGTCGCAGGGAGTCTTCGACCAGCTCGTCGAGCACGACGCGATCGCGCACTCCCATTCCGCGCGGACCATACGCGACGTTGTCGTAGATGCTCATGGGAAACGGGTTGGGGCGCTGGAACACCATGCCCACGCGCTGGCGAAGGCGGCAGATGTCGTAGTCGCCCAGGATATCTTGACCATCGAGCGCAATCTTGCCCTCGATACGGCAATCCTTGATGCCGTCGTTCATGCGGTTAAAGCAGCGCAGCAACGTGGACTTTCCGCAGCCCGAAGGCCCGATAAATGAGGTGATCTGCTTGTCGCGGATCTTGATATTCACGTCCTTGAGCGCATGATGGTCGCCATAGAACAGGTCGAGGCCCTCGACGTCGATGCGCGTCGGCGAGGCGGCAAGATCCTCTGCCGTGGGGCGAGTCGCATCCCCAACCTCGCGCTCGTGCGCGGCCTCGGCCTGCGCTTCCATGAGTTCTTCAAGCTCCGTGGGCTCCACAGCCGCAGCAGCCGTCATACCGCATACCTCCACATCGATATCAATTCAGCAGTATCGATAGTAGAAATCGCGGCTCATATGCACGTGAGCGCATTGTCAAGTGTTTGTAAGGGCACACTGGCTATGCGGCGGGCAGCTCGATGGTGAATATCGTGTGTTCGGGCGTCGATTCACATGCAACGGTACCGCCGTGCGCGCATACGATCTCCTTGGCGATGGCAAGCCCCAGTCCAGCGCCGCCGCGATTGGTCGCACGCGCCGCATCCAGGCGATAGAACTTCTCAAAGATCACCTTGAGCTTTGGCTCGGGGATCGGATCGCCCTGGTTCACAAATCGTACGCGTACGCCACCGTCGCCCAAACGCCTGGCCTCGATCGTAATTGTCGAGCCTTCATAGCTATAGGCAACGGCGTTTTTCATGATGTTATTGAATACGCGAGCCATCTTGTCGCCGTCCACGAGCACCGTCAGGTCCTCGCAGATATCAACCTGGACTTCCTTGCGCTGTTCGTTGAGAATGGGATAGAACTCGTCGGCCACCTGCGCCAGCAATAGCCCCAAATCGACGTAAGCGCGGGTGAGCACGATATCGTGGAAATCAAAACGCGTGATGTCGAAAAACTCCTCGATGAGCGCGTCGAGCCGATGGGCTTTGTCGAGCGCCACGCCCGTAAAGCGTGCACGCTGCTCAAGCGGCAAATCGGGAGCCTCCTGCAGGAGCGAAAGATAGCCCACCACGCTGGCAAGCGGCGTGCGCAGGTCGTGCGCCAGGTACGTAACCAGGTCATCTTTGCGATGCGATTCGTCGCGCAAGGCCTGTTGAACCTTACGCTCGCAATCGCGCGCCCGGTTGAGCGCACCCTCGACCTCGAGAAAGTCGCCGTCGATGGTATCCCACGTGTCGGGGTTGTCGATCAGACGGTCCTGAATACGGGCGGCGATCACGCGGTCGGCACGCTGCTCGCCTTGCTCATAACCCTGGTAATACAGGGCACGCCCGCAAAAGAACAGGACACACACGGCGAGTGCCAGCACAAAGCCGAGCATGTTGAACACAAAGGCGGCATTAAAGAACACGGGCCCGCCAATACCGCCAAGCGCCATGGCCCCGATCGCCAGCGTAGTCGTCCACGCGGCACCGCCGATTACCACGCAGCGGCGAACGATTTCAAATCGATCGATCAGCAAGAAGCTAATGAGCAGAACTGCCAGGATACCAACGATATTGTCAATGCCAATGAGTAGCAGACTCAGCAAAAAGAGCAGCACCGTCGCAAGCGCACGGTTGTCGACGACCGCCCTTATGTATTCAAAGAGTCGATCGGGCACCTCGAATACCCGCCTATCGTCTTTTGTCATATCCACTTCCCCACCATCAAAGGCGTTATTCGATTA
>URVZ01000117.1 GCA_900551365.1 uncultured Collinsella sp.
CTTAAAGTCGAACGCCATGTTGGCCGCCTTTCTGCGTATTGGCCTGCTTAGATAGTGGAATCATATCATAGAAACGAACAGCTGTTCGAATAATTCGGCTGACAGATAGAGATACGCGCGTTGTGTTTGGCGGTCGGCCTGACGCCGTCGATGATTTCTCTGCCTCCCCGGCTCCTAATCTATGGCTGTCGTTTCCCCATATAAAACCTGCCAAAATGAACCTGTCCCTTTTTGGTCGGTGCGAAATGGGTAATACTAAAGAGTTATCCGACCAGATGGGAACCGATCGATGGCTTATATCGAATTCAAAGACGTCATCAAGGCATACGGCGAGGGCGATGCCCGCATTCACGCGCTCGACGGTGCGAGCTTTACCGTTGAGCGCGGTGAGCTCGCCATTATCCTGGGTGCCTCGGGCGCCGGCAAGACTACGGCGCTCAACATCCTGGGCGGCATGGACACGGCAACTTCCGGCATCGTGACGGTGGACGGGCGTGACGTGAGCTCCGCCAACGAGGCGCAGCTCGTGGAATACCGCCGCGCCGACGTCGGCTTTGTTTTCCAGTTCTACAATCTGGTCCCCAACCTGACGGCGCTCGAAAACGTCGAGCTCGCGGCGCAAATCTGCCCCGATTCGCTCGATGCCGAACAGACGCTTCGCCAGGTTGGCCTGGGCGAGCGCCTCGCCAACTTCCCCGCGCAGCTTTCGGGCGGCGAGCAGCAGCGCGTGTCCATTGCCCGCGCACTGGCCAAGAACCCCAAGCTTCTTTTATGCGACGAGCCCACGGGCGCGCTCGACTATAAAACCGGCAAGCAGATCTTGCAGCTGCTGCAGGATACCTGCCGCAAGCAGGGCATTACGGTCATCATCATCACGCACAACTCCGCGCTCGCGCCCATGGCCGATCGCCTGATCCGCTTTAAGAACGGTCGCGTGGAGAGCGAGACGGTCCAGCAAAATCCCGTGCCTATCGAGACGATCGAGTGGTAGCGCCCATGGACCAAGACCGCCAAAACAGCCTACGCCGCGACGCGCAGAACACGGAGCGCGAGCAGGATTTTACGACCTACCGCACTGCCCAAAGCTCAAACGATATGGTGCCGACGGTTTTTCGCCGTGGCATCTACCGCACAATCCGAGGCAGTCTTAAGCGCTTTTTGTCAATCGTGGTCATCACCGCGCTTGGCGTGAGCGTGATGTGCGGCCTTAAGGCGGGTTGCGAGGACCTGTGTGATTCGGTTGATGCCTACTTCGACCAGCAAAATGTCTATGACATTAACGTGCAGTCGACCTATGGCCTGACTGACGATGATCTCGACGCCATACAAGAGGTCGATGGCGTCGAAACGGCCGAGGGCATCTACACCGAGACCGCCTACACCGCCGTGGGCACAACGCGCGAGCGCGTGGTCGTGCAGAGTCTCTCCAAGGAGAACATCGATCAGCCGGTGCTCGTGAACGGCGATTTGCCCGAGAGCGCCGATGAAGTCGCGGTGACTTCGAAGTTCCTGAAGGCATCGGGCAAGAAAATCGGCGATACGGTGAGTTTTGCCGCCAATGACGCGAGCTCGTCCAATCAAAGCGCCAAGGACCAGTTTGCCGCGGGCGATTACACCATTACGGCTGAGGTCCTCGACCCCACTGATGTAAGTTCTGACTCGACAGTCAACGCCTTTCGCGCTGCTTCGGCGGCGGACTATAAGTTCTATGTGAGCGAGGACGCCGCGACATCTTCTTCCTACTCCGCGGTCCACGTGATCGTCGAGGGAGCCAAGAGCCTCAACTCCTATTCGGATGCCTACGCGGCAAAGACCAATGAGGTCAAGGGCAATATAGAGAAGATCCGCGAGGAGCGTGAGAAGGCGCGCGCCCAGGAGCTGACGGTCGACACGCCGGCGAGCTTGGACGCGGCTGAGCGTCAGGCGAATATGCTCTTTGGGATTGAGCAGGACAACATCAACCGCATGGCCGAGGGCAGCGACGAGCGTGCGCAGGCGCAAGCCGACCTGGATCAGCGTCGCGCCGCCGCCGATCAACAGTTTGCCGATGCCCGCGCCGAGCTTTCCGATCTGGGCGAATGCACCTGGTACATCCAGGACCGCGGCAACATCGCAAGTTACTCGAGCGTGGAGAGCGATAGCTCGTCAATTGAGGCCATCGCCACGGTGTTCCCGTTCATCTTCTTTATCGTCGCCGTGCTCATCAGCCTTACCACCGCCACGCGTATGGTCGAGGAGGAGCGCACGCTCATCGGCCTGTATAAGGCACTCGGTTATTCGCGCGGACGCATCCTGTCCAAATACGTGGACTATGCGCTGTGGGCTTGTCTGATCGGCGGCGTGCTCGGCAACATCATCGGATTTGTGGGCCTGCCGCTGTTCCTGTTTACGGTGTTCGACGACATGTACTCACTGCCCCAGATGCTGCTTTCGTACGACATCGTGTCGTCGCTCGTGTCGGTGGCGCTGTTTGCCGTGGGCGTGGTGGGCGCCACGATTATCGCCTGCCGCCACGAGATGGCCGAGACCCCGGCCTCGCTTATGCGTCCCAAGGCCCCGCGCGCTGGCTCGCGCATCTTGCTCGAGCGCATCGGCTTTATCTGGCGCCGCATGGGCTTTTTGAACAAGGTCGCTGCACGCAACCTATTCCGCTATAAAAAGCGCGCCTTTATGACCATCTTCGGCATCGCCGGCTGCACGGCGCTCGTGATCTGCGGTATGGGCATCCGCGATACGTCGGTGGCGCTTTCGCCCAAACAGTACGGGCATATCACGCGTTATGACTTGCTGGCGGTCGCCAACCCCGATGACTTTACGCAGACGTGCGCGGCGTTGGATGAGCGCAGCGCGGCCAATGATTCCAACGTGACCGTGACTTCGACGCTGCCGATTATGACCGACAACGTCACCTTTACGTTTGGCGGCAAGAGCGAGACCGTGCAGCTGATCGTGGTGCCCGATGACCGCACGAACGACCTGGACGACTATGTGCGCCTCGAGGACGAGTCCAAAGAGCCGCTGTCTTTGCGTGACGGAGACGTGTATCTGAGTAAGAGTTCACAGCTGGTGCTGGGGATTCAGCCGGGCGATACGGCACACGTCCAGGATTCGTCGCTCAACGTAGCCAAGGTCAAAGTCAGCGACATTTCGCTCAACTATCTGGGCAACACGCTTTACATGACGCAGGGCACCTATGAGCGCGCGTTCGGCCGAAGCGCGCGTCTTAACGGCATCTTTGTGCTGCTTAAGGGTTCATCTTCTGACCAGATTGCGTTTAGCAAGAAGCTTAAAAGCGACGGTTGGCTCACCATCTCGAGCACGGCCGAACATTGGGAAAACTATGAGGCGAACTTTACTATCATCAATTCCGTCGTGGTGCTCGTGACCTTTATGGCGGCGTGCCTGTCGTTTGTGGTGGTGTTTACGCTGTCCAACACGAATATCTCCGAGCGCGAGCGCGAGCTGGCGACCATCAAGGTGCTGGGCTTCCGCCGTGGCGAGGTGCACCACTACGTCAACAAGGAGACGTTGATCCTCACGGCGATTGGCACCGCACTGGGCGTGCCGCTGGGTGGCCTGCTTGCCGAGAGCTTTACGTACATCCTGCAGATGCCGTCGCTGTACTTTGACGTTGAGGTCGAGCCGCTGAGCTATGTGCTTGCCGTGGTGCTTTCCTTCGGCTTTACGATTATCGTCAACCTCGCCACCAACCGAACGCTCAACAAGATCGACATGGTCGGCGCCCTCAAGAGCGCCGAGTAACCTGTCCTGGGATTCAAGTTCTAGCGAGCTGCCGACGCGCCCGCAGCAGCATTTTTGCATAAACTGCCCCGCCAAATGCATACTTTGACAGGGCGGTTGCTTTTTGCCCACAGGTACCCCCGGGGGCGCCGTGCAAATTTCGGAGTATTCAGCGTCCCGGGGTCCGCGGGCGCGGGGGCGGGGGGTGCAAAACTGCGCTGAAAGCCCCGATTCTGAGTCCCAACGCCTCTAGAGCCGCTCGTTTTTTACAGGATGCGGCCCATGGTGCCTGCCTTTCGCCCAAAATCCAGTATGCAGGCACCCTCGGCTGCTGAATACTCCCAAAAATGCACGCCGCATCCTACCCCAGGCACCCGTAGCAAGAAGACGAATAGCCTCGGCCTCCCTAGTTACCGCAGGAGGCCCCAGGGCTTACCTCCCAAATCTTTCCGCAGGACGGAAGGACCCCGCCGCGCGAAGCGCACGGCGGGGTCCTGACATGTCCGAGGACGATTTGGGAGGTAAGCCCTGGGGCCTCCGATGGGGCGGTTCCAGCCGAGACTATTCGTCGCCGAAGCTGATGCCCAGCGCCTTGGCCTCGCGCACCAGATCGCTCTGGGGATCGACATACTTGAGCTTGCCGGCGACATCCTCGAGCGGCATGTGACACATCTTGCCGTCACGCAGGGCGATCATGTAGCCAAACTCGCCGCGTAGACAGCCCAGTGCCGCCTCGACGCCACACTGGGTCGCAAAGATGCGGTCCTGGGCGTCGGGCTGGCCGCCGCGCTGCGTGTGGCCGGGGATGGCGACGCGGGTCTCGCGACCGGTCTTGGCCTCGATCTCCTTGGCGATGT
>URVZ01000118.1 GCA_900551365.1 uncultured Collinsella sp.
CGGCAATACGCTTGAGGATCCTTAAAAGAAAGTCCAGTTTATCCTTCCCACTCCATGGATACGCCTAGGCGCGGTCCAAGAAATCGTCCGCACCCCCAAGCGGGTGTTCGGCAGCGATTTTTCGATGCGGCTAGCAGACCTGACGAACTTCGATGTTCTTCTTGTATTCGTCCACCTTGGCAAAGTCGCCCAGGCCCGGGCACTCGACCACGTTGGCGCCGGTGGCCATCGACAGACGGAGGGCATCCTCGACGCGCTTGGGAGCGTCGTGCCATACGGACAGGAAGGCAGCGAGCGAGGAATCGCCGGCGCACACCGTCGACAGCAGCTTGACGTCGAAGGTGCGATTGGCAAACCAGATGTGCTCGCCGTTGGAGAAGTACGCACCGGCGCCACCGAGGGTCAGCAGCACGTTCTTGGCGCCCTTAGCGTGCAGCTCGGCCATAGCGCCCTTGACGGACTCATCGTCGCCACCGCTCACCTTAATGCCAAAGATGTCGAGCAGCTCGTCGTCATTGGGCTTGATCAGCAGCGGCTCCATGGCAATGAGGTCTGCCAGCTGATGGCTCGAGATGTCGAGGACGAACTCGGCCCCCTTGGCCTTGACGCGGCGCAGGACCTCGGCCAAGAAGCCCTCGGAAGTGTTGGGAGGCAGCGAGCCGCTGATGACCAGGCAGGTCATGTCATCGAGCGAATCGATGAGCTCAAACATCTCCTGCTCGTTGGCCTCGTTGATAGCGGCACCGGCGTTGACCATGTTGTACTCGGTGTCGGGGCCGGCGTTGAGGAACACATTGACGCGCGTAATGCCGTCGGTCCACACGGGTTTGACGGGCACGCCCAGGGCCTCGGCGCCCTTAACGATAAACTCGCCCGAGAAACCGGCGAAAAAGCCCAGGATCGTGGTGTCGACGCCGTAGTGATCGAGCGTAAACGAGACGTTTAGGCCCTTGCCGTTGGGCGTGTAGACGGCGTTGCGGGTACGCGTGACGGTGTTGGCAGCAAGACCGTCGCAGGCGATGTTGTAGTCAATAGCGGGATTTGCAGTGAGCGTGTAAATCATGAATGTTCCTTTCACGAAGCAACGTGTTAATGAAAGTATATTCCACGCATCGGTAAAAGGCTAGGACAACTCGGTGAACGGTGTGGAAGCGGTGAAGTACGGCGGGACACCTCTCCCCCGTGGCGGAACAAAAAGGCGCCCCAGCCAAACCGGGGCGCCACATGCGCACGAATATGTCGCGGTTCGATTACTGACGATCGAGCTTGCGGACGGCAACGCGCTTGCTGTACTCGTCGACGTGACCGAAGTCACCGATGCCGACGGACTCGGCAACGTTGGCGCCGGTGGCCATAGCGAGCTTCATGGCCTCCTCGACGTTGTCGCGATCCCTGTACCACTTGTGCAGGAACGCAGCGAGGGTGCAGTCGCCGGCGCAGACGGAAGAAACCAGCTTGATGTTGAACTCACGCTTGGCGTACCAGATGTCCTCGCCGTTGGAGAAGTAAGCGTCGCCGCGGCTACCACGGGTGAGCAGCACGTTCTGAACGCCAGCGTCGTGAGCCATCTTCATGGCAACGCGAACCTCGTCGTCGGTGTCGACCGGCACGCCGAAGATGGCCTTCATCTCGTGATGGTTCGGCTTGATGAGCAGCGGCTTCTTGTGAGCGAGCTCCTTGAGCTTGTCGGAGGACAGGTCCAGGACGACGTCGGCGCCACGGGCCTGAGCGTGCTCCATGACCTGAGCCAGGAAGTCGGGCGTAGCTTTGGGAGGCACGGAGCCGGAAACGATCAGGCACTCGAGATCGCCCGCGGTGTCCAGGATGTTATAGAGCTCCTCCTGGTGCTGCGGCGTGATCGGAGCACCCGGGTTCAGGATGCCGTACTCGTGCTGGCCATCGTTGACGTAGGTGTTAATGCGCGTGATACCGTCGGTCCAGACCGGGCGGCAGAGGCAACCCAGGTTCATGACCTCCTCGACGATGAACTTGCCCGTGAAGCCGGCGAAGAAGCCGAGCGCGACGGTGTCGACGCCCATCTTCTTAAAGGCGAAGGACACGTCGAGGCCCTTGCCGTTAGCCGTGTAGCTGGCCGAGCCGGTGCGGACGTTCTCGTCGGGCTCGAGCGGAGAGCTCGAAACCGTCATGTCGACAGCCGGGTTAGCGGTTAGCGTGTAGAACATTTACAGTACCCCCTGTATATGTGAGGGCCGCGTGGCCGGCCCATTCCAACCACGCGGTTACCTCTGATACCAAATTAGCGAGCTGCGGACTCGAGCAGAGCCTTGACCTCGGCGGCGGTGTTGCAGGCGAGCGCCTTCTCGGCGAGCTCGTCGCACTCGGCCTTGGTCCACTGGCTGATGGTCTTACGGGCGCGCAGGATCGACGGAGCACTCATCGAGAACTCCTCCAGGCCCCAGCTGATCAGCAGCGGCTCGAGCAGCGGATCGGCAGCGGCCTCGCCGCACATACCGACCATGATGCCGGCCTTCACGCCGCTCTCGATGATGTTCTTGAGCGAGCGGAGCACGGCGGGATAGTACACCTGGTACAGGTTGGAGATGGTGTCGTTGCCACGGTCGGCGCACATGGTGTAGCCGATCAGGTCGTTGGTGCCGATGGAGAAGAAGTCGGCGACCTCGGCAAGACGGTCTGCGAGCAGCGAAGCGGCAGGCGTCTCAACCATGATGCCGACCTCGATGTTCTCGTTGAACTTGCGACCCTCTTCAGTCAGCTCGGCCTTGCACTGCTCGACAAGCTCCTTGACAGCCAAGACCTCCTCGACGCAAGTGACGAGCGGGATCATGATCT
This sequence comes from uncultured Collinsella sp., assembly GCA_900551365.1. Lineage (GTDB taxonomy): Bacteria > Actinomycetota > Coriobacteriia > Coriobacteriales > Coriobacteriaceae > Collinsella. The sequence goes on from URVZ01000118.1 coordinate 2,812, forward strand.
TTACGTCACCGAAGGCGCTAGCGCGCAGCAGAGCGCGGAGCTGAACCTTGTACTGGTCGGGATTGGCCAGGCAGTAACGCACGGCGCGGAAGCCCATGAAGGGGTTGTCTTCCTTGACCATATGCAGATACGGAATCTCCTTGTCGCCACCCACATCGAGCGTGCGGATGATGACCGGAGCGCCCTTGAGCGCGCTGGCGACCTTACGGTAGGCGTTGAACTGCTCCTCCTCGGAAGGAAGCTCAGCGGAGTCCATGAACAGGAACTCGGAGCGGAACAGGCCGATGGCCTCGGCGTCGTGATCGAGCGCGTTGGGCACGTCATCGGGGTTACCGATGTTGCAGGCGATGATCTTCTTGATGCCATCGGCAGTCACGGACGGCTTGCCACGGAAGGCCTCGAGGGCTGCCTTCTCGGCAGCGAAGGCCTCGGCCTTGGCGGTGTAGGCGGCGAGCGTCTCCTCGTCGGGATCGGCCTCGACGATACCCTTGCCACCGTCGACGACAACGGTCATACCGTTGCGCAGCGCGGTGCAGCTATTGGAAACCGAAAGGACAGCCGGGATCTCAAGGGCGCGCGCAATAATCGCGGAGTGCGACGTGCGGCCACCGGTCTCGGTGACGATACCGGCAACGTGGGCCTTATCGATCGTGGCGGTCATGGACGGCGTGAGGTCGTGCACGACAACGACAGTGTTCTCGGGCAGGACGGAGAGGTCGACGACCTCCTTGCCCAGCAGCTCGGCCAGAATACCGGTGCGGATGTCGGCGATGTCGGCCGCGCGCAGACGGAACATCTCGTCGTCCATGGACAGGAACATGTTCTCGAACATGGTCGAGGTGTCCATGAGCGCCTGCTCGGCGCAGGTACCGCCGTCAATGGCGGCGTTGATGGCGTCGGTCATGCCCGGGTCCTGAGCCAGGACAATGTGTCCACTCATGATCTCGGCCTCGGCCTCGCCCACCGTCTCCTTCATGTGGTCGGCCTGAGCCTGGGTCTTCTCGCAGAAGACCGAAAGAGCGGACTGATAGCGCTCCTTCTCTGCTGCCGAATCAGCAACCTCGTGCGGCTCAAACGTCAAGTCGGGATCGACGGCGACCATGACGGTGCCGATACCGATGCCCTCGGAAGCGTTGACTCCCTGATACATTCCCATTCCTCTCTCCGTGTCATGTGATAAAGCGTTTTGCCATATCCATGACAAAAGAGCGCAGCTACCTTACAACAGGTCACTGCGCCCCCAAATATGAACTTAGTTGTTCAACATGCGACCCGTTTGAGTTCTACTCGCCAAGACCGCTCTTGATGAGCTCGATGGCAGCAGCCAGAGCCTCGGCCTCGTCAGCGCCGTCGCACTTGACCTCGACCTCGGTACCGCAGGGGATACCAGCAGCCATGAGGGCCATCGGGGACTTGCCGTTGACCTCCTTCTCGGGGGTGACGACCGTCACGTCACAGGCATACTTGCCCATGGTGGAGGCGAACAGACCAGCCGGACGCATGTGCAGACCCTGAGGATTAACGAGGGTAGCCTTCTCAGAAACCATAGTTGACTCCTTTTTGTGTTTAACCCCTGTCATGCATGTGGCAGGAGTCAGATTCACGACGTTGTTTATATTAACTCACATCAAACGGTTTTTCATTGTGTTTCACACGAATTGTTGGACAGATGTCGTATCCCTGCGCTCGCCCGCCGGGCGGGGCGGTTAAGTTTGCTGCTCTACAGTCCTGCGCAAGACGGAAAGCACATTAAGTGCTT
>URVZ01000119.1 GCA_900551365.1 uncultured Collinsella sp.
GATTCGGTCGCACGGAGAGCATTTCCCAGTTGACAAAACTATAGGAACACCCCCCCTGTACCAAGCCGAGCTCCATGGTCGAGTAATAACGACTTCTCATCATTAGATTGTTTACATCAATTCTAATAACTATTTAATCATTAAACTCGTTATTAGAATTGATATGATTAGCCTAATAACGAGTTTCCGGCACTAAAGATATGGAGGGCGCGATGCAAATCGAGGAGAACGGCCAGGGAACGCTCCGCAATAATCCATCGGGGAAATTGGCTTACTATTCGTTTTTTCCAACGCCCTTGCAATCATTGAGGCAGCTAAACCTCACCGAGGAAACCTATCGCACGCTTTCCGCATGCTCACGAAAGCTTGGAGAGCTTGAAGGCATGCTCTACTTTGTTCCCAACGCCGACATGTATCTGACAATGTACGTGCGCAAAGAAGCACTCCTTTCTTCGCAAATTGAGGGAACCCAGTGCACGTTTGACGACCTACTTAGTCCATCGCAAACACAACTCCATCATAAAGATGTCGCAGACGTCGTGAATTACATCCGTGCTGTCGACCGCGGCGTAGAACTGCTCAAAAAGATGCCCTTGTGCACGAGACTTCTTAGGCAAGTTCATGCGGTCCTGCTGGACGGAGTGCGCGGAACGGAGAAAAATCCTGGCGAGCTGCGCTCCTCACAAAACTGGATTGGCCCCTCAGGTTGCACCATTGCAACCGCATCGTTTGTCCCTCCAAACATTGAAGATTTGAGCAACACGCTTCAGGACCTCGAACGCTTTATCAATGAGCCTCAAGTCGAAATGGATCCGATTGTGCGGGCGGCGCTCGTCCATTACCAATTTGAAACTGCCCATCCATTCCTAGACGGAAACGGTCGCCTGGGCAGGCTTCTCATTACACTTATGCTCATCAATGATGGCGTTCTTCATTCTTGCTTGTTCTATCCATCGTTCCAGTTCAAGAAAAATCGAAGCGAGTACTACCGGCAACTCACATCCGTAAGGGAGAGAGGCACTTACGAGGAATGGATAGAGTTTTTCTGCAACAGTCTTCTCGAGAGTGCGAAGGACTCGGTAGGGTCTTTAAAAAACCTTGTTGACCTCCATAACCGTTCCACAGCAACCATTACCGAAAATCTCGGAAGGACTGCTGCAAACGGGCAAAGGCTGTTGGGCATTCTTGAAGAGCACCCCATCGTCGACACCGCATTCATCGCTGCCCAACTCGATATCGGCAGGAGTACCGCGAGCTCGCTCGTCAAATCATTTGAAGAATTGGGTATCCTCCGTCCGCTCGACGAGTCAAGACAGAGATACCGGCAGTACGGGTATGAAGAGTATCTTTCGATTCTCAGGGAAGACGCTGAGCCGATTAGATAGGCATCGCAGCCCAGCCAAATTAAAGCGAGCGCGGATAATCTCCCACTTTGAGCCCGCACACAGGCCAAAAACGGGAGATTATCCACGCTCATTCCTGAGTAGTCATTTATGAACGTCCCCAATGACTAGTCCGGCAACGCCGATGCCTTGGCAACGACAGCGAACGGACCGCATTTTGCCGCATCCGGAGCAAGGCAACGCCACAGGTAGGGGACGGACAGCGAGCGCCGTCCAGGGCGAACAAGTTGGCATGAAAAAGGCGAGGCATTGACCTTCTGGTCATGCCTCGCCTTTTGAATGACAAATTGTCGCCCTGGGCGGCGCGCAGCGTCGAGCAGTTACGGCGTTTGGTAAAACGCCGTAACTAACGTGCTCCGTACTGCTCGTAGTAGGCGTCGATGGCGGTCTTGAGCTCGTCATCGATAACGACCTTGCCGTCGATCTCGTGGTTGTAGAGGGTCTCGACGACCTCGGCCATGGAGACGATGCTCGCGACGGGGAAACCGTACTTTGCCTCGATCTCCTTCTGCGCGGTGGTCACGCCACCCTTGCCGACCTCCATGCGGTTGAGGGACACGATCAGGCCCTTAATCTCGACATCGGCAGCAGCCTTAACCTTGGGATAGGTCTCGTCGATGGACTTGCCGCTGGTGGTGACGTCCTCGACCATGACCACACGGTCACCGTCCTTGGGCTCATAACCCAGCAGGTTGCCCTTATCGGCACCGTGGTCCTTGGCCTCCTTGCGGTCGCAGCAGTACTTGACCTCCTTGCCGTACAGCTCGTGGTAGGCAATGGCGGTCACGACGGCCAGCGGAATACCCTTGTAGGCCGGCCCAAACAGCACATCAAAGTCGTCGCCAAAGTTATCGTGGATGGCTTGGGCGTAATACTCGCCCAGCTTCTTGAGCTGATAGCCCGTCACGTAAGCGCCGGCGTTCATAAAGAACGGGGACTGACGGCCGCTCTTGAGCGTAAAGCTGCCGAACTTAAGAACGTCGGACTCAACCATGAACTTGATGAACTCTTGCTTGTAAGCCTCCATGCGGGCTCCTCTCGTAATTGCGTACGTGCTCTTCAGTTTAGCGCAGGCGAGGCGTCGATGTGGGCGTGCTTTGGAGCCACGGCATTCTGTAAAGGCTTTGTCAGGGGGAATGGTTTTCCGAACAATGGGGTTGACATAGCAAACCCCCTCATCAAGAATACGGGCGGATTAAAAAGGGGTACGAGATACCCAAAGCGCGCTGCGCTCAGCCTTTAGGAGGTGTGCCATGGAAGGCAGTCCTAGTCGAAAAACCTGCATGTCGCCCTCGGCACGCCGCGAGGACTCCGCACACGCATAAACGCCACCGGCAGATCGCCAAAACCACCACAAAGGCGCGCTGCACCCTTTGTGGGCTCAAGAGCTTGACGTGAGCGACATCTAGGTTTTTTGAAGCAAATACGACACGTACGCTAACTCCCTTCAACAAGGAGGACCCTATGCTGATGCTCAAAACGGCCACAGTGCTCGAAGCAATCTCCAAGCGCCGCCACACGGCGCGTCCCGCCGCCCACGCCGGCCTTAGCAAAAACACCGTCTTTGCTGTCACGCATGACGCCAAGGACACCCTAACCCTACTCGACGCCACAGCCGACGGCCTCACTGCCGACCAGGCCGAGGAGCGCTTGGACGCATACGGCGCCAACGCCATCGAGGCTCACGCCAAGACATTTTTCCGCCGCCTGGCCGACGCGTTCATCGACCCCTTTGCCGGTATCCTCGCCGCACTCGCCCTGGTCTCGCTCTATATCGACGTCATCGCCGTGCCCGAGCCCCAGCGCGACCCCTCCACGGTCATCGTCATCGGCATCATGCTGCTGGTATCGGGTGGCATGAAGTTTATCCAGGAAGCACGCAGCGGCAACGCAGCCGAAGCCCTTAAAGACCTGGTCTCCAACACCTGCACCGCCCTGCGCGACAGTGAGCGCATCGAGATCCCCTTTGACGAGCTGGTGCCCGGCGACATGATTCGCCTCTCCGCCGGCGACATGGTCCCGGCCGACGCGCGCATCGTCACCGCACGCGACCTGTTTGTGATCGAGTCCGCCCTGACCGGTGAAAGCGAGGCCGTCGAGAAGACCTCGTCAGTGGCGATCATAGAGGGCGCCGACGGCATGGCGCTGCCCCTCTCCGCCTGCAAGAACATCGTCTTCACCGGCACCTCCGTGCAAAACGGCACCGCGATGGCCGTCGTCGTGGCCACGGGTTCGGACACCTACCTGGGCGGCATCGCCAAGATGCTCGACGGCCGCGGCGAGAAGAGCGCCTTTGACCGCGGCGTCTCGAGCGTCTCGATGCTGCTGGTACGCCTTATGCTCGTCATGGCCCCCGCCGTCTTTATCATCAACGCCGTCACCAAGGGCAGCCCCATCGACGCGCTGCTGTTTGCGACGAGCGTGGCCGTGGGCATCACCCCGCAGATGCTCCCCGTCATCGTCACCACCAGCCTGTCGCAAGGTGCCAAGGACCTCGCGCGCCGCCAGGTCATCGTCAAGGAGCTGCCCGCTATCCAAAACCTGGGCGCCATGGACGTACTGTGCTGCGACAAAACTGGCACGCTCACCGAGGACCGCATCGTGCTGGAGCGCTATCTCAACACCGACGGTAGCAAGGACGCGCGCGTGCTGCGCCACGCCTTCCTTAACAGCTATTTCCAGACCGACCTCAAGAACCTCATCGATCTGGCCGTCATCGATCGCGCCGACGTCACGTCTGCAAGCGCCACCCCCGACGCCACGCTGGGCCAGGCCCTACGCAGGTGCTACACCAAGGTCGACGAGGTTCCCTTCGATTTCTCGCGCCGCCGCCTGAGCGTGGTGGTCGCCGACGAACAGGGCAAGACGCAGATGGTCACTAAGGGCGCCGCCGAGGAAATGCTCGAGGTCTGCTCTTATGTAGAAGTTGACGGCCATGCCCAGCCGCTCACCGATGAGCGCATGGCAAAGATCCGCAAGCAGGTTTCGTCCCTCAATGCCGAAGGCCTGCGCGTCATCGCCGTGGCGCAAAAGACCAACCCCCGCACCGTAGGCGAGTTTGGCATCGCCGACGAGCACGACATGGTGCTGATGGGCTTTTTGGCCTTCCTCGACCCGCCCAAGGCAAGTGCCGCGGGCGCCGTCGCCACCCTCGAGGCCAAGG
>URVZ01000120.1 GCA_900551365.1 uncultured Collinsella sp.
ACCGCAGGAAGCTTGGATACGCCTAGGCGCGGTCCAAGAAATCGTCCGCACCCCCCTTGAGCCCCCTTACGAGCTAATAACGGGAGATTATCCACGCTCATTCAACAAGCGTCCGAAAATCCACGCTCGTCCGTCCGATTTTCCACGCTTGTGCAGCCAAACGCTCTGCAACTGCCTCAGCACGCACGCGGCACGCCGGCGACCTTGAGCTTGCGATCGAACTTTGTCGGATCCCTTAGATCATCCCAGCACAAGCGCACGATCTTGCAGTTATCAAGCAGCGAAAGCCTCGACTCGCGCTGGCGCTCATCGAACTGCGTCTTCGCGAGTTTGCCCTCCTCCGCCGCCTTCTCGCTTTTAACAAATCCGTCGAACTCCCCGATAATCAGCCGGTCGCCCACGCGCCACAAGTAGTCGACGCGATACGGTCGTCCCGGCTCAACCGGGTCGAACAGCTCAACTTGCAACTCCGGCGTCTGCCAGCCGCGCTCGATCATCAGGGCACGCGCCTTGGACTCGCCGCCGCTTTCCGACAGCCCATCGGCACATCGTGCAACCCTGCGCGCCGTCACAACACCGCGACGATTCAGGCCAAGCTTGTCGACAGTCTCAACGAGATGCTCCTTCGACAAAAGTTGCTCATGGAGCGCCGAATCCGCGATGATCAGTCCCTCGACAAACGATGCATCGACCAAGCAATCCGTAATCGTTTGATCGATATCGGTTACGGCGATATCCATCTGGGTGGCCCGTGTTTGACGAGCATAGCGATGACGAATGACCTGAGAGCCCGGCGTCGTCGATTGGGCCGGCATCGCGGCGATATGGATGTGCGTCAAATTGACATGCGAAACCGAAAGGCCATAGATAACAGCCGCCGTATAGGAGCAAAATGTCCAGTCGGGGTGCTTTTGCGCAAGCGCCCGCACCCGATGCAGGTAACGCTGCCGAAACTTGAGCTCGGACCAGTATTCCGGACGCGCATACAGCCCCGGCATGACCGCTTCGAGACTTCCCGCCTCCGCCCGCCGCTCAATCTGCTTTGCCTCCGCCGCCGTGCGCGCGTACACGCAGCTCATCTGCTGTTCGCATGCTTTAATGTGACTTGCAAGCCTTTGATTCGCCGTCATGTTTCCCATGTCGCCTCCCAAATCTTGGAACGGCGCAAACGTACCAGACGGTTTCATGCGAAGTCTGACCAAATACCGTCCAGGCGCTGACCAAATGCTTGACGGTTTTGGACGTTTTAGGCTGATGGCTTATATCTGCAGGTAGGGCGGTTGTCGAGAGGTCCCTGTCTCCACATTTTGAGGCCTTGGTCCATCGGATTATCAGAAAGAAAAACCCGTCGAGATTCAAGACTACGCCAAATGCGACTTTGTCTCTGCGCGCACCGTCGCTTAGCCGAGCCATCGGCATCTACATGCCTAAAAAATGAGCGTGGATAATCTCCCGTTTTGAGTCTAGTTTCAAGCCAAAAGTGGGAGATTATCCACGCTCGATTTGTAAATGTCCGAAAATCCACGCTCGTCCGTCCGGATATCCACGCTCGTCACGCCGCCGGCACAGCAGCAGCCGTAGCCTAGTGCTCCTCGCCGGCGCGGGCTAGGTCGTAGGGCGTGGTCTGGTAGACGTAGTAGTTGAGCCAATTGGTGTAGAGCAGCTGAGCCTGGCTGCGCCAGACGTTGCGCGGCTCGGCGGCGGGGTCGTCACCCGGGAAGTAATGCGCCGGCACCTGGGGGTTGAGGCCGCGCTTCACGTCGCGCTCGTACTCCAAACGCAGCGTGTCGGCATCGTACTCGGGATGGCCAAAGACAAAGAAGCGGCGGCTGTCGGTCGACTTGACGATGTACAGGCCCACCTCGTCGGACACGGCCACGACCTCAAGCTGCGGCTCGGCCTCCACGTCCTCGCGGCGCACATCGGTGTTACGCGAATGCACGGCATAAAAGCGGTCGTCAAAACCACGGACCAGCGGGCTTTGCGGCTTCACCAGATAATGCTCGAACACGCCGCTCGCCTTTGCCGGCAGGTCGTACTTCTGAATACCGTAGTGGTGATACAGGCCCGCCTGCGCGCCCCAACAAATGTGCAGCGTAGAATGCACGTGCGTGGTGGACCAGTCCATAATCTGGCAGAGCTCGGGCCAGTAGTCGACCTCTTCGAACGGCATCTGCTCCACCGGCGCGCCCGTGATGATCAGGCCGTCGTAGTGGATGTCGCGGATGTCGTCGAACGTGCGGTAGAACGTCTCCAGGTGGCCAGCGCTCACGTGCGTGGCCTCGTGCGTCTTGGTGCGCAGCAGGTCCACCTCCACCTGTAGCGGCGTGTTGGAGAGCTTGCGCATGATTTGCGTCTCGGTGGCGATCTTGGTGGGCATGAGGTTGAGGATGAGCACGCGCAGCGGACGGATGTCCTGGTGCAGCGCGCGGTACTCGGTCATGACAAAGATGTTCTCGCTCTCGAGCTGCGCGGCGGCAGGGAGGGCGTCGGGGATGCGAATGGGCATGAATGCTCCTTACGAGTCAGTTGCAGTTATGGTACAACGACCGGCCCCATCCGCGCGAGTACATCGCCCGGCGATGCCGTCAGCGGCCCAAATCACTCCAAAAGTAGAGATTAAGGCATGCCCAAAAATCTATGGCGCTTTAGCCTAGCAAAGTGGCAGCAGGACGCTACAATGGTTCGACGCGAAAACTCGGCCGAAAGGATACATATATGTACCAAACGCGTAAGATCGGTGTGGTCGGCCAGGGCCACGTAGGAGCACATGTTGCCAACAGTCTGCTCATGCAGGGCATTGCCGATGAGCTGTACCTGTGCGATATCAACGAGGCCAAGGTGACGTCCGAGGTCCAGGACCTGCGCGACTCCCTTTCGTTTGTCCCGTACAACACCAAGATCGTCAACTGCTACGACCACTACGAGGAGCTTGCCTGCTGCGACGTCATCGTCAACGCCGCCGGCAAGGTCGCGCTGGCCGCCGGCAACCGCGACGGCGAGCTGTTCTTTACCACCGACGCCGCCCGCACCTTTGCCAAGCGCATCGTCGACGCCGGCTTTGACGGCATCTTCGTGAGCATCTCCAACCCCTGCGACGTCGTGTGCACCGAGCTGTGGCACCTGACCGGCTACGATCCCAAGAAGATCATCGGCTCGGGCTGCGGCCTGGACTCCGCCCGCCTGCGCACCGAGATCTCCAAGAAGGTCGGCGTGAGCCCCAAGTCTATCGACGCCTACATGATCGGCGAGCACGGCTTTAGCCAGCTGGCCGCCTTTAAGGCCGCAACCATCGCCGGCAAGAGCCTCAACGAGCTCCAGGCCGAGAACCCCGACAAGTATGCCTTCGACCACATGGAGATCGAGGAACTCGCGCGCAAGGGCGGCTATGTGACCTACCAGGGCAAGCAGTGCACCGAGTACGCCGTCGCCAACTCCGCCGCGCGCGTCTGCGCCGCCGTGCTGCACAACGAGCACGCCGTGCTTTCCGCCTCCACGCTCATGACCGGCCAGTATGGCGAGGAGGGCATCTTTACCTCCCTGCCGTGCGTGATCGGTGCCGAGGGCGTCGAGGAGGTCTACACGCTCGACCTGTCCGAGTATGAGCTCAAGGGCTTCCACAAGAGCTGTCAGCACATCCGCGATAACATCGCCCAGCTCGACTGGTGGGACGCCGAAGGCGTTGTCGGCAAGTAGACCGTCAATCGCCGCAATCTCGCGAATCTAAACGCGATACCAAGCGGGCCGCGCCGGAATACTACCGGCACGGCCCGCTTTTTTGCTCATGCAACACGTTTGCGAATCGAAGGTGAATACTTTTCCCGGTGCCTAGTACTGCTCGATGCCCATGTAGCGACGAACCTCGGGGCTGTGGCCGAACACCTTGCCGCGGGCGGCGCGCAGCTCGCAGCTCATGTTGTAGAAGAAGATCGGCTCCAAGTACGAACGCACACTGGCGGGCACGTCGCCCACGCCGTACTCAAGCGCGTCGAGCACCATAATCGTATCGGTGTGCGTGTTGAGGAACGCAAGAGCGCGCTCCTCCATGGGGCGGCACTCGCCCGCGCCAAGCTGCACAAAGTAGAACACGCCGGGCTCGGTGGCCTCGAACGGGCCGTGGAAGTACTCGCCGGAGTGGATGTAGCAGCAGTGCTGCCACTGCATCTCCATGAGCGAACAGATGGCCATGGCGTAGGTCTGGCTAAAGTTGGGGCCGGAGCCCAGGATATAGAAGAACTTGTGCTGCTGGCAGAGCTCGGCAAAGCGGGCGCCCAGCTCGGCGTTGACCTTCTCGCGGGCGGCGGGCAGCAGCGCATCCATCTGCTTGAGGCCCTCGTACATGTCGGCGAGCGCCTCGTAGCATTCCTGCTGGTCGAGCAGCTCGGCGGCAATCAGAGCGCCGATGCCCTGAGGCACCTCGGCCTGCGACACGCCCTCGCCCCAGGGGTAGACCCAGGTGGTCCACTTACCGTTGTCGATCTTGGAGCCCTCGC
>URVZ01000121.1 GCA_900551365.1 uncultured Collinsella sp.
GGCTGCACCATCGGCCACGTGACCACCACGGGCTACGGCGAGGCGCTGCTCATCGAGGCCCTCAAGGCCGACTCCGGCGAGATTGAGACCGTCGCGCACCTGCGCGGCGCCAAGGCATTCCTGCCCGGCGTCGAGTTCATCCTGGACATCGGCGGTCAGGACATGAAGTGCCTGCGCGTCAAGGACGGTGTTATCGAGCACATCATGCTCAACGAGGCCTGCTCGTCGGGCTGCGGCAGCTTTATCGAGAGTTTTGCCGTCTCTATGAACATGGACGTGCGCGCGTTCGCCGATGCCGCTATCCATGCCAAGGCCCCCGTCGACCTGGGTAGCCGCTGCACGGTCTTTATGAACTCGCGCGTCAAGCAGGCGCAAAAGGAAGGCGCCACGGTGGGCGACATCGCGGCCGGCCTGTCCTATTCCGTCATCAAGAATGCCCTGTTCAAGGTCATTAAGCTGCGCGACCCCAAGGAGATCGGCAGCCAGGTGATCGTCCAGGGCGGCACCTTTATGTCCGACGCCACGCTTCGCGCATTTGAGCAGCTCACCGGCGTTCATGCCGTGCGTCCCGACATCGCCGGCTGCATGGGAGCCTATGGTGCGGCCCTGCTCGCTCGCGATCGCGCCGGCGCCGATGGCACCTCGACCATCCTTTCAGCCGAGGACATCGCGCACCTCACCGTGACGCAAAAGCATGTCCGCTGCGGCCGTTGCTCCAACAACTGCCAGCTCACCGTCAACGACTTTGGCGGCGGCAGACGCTTCATTACCGGCAACCGCTGCGAGAAGGGCGCCGGCCACAAAAAGCAGAAGACCGAGGCCCCCAACCTCTTCAAAAAGAAAAACGAGCTGCTCTTTAACCGCGAGGTCCTGAGTCCCGACGAGGCCCCGCGCGGCACCGTGGGTATCCCGCGCGCACTCAACATGTACGAGAACTACCCCTTCTGGCACGCGTTCTTTACACGCCTGGGCTTTAGCGTGCAGCTGTCCGACCAGTCGAGCAAGAAGACCTACCAGGCGGGCATCGAGTCCATGCCGTCCGAGAGCGTGTGCTATCCGGCCAAGATGAGCCACGGCCACGTGATGAACCTCATCGACCGTGACGTCGACTTCATTTGGATGCCGTGCGTGCGCTGGGAGCGCAAGGAGGATCCGACGGCTGGCAACTGCTATAACTGCCCCATCGTCATGAGCTACCCCACGGCGCTGGCGCTCAATATCGACGAGATTCGCGAGCAGAACATCGAGTTCCTGTACCCGTTTGTGCCGTATCACGATAAGACCGAGCTTAAGCGCCGTCTGTACCAGGTGCTCGCCGTCGACCGTGTGGCCGATGCTGAGGCCGGTCGCGGTCGCGTGCGCGGTCCTAAAATCACGCGCTCCGAGGTTGATGCCGCCGTCAACGCTGCTTTTGAGGCCGACGCGCGCTTCCACGAGGATATCCAGACCATGGGCGAGGAGGCTCTTAAGTGGGTCGAGGACCACGGCGGCCACGGCATCGTACTCGCCGGCCGCCCCTACCATAACGACCCCGAGATCAACCACGCCCTGCCCGAGCTTATCTCGAGCTTTGGCTTTGCGGTCTTTACCGAGGATTCGCTTGCGCACCTGGTGAAGCCCGAGCGTCCCATCCGCGTCGTCGACCAGTGGATGTACCACAGCCGCCTGTACGCCGTCGCCCGTTTTGTGACGATGCGCAACGACCTGGACCTGATTCAGCTCAACTCCTTCGGCTGCGGCTTGGACGCCCTGACCACCGACCAGGTGCAGGAGATTCTGGAAGCCAGCGGCAAGATCTATACCGTGCTCAAGATTGACGAGGTGTCCAACCTGGGTGCCGCGCGCATCCGCATCCGCTCGCTCATGGCTGCGCTTAAGGACCAGGAGGCTGAGCGCTTGGCTGAGGCAACGGCCGCGGGCGAGGCCTACGAGCAGGGCGATGCCGCGCCGGTGGCGCCCTCCACGGATGCCCCCGCGTTCGCGAGCCGCAAGTACACGTTCGAGGCGCAGCGCGAGAGTGCTTCGACCGCGTGGCCCAAGGTGCCCTTTACCGAGCAGATGCGCGAGGAGGGCTACACCATCCTGTGCCCGCAGATGGCGCCGATCCACTTTGACCTGGTCAAAGAGGTGTTCCGTGGTGCTGGCTACAACTTGGAGCTGCTGCCCTCGACCGATCACGATGCCGTCGAGGCCGGTCTGCGCTACGTGAACAACGACATCTGCTATCCGTCGATCCTGGTGACGGGCCAGATCATGGAGGCCATCGAGAGCGGTCGATACGACCTGTCCAAGACAGCCGTGGTTATCAGCCAGACCGGCGGCGGCTGCCGTGCCACCAACTACATCGCACTCATCCGCAAGGCTCTGCGTGAGAGCGGCCACCCCGAGATTCCGGTGATCTCGCTTTCGGCCGTGGCGCTCGGCGAGGACAACCCTGGCTTTAAGATTACGCCGGCTCTGCTCAAGCAGGCGGTCTACGCGGTGCTCTTTGGCGACGTGATGATGCAGATGCTCTACCGCTGTCGCCCGTACGAGGCAACGTCCGGTGCCGCCAATGCGCTCTACGAGGAGTACATGGCGCGCGCCCGCAAGCTGGCGCCCAAGTTCAACCGTCACAACTACACCAAGCTGTGCCGCGAGGCCATCCGCGCGTTCGGCACCATGCCGCTCGTGGGCGAGGGTACCAAGCCGCGCGTGGGCGTGGTTGGCGAGATCCTGGTCAAGTTCCACCCTACGGCCAACAACCACGTGGTCGATGTCATCGAGCGCGAGGGCTGCGAGGCCGTAGTGCCGGGCCTGCTCGACTTCTTCCTGTACTCCATGAGCAACGCCGAGCTGCAGAAGGACGAGCTGGGAAGCTCTGCCACTACACGCGCGGGCATGCAAGCGCTTATTAAGCTCGTGGACTGGATGCGCACGCCGGTGGAGGAGATGCTCGAAAAGTCTCGCCGCTTTGAGGCGCCCGAGCGCATCGGCACCATGGCCGACAAGGCCCGCACGGTGCTTTCGGTGTGCAACAACATGGGCGAGGGCTGGCTGCTCACGGCTGAGATGCTCGATCTGATTGACCACGGTGCGCCCAACATCATCTGCACGCAGCCCTTCGCGTGCCTGCCCAACCACGTGGTGGGCAAGGCCGTGATCAAGGAGCTGCGCCGCCAACATCCCGAGAGCAACATCGTCGCGGTGGACTACGACCCCGGTGCATCCGAGGTCAACCAGCTCAACCGTATTAAGCTCATGATCAGCGTGGCAAAGGAGAACATGCGCGCCGGCAAGGGCTTTAAGCTCGAGAAGGTGGCGCCGCTCGCGATGGACGAGGTCACCGGTCAGATGCGTGCCCACGACGGCTGTGCGAGCTGCGGATCTGCCAGTGAGGAGGCCGTTGCATCGGTCGCCAAGCGCCTGGGGCGCGGTATTAAGAAGTAGTTGGCCTACTTCGATCCGGATATAAGACAAACGGGTGGTAGTCGTACCGGCTACCACCCGTTTTTGCTGAACATATGTTGCGCAAATGACCTTGCTACAGCCTTCCGTGGACTTGCCCGATTTTTGGGCCGGCTCGGGCTCAGAGGACAAGTTGCTGCAGGCCCAAGGCGATTTTTCGCTCAACGCAGGCCAGCACAGTGTGACCTATCTGCCAAACGACGAGACGACCGCTACGGTCTGGCCATCACCACCTACGAGATGGAAGCCGAAAAGTATATCTACCGCGTGTACAAGTACGAGCTGTAGGGCTGCGCTTAGGTTTGACCAATGGAGTATGAAAACACGCCGCTCGCCGATACCCCCTCCGCGAGTGGCAGCCATATGGTTTGATAAAAGAAGCATATAGTTGTCGCCAGCCTGCTGGGGACGTTCCCCTCTGACATTGGAGGCTCCAGGTATGTTTCGCGCTCCGTTAAACAACTATCGGTTGGGCTAACATGGGCCGCCGTGCTATTTCGATAACCCTTGCAGTGGTCTGCCTGGCTGTGCTCCTGGGCGCTACAGGGCTGTTTGCTATAAGCCGAGAAACGTCCTATATGCAGGAGTGCGCTTCCGAAGGGTTTGCCATTGACGGTTACTATCGGGACGACAAGACGAGTCTGGAAACCCTGGCCTTTCTTGAAGAGGATAACCATCGGTGGCAACTGGTCGACAAAGACGGCAGCTGCGTTGACGGGCAGTTTAAGCGTACGTACGATCCCAATATCCTGGTATTAAAGAAGGAAAACGGCGAAGAGTTCGGCACGGTTCACGTTGCATATATATCGCGCCGACGCAATCAGGGGCAGATTTACCTAATTAGAAATACTGAGGTGACCCGATTTTATCTTGTGAGCACCGATCCGGCGTTTACGGTGGAGTCTGGCGA
>URVZ01000122.1 GCA_900551365.1 uncultured Collinsella sp.
TCAAACATGTACACCACCCTCCAAAGATGTCAAAAAATGTCGTTTTTGGAGTGTGGTGTACACGTTTGCATATGACGCGCACCGAGCATGAGTCGATTTGCCGGCATTCGGTATATTTCCTCACTTCAACGGACATAAGGACTGCATATCGGCATAAAGCGAGAGGTCCCTAATGGATACTCCTGTTCTCATTACGCATAAAACCGCATGGCTCGTCCATCATGCGCCACAAGACCTGGTTCAAGCGGTCGCGCAACACGACTACCAGATAGGCGCAAGAGGCCTCTCCACCCAGCAACGCACCGCGCGCATCCGACAGGCTCTTACCGACTGCGGTATTCCCACTAGCATGCTTGAGACCATCGATATCTCCGTTGTATTTGCCTTCGAGCGAATCCGCGCCAACGGTGTAAATTGCCACGTTCTTGGCCAAAATCTACCCTACGACCATATTGACGAGCTGACCCCCGGTATTTTTATCACCGACGAAGCCCTTACCTTCGTATTCGCTGCCGAGTGGATGGACAGAATCGAACACCTCGAATACGGCTACGAAGTTTGCGGTGATTATCGCATGGGGCTTAATCCCGATGACCCTTATACCGAGCAGCCAGCCACCACTTCCAAGGACGAAATTGTCGAACAGCTCGATCGGCACCCCGGCAAACCCGGTGCCACACGCGCCAGACTCGCGCTCAGACATATCTACGACCACTCAGCCTCACCCATGGAAACCGCATCCGCTATCGCCCTTTCACTCCCGACGAGCGAAGGCGGCGTTGGCATCCGAGGTGTCGAACTCAACAAGCCGCTCGAAATCCCTAAACGACTTTGGCATTGCACCAAAGCTCGAACGCTTAAAATCGATGCCCTCATTACCTATAAGCGCAGAGAGCTCGGCATCGAATATAAGGGCGGCTTTCACGACGAGGTCGAACGCAAGGGAGCAGATGCGGAGCGAGAGGCCGTGCTCGCCCAAATGGGCTATCGCATCGTCACGCTCACCTCGACGCAATTTGCAAGCCAACTCGCTTTCCACCGTGCCATGAACAATATCCGCGAAGCACTCGGCATGCCTCGTTGCGTAGATGCCGAGTATCAGCGAAAGCAAAACGAACTGCGCAAGGTGCTTATCCGCAACTGGAAGAGCGATCAAGCCGAAGAGTCGCCTTCTGAGTAACGGCGAACCCACTCACCCCGCGCTTCCCCCCAAACATGTACACCACCCTCCAAAAACGACATTTTCTGACATCTTTGGAGGCTGATGTACATGTTTTGGACCCCTGGCATTCCAACAACGCCACGCCCGCGCCCAGTCCCGACCGTTTGCCGAGCAATGGGGTCGCGAGACCCGCCAACCATGTACTATGTACGGGCATTGTCTAAACTCGCAACTCAAAGGACCCCATCTTGCCCGTCGTCGCCGCTATAACCGTTACCTCACATGCCTCGGATGCCATGGTCGCTATCCCATTTTGGCTCGAGATGTTCGCCGTTGTCGCGGCATCGATCTCGGGTGTGCTGGTTGCGCGCGAGCACAAGCTCGACCTGGTGGGCGCGGTCGCACTCGCCGTGGTCTGCGGTCTGGGCGGCGGTCTTTTACGCGACATGACGCTGCAGGTGGGCAACGTCTACATCCTCAACCAGCCGATGGCACTCCCGCTTTCCATCGCCACGGCGGCCATCATCTACATCTTCCCGGCAATCGTCGATAAACCCGAGAAACTCATCCCATTGCTCGACATCATCTCGGTCGGCATCTACGCCGCCACCGGAGCGGACAAGGCACTGGTTTATGGCTTTGCGCCGGCCGTATGCATCATGATGGGCTTCTTCACCGCGGTGGGTGGCGGCATGTTGCGCGACGGCTTTATGGGCGTGGTCCCAGGCATTTTCCAACGCACTAACTTTTATGCCATCGCGGCCATCGCCGGATCGGCAAGCTATGTAAGCCTCGTCATGAGTGGCTTGGTCAGCAATGTCGCTGCGCTAGTCGTATGCGTTGCGGTGACCATGGGCCTGCGCTGGCTCTCGCTGCGCTTTGACATCAAAAGCCCCACCGAGGAAGACATCGCGCGCTTCTTGCATCGCAAAAAGTAGACAGCGCGGCACGACCCTTCGAAATGCAACCGAGAGGTTCTTTTAGAGCGCCCGCGCGTTGGGTACCCTGTTAGATACATGTCGAGTATCTAACGAAGGATTCATTATGCCTTGCAACCTAGAACCGTCGTCCCGGCGCCGTAAAGCGCAGGCCCGCACCGCCCTCCTATTCGCACTGATAGCGCTTGCGCTGACCGCGCTTCCCACAACGTCGTTCGCCGGCACAGACACCGCCGGCAACGTGCTCGCAACCGAAGTTGACTCAAATCCGTCTGGCGTCGAAGGCGACCTGTACTGGGCCGGCCAAAGCCTTAACCTAGACGACGCTTCCATCGGCCGCGATATTATCGCGGCAGGCGAGAGCCTGTCGATTCGCGACTGCACCGTAGGCGGCGCCGTTCGCCTGGCGGCGCGCACCATCGATATCTCCAAAACCGCAATCGATGGCAGCGTGACGGTAGCCGGTCAGCATGTCGTGCTCAACACTGGTAGCACCGCCAACTGTTTTTACGCAATGGGCGAGACGGTTGCCCTGCGCGGCTCTGCCAAGTCGGCAGCGCTCGCAGGCGACACCGTGACCATCGATGGCACCGTCGACGGCGATGTCGAGGTTTGGGCCGATAAGCTCGTCTTGGGCAAGAATGCCCGCATTACCGGCACCGTGAACGCACACGTCTCCGAGGACCCCGAGCGCGCCGCAGGAGCCGAGGTCGGCGCGCTCAAGATCGACCGCACCGAGAACGAAGATACTTCCACCATTAACGATGTCATCGGCGGCATCGTCGCCGCGGCGCTCTCGGCCTGCTTTGTCGCCCTGCTGCTCGAGCTCGCCTTTCCGCGTGCGACTGCCAGTGCCGCCGGCATGCTCCACCAGCGCCCCACGCCCCTGTGGGTGAGCGGTCTTTTGGGCACGATCGCTATCGTCCCCGCCGTCCTGCTGCTGATCATCTCCATCGCCGGCCTGTCACTTGCCGGAGCCCTCTTGTGCGGCGTTATCGGCATCGCGTTGGTGTCGAGTGCCTTTGCGGGGTGTGCGATCGCCCGCATGGTCGGACACAGCCAGAACCGTTACGCCATGGCGGCCGTAGGTGGCATCGCCGCGGGCGCGCTTACGGCAATCCCCCTCGTAGGCGACTTCATCAGCGGCGTGGCCTTCGTCTTTACACTCGGCTACATCATCCAAATCATCTGGCGCAACGCCCACCTCAAACCGCAGCAGCCGGCTAACACGCCAGAACTCCCCACCGCTTAGCCGCCAACCACCACAAAGGAGCCAGGCACCTTTGTGGTGGTGCAACGGGTCAGGCAACTTTGCACTAACAAACGAAGCGGGGCGCTCGGTCATATCGACCGGGTGCCCCGCTTTTCTTGGAGGGTTCTCTAGTAACTTTTTCAAAACCAATGATCATCAGGTCGGCAGGCCTGCGCATCACTCGCTACGGAGGCAGTACGCCATTGAGCAAGGGGGGCAATTATTTTTCACGACGACCGCCTCCCCGCTTGATGACGAGCGCGACAACAATAGCCGCCACTCCGATGACAGCTAAAGCCGCCACCAGCACCAACGTTCTATCTCCCGTCGAGGGCATAAAGCTTCGACTTGCTTCTTTGCTTGGGGTGTTGAGCACCGACAGCTCAATCGAACCCGTCCCGGCATCGGCGGTATCAACCCGTAGGGGGCTTTCGGCCGACACGGTCACCTTGGGCTTCGCGGCTGCAACCTGTTTAACGTCCAGCCCCTCGGCCGTAACCGTCACCGTTCGTTTGCCTTCGAACGTCGCATATCCCTTGGGAGCCGCGACTTCCTCGACGGTGTAGACGCCCGCGTCTATACCGCTCAATTCCACATGGCCATCCGCGCCCGTGGTGACGCACACTTCGGCATCCGTCGACCACGAGCCGTCAGTCGTTAGAATGCGCCCGCGGTTATCGATGATGCGCAGTTTGGCACCCGCGAGCGGTTTATCGTCTGCGCTTGAGCGCTTGATCAAGCTGAGTCTCCAGGCGTAGGCCGTCGCATCGTCACTCGGCGTGCGGGTGAATCCGGCATCGCCAGACTGGTCGGCGAGGGGAGAGCGCGGGTAGCGCAGGTAGACCTCGTTGGGGTTGCCCTTCGCGATGCCG
>URVZ01000123.1 GCA_900551365.1 uncultured Collinsella sp.
CGGGCCACGTCGCCACCATCACGGGCTTGGCGCCCTTTAGCTTTTTGGTCGACGAGTTTAAGACTCCAGGCGTGGTAACGGGATTTGAGCCGGTCGACATCTTGCAGGGTATCTGCATGCTGGTCCAGATGGTTGTTGAGGGGCAACCCGCGATCGACAACGCCTACCGTCGCGGCGTCAATGCCGACGGCAATCCCGTGGCGCGCCAGCTGGTCGAGCAGGTATTTGAGCCGTGCGATACCACATGGCGCGGGCTGGGATCGATTGCGACTTCGGGACTCGCCATTCGTCCCGAGTTTTCGCACTTTGATGCCAGCATGCGCTTTGACGTGCCCATCGAGCCGACGGTCGAGCCACGCGGGTGCCGCTGCGGCGACGTGCTGCGCGGGGCCATTACGCCGAGCGACTGCCCCCTGTTCGGCCACGCTTGTACGCCCGAGCATCCCGTCGGCCCCTGCATGGTGAGCTCCGAGGGCAGCTGCGCAGCATATTTCCGCTACCGAGGCTAATAGGTTCCGCCGTTCTAACGAACGGCGGACGAGTCGACGGCGCACCTCACCCATATAATTCCACCCACGATTGGAGTTTTCGATATGTCCCATAGTGTCTCCGATAGCACTGTCTTGCTGGGCCACGGCTCCGGCGGACAGATGATGAAACGCATCATCGATGAGGTCTTTTTGGATGCCTTTGGGTCGCCCGAACTGCTCGAGGGCAACGATGCCGGCGTCGCTGCGCTGCCCGCGAGCGGGCGCATCGCCATGTCGACCGACAGCTTTGTAGTCTCGCCGCAGTTCTTCCCCGGTGGCAACATCGGCCGCCTCGCCGTGTGCGGAACCGTTAACGATGTCGCGACCTCGGGCGCCAACGTGCGCTACCTGTCGTGCGGCTTTATCCTTGAAGAGGGCTATCCCATGGATAAGCTCCGCCAGATTGTGCAGACGATGGCCGAGACGGCGCACGAGGCGGGCGTGTCCATAATCACGGGCGACACCAAGGTGGTCGAGCGCGGCGGGGCCGACGGCGTCTATATCAATACCGCCGGCGTGGGCGAGGTACCCGCGGGCGTGGCGCTCAGCGGCGCAGACTGCCAGCCCGACGATGTCATCCTAGTCTCGGGTACACTGGGCGACCACGGTATCGCCATCATGAGTCAGCGCGAGGGTCTGGCGTTTTCGAGCACCATCGAAAGCGATGCCGCGCCGCTCAACCACCTGATTGCCGACGTTTTGGCCGCAGCGCCCGGCATGCGTTGCTTTCGCGACCCCACGCGCGGTGGCCTGGCGTCCACACTCAACGAGTTTGCCCAGGCCAGCGGTGTTGCCATGGAGGTCGACGAAGATGCCGTGCCCGTGCGTCCCGACGTGCAGGCCGCCTGCGAAATGCTCGGCTACGATGTACTGCAGGTGGCAAACGAGGGCAAGATGGTTGCCGTCGTGCCTGCCGAGCAAGCCGATGCCGCGCTGGCCGCCATGCGCGCCGCCCGCTACGGCGAGAATGCCGCCGTCATCGGTCGCGTGCTGCCACTTGCCGAGGGCACCCGCCCCGCCGTGCGCGTACGTACCGGCTGGGGCTCGACCCGCATCCTCGACATGCTCGTAGGAGAGCAGCTGCCGAGAATTTGCTAACGACAAAGGCTCAGGGCTATTAAAGATATTCAGATTCCAAACATGCCCGGCACGCATGCCCAGTATCATGGGGTGCGTTTTACAACTCAAGCGGCAGGAGCACCCATGGCAGCAGCTTTTTCCCATGTGATCTTTGACCTGGACGGCACCATTCTCAACACGCTCGAGGACCTGGCGGCCGCCGGCAACCATACCTGCGAGGCGCACGGCTGGCCCACGTTTGCCGTTGACGAGTACCGCTACAAGGTGGGAAACGGCATGCTCAAGCTGGTTGAGCGCTTTATGCCCGCCGAGTATGCGGGCGACGGCCGCATGTTTGAGCAGACGCTTGCCGAGTTTAGGGCTTACTACGGCGAGCACAAGGAGGACCACACCGCCCCCTATGCCGGCACGATCGAGATGCTCGACCGCTTGCGCGCCGCGGGTGTGCAACTTGCCGTGCTCACTAACAAGGACCACGTCTCGGCGGCTCCGCTTATCGAGAAGTATTTTGGTTCCGAGCGCTTTGCGCTGGTGCAGGGCCACGTCGATGCGTTTCCGCCCAAGCCCGAGGCGCCTGTTACACTGCATGTGATGAAAGAGCTAGGCGCCGATCCGTCGACCACGCTCTATGTGGGCGATTCCAATGTCGATATCCTGACCGGTCACAACGCCGGCCTTAAGAGTGCGGGCGTCAGCTGGGGCTTCCGCGGCCGCGCAGAGCTGGAAGCCGCCGGCGCCGACTACGTGGTGGACACCCAGGACGAGCTCGCAGCGCTGATCCTGGGCGAGTAACGAGCGACACTGCTTAACGCAGCTGCGACAATTCTTCCGCGCAGAAAGCGCATCCCGTTTTGGAGCTCCGGAATGGGATGCGCTTTCCGTTTGAGGCACATCAGGGAAACCGCATCCCGTTTCAGAGCAATATTCCGGGTCGCACTTTCCGCAACCCACCCCATCCGGAAAATGCGACCCACTATTCGGCCAAAAACCGGGTCGCGGTTTCCCAAGCACTCGATGCAACGCTGGCACAAGGAATGTCCCCAACTGCCGGCAGAAAAGGAACGTCCCCAAGTGCCGCCTTCGGCAGCGATGGCAACGCCACAGGTACAAGCGCCACTTTAAGCCAGCCAAGGGAACACCGTTGTTTTGGCAACGACAGCGAAAGCCCGCCAGAGCGAGCAAGGTGCCTTGAAACGAGGCGGCATTGACCTTCTGGTCATGCCGCCGAAGTTGAAAGGCAGATTGCCGCTCTGGCGGGTTTGCAGCGTCGAGCGGTTACGGCGTTTGGCAAAACGCCGTAACTTAATAAGTTTGGTACCTTGACATTGATTTCTCACGCTCCTAAATTGGTTAGGCACAAAACAATTCCACTACCTAACTAAAGAAAGGAGCAACACTAATTCATGTGCGATGAACCTCTTAACCTTTGTTCGCACGAGCCCGGCGGTGACCCGTCGCAACCGGTAGACATACCCGAAGCGGTTAGCTCAGAAGACAAACTCGCCAAGCGCATCCTGAGCGGCCTGGGTTTTTGCGGCCATTACATGCATTTTCATGGCGGAGGCGTGTCCGGCAAGGCGCCCATCATCTGCCTGCTGGCCAAGCAGCCCGGCGGCGAGATGTCGCAGCAGGAACTCGGCATGCACTTTGACCTCAAGCCGGGGTCGCTTTCCGAGATCCTGTCCAAGCTCGAGCTCAACGGCCTCATCGAGCGCAGCCGTAACCCCAAGGATCGACGGCAACTCACCATTCGCCTGACCGAAACCGGCCGGGAAAACGCCCGCATCGACCAGGCGGCCCGCATCCGCTTTAGAGAACGGGCCTTTAGCGCGCTCACCCATGACGAGCGCGAAGACCTCGCCGAAATGCTCGATAAAATCCGTGTAACCTGGGAGGAACTGGATGATTAAAACCCTCATGGGCAGCATCCGCGACTATATGAAAGTCGCTGTTGCCACGCCATTGCTCGTGCTTGGCGAGGTGCTCTGCGAGATGCTGATTCCATTTATCACCGCCAACCTGATCGACGCCATCAAAGACGGCACCACCGTAGCCGAGATGCTTCCCACCGCAGGCTTTTTGGTGCTCATCGCGCTGACGTCGCTTGCTTTCGGCGCCGCTGCCGGCGTCACCTGCAGCCATGCGAGCTGCGGCTTCGCCAAGAATCTGCGTCACGACCTGTTCTACAAGATCCAGACGTTCAGCTTTGCCAACATCGATAAGTTCTCGAGTTCCTCGCTCGTCACGCGCCTCACCACCGACATCAACAACGTGCAGCAGGCCTTTATGATGCTCATCCGCATCGCCGTGCGCTCGCCGCTGGTGCTGGTCTTTGCCTTTACCATGGCATACGCCATGGGCGGCAGCGTCGCCATGGTCTACCTGGTCATCATTCCGCTGCTGGGCTTTGGCCTGTTCTTTATCATCTACAAGGTACGTCCGATCTTTGCCC
>URVZ01000124.1 GCA_900551365.1 uncultured Collinsella sp.
AAGTCGTACTTTCCCACCTACAACGCCATGAGCGACCGACAGCTGCGCGGCTACTTTACCTGGCGCGCCCAAGTGCGCCGCGGGACCGTCGAGGAAACGTCTACGTCCTTTGCCTTTCTGTATCTCTATGAGCTGATTTGCGGCATCGGCGTAGATAATCCGCTCGATGGTTTTAACAAGATCAAGGCCTTTTGGGATGCCTACCGCGCCTTTGAGCCCGGCATCGACCGGTTTGCACGCGTGTGGTTGCAGGACTACGCCGTGTTCCACGGGCTCGACCCCAAGCTGCTTCGTGATTCTAAAACCGTCATGTTCGACAACGCCCTTATCGAGCTGCGGCGCGCGGCACGAGACCTTGCACCAGCACCGGCACCGTCCGGCCAGACCCCCAAGCGTCGCAAAACCTCCGAGCCCACGCTCCCCCTTCCGCCCGATGAGGTGCGCGAGGAGCGACTCATGACCGCCATCAACGCCCTCTCCACGTACAACCTAAGTAACTCGCGGCTCGACCGCAGCCACCACCGCGATCTGCGCCACGTGGCATGCGCCGTGTATGTCCGCATGGCGCGCTACTATGACACGCACCGAAAGACCGGCATCGTGGCGAGTTTATTTGGGGAGGAGACGGCCATGCCCTACACCATGTTTGCCTCGGCCGTATTCTTTGCGCCCGAGCGCCACGAGGACTGCGAATACCGCCTGGATCCTATCCATATCTACCGTTGCCAAAACGGCTTTTGGGAATGCATGCGTATCCATGGCAGCAGGCAAAAGAGCAGCAAGCTCGGTGAAATGATGCGCGCCTGCGACCAACGCCTGCGCCTGGCGCTGGACCCCGCCCATCCCCTTAAGGAAGAAAAGGTCCCCAAATATCTGGCCAAGATTATCGATGACGAGATTGTGGCATGGCTTTCGTGGGACGCCGCACACCAGCCCGTCAAAATCGATATCGATCTGAGTCAGCTGGGGCACATTCGGAACGCCGCTGCGCAAACGCGCGAAGCGCTTTTGATCGATGAGGAACGCGAGGACGGCGCGTCCGCAGAAGCCGAGGCAGCGGACTCAGGGCAACCGGAAGCCGGGCCCGTAGCCGACGCGATTGTCGAGGCGGTCGTGGCACCCATTCGGCAGGACTTGACCGACGAGCCGACCATATCCACCGAACAGTTTGGTGTCGTGGCACCGCTTCTCGCGCCAACGTCAGCGTTCGCAGCCGCAGTGCCCGCTGACGCCACGAACGAACTCGCGCCCGCCGCAGACGCCTATCTCCGCGCGCTGCTCGAGCACAACGCAGTACAGGCGGAATCGGCGGTAGTGCAATCGGGGCAGAGCGAGGACATGCTCGTCGATACCATCAACGAGACGCTCTTTGACCTGGTGGGCGACACCGTAATTGAATTTAGCGCGGCAGGGCCGCAGATTATTGAGGACTACGAAGCAGACGTGAGAGGATACCTAGACCATGAGTGATACCGCATCCGCAGCACCCCGCGTGCCCAAGCGCGTCGCCGCCGTTATCCTAAACTCGCTCAAGGGCGGCGTGGTCCCGCGCATCGGCCTTCCCTATATCACCGTGGGACGCGAGGTCGAGATTCGCGCCCTGCTCACCGATCTGAGTCTCATCTCCGACGGTGGCGCGAGCTTCCGTTTTTTAGTCGGTCGTTACGGCGCCGGCAAGAGCTTTTTGCTCCAGACCATCCGCACGCACGCCATGGGCGAGGGATTCGTCGTCGCCGATGCCGACCTATCCCCTGAGCGCCGCCTGCAGGGCGGCCAGGGACAGGGCCTTGCCACCTACCGTGAGCTCATCCGCAACATATCGACTAAAACGCGCCCCGAGGGCGGTGCGCTCAACCTTATCCTGGATCGCTGGGTCGCCTCGTGTGCCGATGCCGATGAGTCTGCCGTCAATGCCCAACTGGCCCCGCTCGAGGAAATGGTCCACGGCTTCGACTTCGCCCGTATGCTCCGCCGCTACCGCGCGGCCGTATCCGAGGGCGACGAAGAAGCTATGAGCCGCGTGACCAAATGGATTCGTGGCGAGTACCGCACCAAGAGTGAGGCACGCGCCGAGCTGGGCTCCTCGACCATCATCAGCGATGACGACTGGTACGACTACGTTAAGCTCATTGCGCGCTTTTTGGTCTGCAGCGGCTACAAGGGCATGCTGGTGCTCATCGACGAACTCGTGAATCTGTATAAGATTCCCAACGCCATCACACGCCAATACAACTACGAGAAGATCCTGACCATGTACAACGACACGCTCCAGGGCAAGGCGCAGTACCTGGGCATGATCATGGGCGGCACGCCAACCTCCATCGAAGACCGCCGCCGTGGCGTGTTCTCCTACGAGGCCCTGCGTAGCCGACTCGCTCAAGGCCGCTTTGCACGCGAGGATCTTAAGGACATGCTCGCGCCCATCATCCGCCTGCAGCCACTCACCTATGAGGAGTTGCTGGTGCTCATCGAAAAGCTCATGCAGATCCATGCCGGCTACTTTGGCTGGACGCCCACGCTTACCGAGAACGACTTGGTGGACTTTCTCAAGATTGAGTTGGGCCGCGTGGGGGCCGACACACATCTGACGCCGCGTGAAGTCATTCGTGACTTTATCGAGCTGCTCGACATCCTATGCCAAAACCCCGACGCCAACGTGGCCGAGTTACTGCAAAGCGTCGGCGGCGACGCGCTGGCGCCGGCAGCCGCAACAGACGACACCGGCACCGCGGACGACGACCGCAACTTCGCCGAATTCACCATCTAACCTGCAAAAAGGGACGGGTTTATTTTGGCAGGTTTTATCTGGGCAAATGTTGAAGCAGTCATGCAGCAAGCCGTTGCCAGCCGCGCTGAGAGATTCGTTTTTGAGAGGAGGCCCCGTGAACGCCTTTGACCGCTACGCCCCGTTTATCCAAGACTTCATCTACTCCCACGATTGGGAGAGTCTGCGCTCTATCCAGGTTGCGGCAGCAGATGCCATCTTTAACACACAAGACAATGTGCTCCTAACGGCATCCACAGCTTCCGGCAAAACCGAAGCAGCCTTCTTTCCCATCCTGACCGAGTTTTGGGAGAACCCGCCCGCAAGCGTGGGCGCCCTCTACATTGGCCCCCTCAAGGCGCTCATCAACGATCAGTTCGTCCGCCTCAACGACCTCTGCGAAGAAGCCGACATCCCCGTCTGGCACTGGCATGGCGACGTTTCGCAGTCGCACAAGGCAAAGCTCATCAAAAAGCCGAGCGGTATCTTGCAGATTACGCCCGAGTCGCTCGAGGCGCTCTTGATCCATAAGCACATGGCGATTCCGCGCATGTTCTGCGATCTGCGCTACGTCGTCATCGACGAGGTCCATTCGCTTATGCGCGGCGATCGAGGCGGGCAGACGCTCTGCCTTATTGAGCGCCTGTCGCGCATGGCCGGCGTACAACCCCGCCGCATTGGCCTTTCGGCTACCATCGGCGACCCCGAGCGCACGGGTGCCTTTCTCTCGCAGGGAACGGGACGCGACTGCGTTATCCCTCGTTTTGAGGAACCGCGCCGCGTGTGGCGTATCTCCATGGAGCACTTCTACAACTCGGGTCCCCAGGCGCAGCAGCGGGGATTCAAGAGCATGGGTCCTCAAGAGGCCGAAGTGCTTGCATGCGAGCGCATTGAGGCAGCGGCACCCGCGGCACTGCCCGTCAGCACCCAAGACATGCGCCATAGCGGACAACTCACACAGGACGAACGCCGCCAACGTCGCGAGCAGGCACGGGGCAAGGCTGCCCCCAAGGACAGTCGCGCTTCCTCGGCCCCCGAGGGCGAAGTCGACATTCCCCGAGCACCCGAACAGGCATTACTCAACCCCACCGACACAGCACCAGACAACGCCGATCCCGGCATGGGCTATATCTTTGAACATACCCGCGGCCGCAAGTGCCTGGTCTTTGCCAACTCGCGCGA
>URVZ01000125.1 GCA_900551365.1 uncultured Collinsella sp.
CAGCTGCTTCGTTGCCGTAGAGCCAGGCCATATCGTGATCGTGGTTCTCGAGCTCCTCTGCAAGCTGGACGTCGAAATCGCAGGCGTCGATGCCATGCTTGTTTACGCGCGTTACAGCGATCGAAAAGCCGTCGACCGGCAGCGTGGCGAGCTGTTCGCGCAGATGCTCCTCGCTGGCGCCCAGGTCGAGCAGGGCCGCGACGGTCATATCGCCGCTGATGCCCGAAGTGCCGTCGATGATAAGCGTGTGCTGATGGTTGGACATGGAATGCTCCTTAACGGGCGCAGGATGTGCCGGCGCTCAGATGATTGATAAGACTTGCCTGGTAGGCGGCGCCAAAGCCGTTGTCGATATTGACGACCGAAACGCCGCTGGCGCAGGAGTTGAGCATGGCGAGCAGCGCGGCTACGCCACCAAAGCTCGCGCCGTAACCCACGCTGGTGGGAACGGCGATGACCGGACAGCTCACCAGGCCGCCGACAACGCTCGCCAGTGCGCCCTCCATGCCGGCAATGGCGATGACCACCTGTGCCTGGGCAAGCTCCTCGGTATGCGCGAGCAGACGGTGCAGGCCGGCGACACCCACGTCGTAGAGGCGGTCGACCTCGTTGCCATAGAATTCGGCCGTCAATGCGGCTTCCTCGGCGACGGGCAGGTCGCTCGTACCGGCGCAGGCGACAACGATGCGTCCGTTGCCGGTAGGGGAGGGCTTGCCGCCCACGAGGGCGAGCTGTGCGTCCGGGACATATCCCAGGTCGATGCCGTTGCCGAGGAGCTCCGAGGTGTGGGCTGCTTTTTCGGCGTCCAGGCGTGTGACCAGGATGCGCTCCTGGCCGGCATCGCGCAGCGCTTCGATAATGGCGGCAATCTGCTCGGCGGTTTTACCGGCGCCGTAGACAACCTCGCCGGCTCCCTGGCGCACCCCGCGCGAAAGATCGAGCTGCGCAAAACCCAGATCGGCGGTCGGCGCCGTCTGGATGCGCGTAAGGGCGACAGCCGGGGTGACTGCTCCGCCGGCAACATCGCTCAGCAACTGCTCAAGATCTCGCTTATCCATATATGTTCCTTTCGACGGTGCAAAGTCTAGCACGAGAAAGGTAGTTTCCGAACATTAGAACAAAATCGTTCGGAAACTAGATATAGCGGAGTTGATTTGATTGTTGGGCGAACTGCTAGTCGCGCAGGATGATGTCCATGGCGAGCATCAGGTTGCGCTCGTCGATGGCAAACGGGGCGGCTTCGCGCGTCTTGGGCTTGGCGCAAAACGCGATACCCGTGCCCGCGGCCTGAATCATGGGGATATCGTTGGCGCCGTCGCCGATTGCCACGGTGTGTGCCATATCGACACCGCACTCAACCGCCCAATCCAGCAGCTGGATGAGCTTGGACTCCTTGGTCACAATGTCTGCCGCCAGCTTGCCCGTGAGCTTGCCGTCTACGACCTCCAGGCGGTTGGCCAGGCAAAAGTCGATGCCCGCGGCGGCCACGATCTTATCGGCGACCTCGTGAAAGCCGCCGCTTACCACGCCGACCTTCCAGCCCTTGCTGTGCGCCGAGCGCACAAGCTCCAGCGCGCCGGGGGTAAACGTCACGCGCTCAAAGGTGCGCTCGAACACGCTCTCATCCAAGCCGGCAAGCAGCCCCACGCGCTCCTCGAGCGCCTGCTTAAAGTCGAGCTCGCCGCGCATGGCACGTTCGGTGATCCGAGCCACTTGCTCGCCTACGCCGGCTTCCTCGCCCAACAGGTCGATGACCTCCTGGTTGATGAGCGTGGAGTCGATATCCATAACGATGAGGCGTGCGGTCATGACGGGCCTTTCCGAGTGCAGTTGTGTTGGGGCACATTGTCGCACGCGGCGCGCCTTGGCGACGGCCAGGCCGCGTCAATTGTTTCGTCTCCGTCAAGTCTTTGGACAAGAGCTACTTTGTCGCGGCACATCGACGCGGGTGCGATAAGATAGAACGCCATGTCCGGCTGCGCGGTTTACGCAGGCTGGGCAAATCTGTACGACGCCGCCCGGAACGACACGGGGCGGCACAGATCCATAAAGGAGGATCACTGGTATGAGCCAGACCCGTCCCATCGATGAGCATTCCATGCACACCCGTACCTGCGGCGAGCTTCGCTTCGAGAACGTGGGCGAAGAGGTCACCCTCACCGGTTGGGTGAGCCGTCGCCGCGACCACGGCGGCCTTATCTTCTGCGACCTTCGCGACCGCGAGGGCATCACGCAGCTCACCTTCGACCCCGAGCACTCCGATGGCGATGCCTTTAAGATCGCCGAGACCATGCGTCCCGAGTGGCCCATCAAGATTCACGGCGTCGTGCGCGCCCGTGGCGAGGAGACCACCAACACTAAGCTCGCGACCGGCGAGATCGAGGTTCTGACCGACCACGCCGAGGTGCTCAACACGTCCGTCACCCCGCCGTTCCAGATCGAGGACGGCATCGAGACCAGCGAGGACACCCGCCTGCGCTATCGCTATTTGGACCTCCGCCGTCCCGAGATGATGGCCAACCTCAAGCTGCGCTCCGACTTTACCTTTGCCATTCGCGAGGCGCTGCACAACCGTGAGTTCATGGAGGTCGAGACGCCCTCCCTGTTCAAGTCCACGCCCGAGGGCGCCCGCGACTTCATCGTTCCCAGCCGTATTCAGCCGGGTAACTTCTACGCCCTGCCGCAGTCCCCGCAGCTCCTGAAGCAGCTGCTCATGGTCGGTGGCGTCGAGCGCTACTACCAGGTTGCCAAGTGCTTCCGCGACGAGGACCTGCGTGCCGACCGTCAGCCCGAGTTCACCCAGGTCGATATCGAGATGTCCTTCGTGGACCAGAACGATGTCATGAGCGCGCTCGAGGAGGTTCTTGCCGATGCTTTCGGCCGCATGGGTGTCGAGATGCCCACGCCGCTGCGTCGCATGAACTACTGGGATGCCATGGACACCTATGGCTCCGATAAGCCCGATACCCGCTATGGCATGCACCTGGTCGACCTGACCGACATCTTTGCCAACTCCAAGTTCAAGGTCTTTGCGACTGCCGCAAACGAGGAGGGCTCTGTCGTCAAGGCCATCAACGCCAAGGGCGCTGGTGCCTGGGCACGTGCCAAGATCGATAAGCTTGCCGGCGTGGCCTCCACGTTTGGCGCCAAGGGCCTGGCATGGATCGCCTTCCGCGAGGACGGCTCCATCAACAGCCCCATCGTCAAGTTCTTCTCGGACGAGGAGATGGCGGCTCTGCGCGAGCGCATGGACGTCGAGCCCGGCGACCTTGTGATGTTCGCCGCCGGCCCGCGCCTGCTCTCCGACGAGATCCTGGGCGGCATGCGTTCCCACATGGCCAATGCGCTCGAGATCAAGCGCGAGGGTCACGACTTCCTGTGGGTCGTCAACTTCCCGCTGTTCCATTGGGACGAGGATCGCAAGGCTTACGCTGCCGAGCACCAGCCCTTTACCCTGCCGACCGAGACCGATATCGCCAAGATCGAGGCCGACCCGCTGGCAGCCGGTTCTTGCACCTACGACTTTGTCATGGACGGCTTTGAGGCCGGCGGCGGCGGCATGCGTATCCACAACGCCGAGATGCAGATGTCCATGCTCAAGCTCCTGGGCTTTACCGAGGAGCGTGCCGAGTCTCAGTTCGGCTTCCTCATGGAGGCGCTCAAGTTTGGTGCGCCCCCGATGGGCGGTTTTGCTCTGGGCCTGGACCGCGTGTGCATGCTGCTCACCGGCTCCGACTCCATCCGCGACGTCATGGCGTTCCCCAAGACGGCCAGCGGCTCCGACCTCATGTCGGGTGCCCCGAGTGCCGTTTCCGGCGCCCAGCTCAAGGACGTCAGCCTGCGCCTGATGTAGGC
>URVZ01000126.1 GCA_900551365.1 uncultured Collinsella sp.
GACTTGCAGCGACGGACCTCAGGACACTCTTACACCACGTCTGCGCGCGCGACCCGAGGTCTATCGAAATTACTTCATTTTGTCTCAAGGTTGAGCCAAATTAGCGTACATCTGTTGCGCAAAATGAGCAAAAATAGCTTCATGAAATGTCTCTATTTTCATGTCAGTACTCATATTTGCCACTTTTTGACCACAGGGGCATCTACCGCGCGAAATCGATATGTCAAATCTGCCAAAACGGCCCATAACAAAAAAGCTCCCATTGCTGGGAGCTCTTTCAATCAATGGTGCGGGCG
The DNA here is from genome assembly GCA_900551365.1 of uncultured Collinsella sp. GTDB lineage: Bacteria > Actinomycetota > Coriobacteriia > Coriobacteriales > Coriobacteriaceae > Collinsella. Next base: position 297 of record URVZ01000126.1, read on the forward strand.
AAAGGACTTGAACCTTCATGGGGTTGCCCCCATACGGACCTGAACCGTACGCGTCTGCCAATTCCGCCACGCCCGCGTGCAGGAATTAGAATAACGGAGCGCCACCACGAACGCAAGAACTATTTTTGAAAAAGTTTGCAGGCATTCTCCCAAGCGGCTTGCGCGATTGTTTCGGCGTCCTCACCAGTGCGATCGACACGGTCGTTAACCAGCGCGTTTGCCGTAATGGAGATCATTGCGGGCTCGCATTCAAGACCGCGGATGGGCTCCGGAGCCATATACGGGCAATCCGTCTCGAACAAAATTCGATCGAGTGGGGTTGCCGCAAATGCCTCGCGCACGTCGTCGTTGCGCTTGAAGGTGGCCGCACCACCATAGGCGATATAGCAGCCCAGCTCCACAAAGCGCTCCATCGTGGCGCGGTCCTCGCCAAAGCAGTGCAGCACACAACCGGCCTGGGGCACGCCCACCTCACGAAGCACGTTGTAGGCGTCCACGTGCGAGGTGCGCTCCTGGTCCGTGTCCTCGTGACGCAGATGTAGCTCCACCGGCACGTTACGGCACACGGCAAGCTCGAGCTGGCGCGCCATGCAGTCAATCTGCACGTTATGGGGTGCCGGCGCGATATCGTCGTCATAGTCCATGTGGTAGTCCAGGCCGATTTCGCCAATACCGGCGCATAAGGGATCATCGAGTGCGGCAACGACCTGTGCGCGAACGTCGTCGGCATAGTCCGGCGCGCCATACGGATGCACGCCGGCAAGATACTTGATCTGCGGGATATCCTGCATCGGCAGAATCTCGCGCGTCAGCCAGTCGCTATAGTCCGTCACGCTGCGTTTATCAGCGATGGGGTCGAACATCGTCACCAACAGGTCGACGCCCGCCGCCTTGGCACGCACGAGCGTCTCAGGCACATCCTTGCCCCAGAACGAAAGCAGATGCGCATGCGTGTCGGCAAGCGGTGCCAAGGGCACGGGACAAGCAACCGTCTTCTTTTTCTTGGTAAACGTCACACGTTCGGCATTAGGCATCATGGATTAGCTCCTGGGCCAGACGGACAAAGTCGGCAACATCAAGCGTCTCGGCGCGCGTGGTGGGTGCAATACCGCAAGCCTCAAAGGCAGCATCGAGCACGTCCTTGGCAAAGCCGTTGGCGCTCATGGAATTGCGGATGGTCTTGCGACGCTGAGCAAATGCAGCATCAATCACGCGGGCCACAAATTCGCGATCGAGCCCCTCGGGCACCACGCCGTCAACACGGTCGATACGCGCGACGGCCGAGTCCACGTGCGGCGCCGGCATAAAGCAACGCGGCGGCACCTCAAAGCGACCCGTCACCTGCGCGTACAGGCCGAGTTTTGCCGTGTAGCCGCCATAGGTCTTGTTACCGGGCGTTGCGGCAATGCGATCGGCAACCTCCTTTTGAACCATGACGACAGCGCGCTTAAGCGCGGGCATCGTCTGGAAGAACTGAAGGATGATCGTCGCCGCCACGTTGTAGGGCAGATTCGCGACAAACACCGTCGGCGTACCGCCCGCAACCTGCTCAATCTGCTCCGGGCCCACCTTGAGCGCGTCGCCCATGATAAAGCAGAAGTTGGCGTAGTCGGCGGCGTGAGCATCGAGCACCGGCTCGAGCTCGGGATCGGCCTCGATCGACGTGACGCACGCCGCCTCCTGCAACAGCGCAAGCGTGAGCGTACCAACGCCCGGACCAACCTCGAGCACGCGCTCATCACCTGCAAGCTCGGCAAGCTCGCAAATGCGCTCAATTACATGGTTGTCGATCAGGAAGTTCTGGCCCAGGCGATGCTTGGTCGCAAGGCCAAACTCCTCCAGCAGCTCCCTGGTGGCCGTGGGGTTTGCCAAAGGCGAAGTTGTCATGGTTGCCTCCTTAGCATGATGGCGGCGTCTTGAAACAAAAGGGCATGGACCGTGGCGGCCATGCCCTTACAGCTAAACAGCAAATTGCCGATATGGCGCGCGGCGTCTTAGCCCAGACGCGGGAACAGCGGCTCACCCTTCTCGACGGACTGACCACCGGCAAGCAGGCCCCAAGTGCAAATGCCCTTGAGGTCGTCGCTCGCGGCCTCTTCCTCGCAGGACAGGCGACGCAGGGCCTCGGCAGAAGTCTGGGGCATGAGCGGCATCAACAGGTGAGCGGCAATGCGGATGGCTTCGAGCAGGTTGTAGATCACAAACGCCAGCTCGTCAGCCTTGGCCTCGTCCTTGGCAAGCGACCAAGGCTCGGAGTCCTCGATGTAGTGGTTAGCGGCGTGGATGAGCTCCATGACCTCGTCCTTGGCTCCGCCGTAATCGAGCACGTCCATCTTGGCCATGTAGCGCTCGACCAGGCCGTCGGCGATCTTTGCCAGCGGGTTGCCGAACGCGTCGGCAGACGCCGGCTTAGCCGGAGCGCAGCCATCAAAGTACTTGCCGCTCATGTTGAGCGAGCGCGAGATAAGGTTGCCCCAGCTGTTGGCCAAGTCGGCGTTGTAGACCTGCTCCATGCGCTCGAAGCTGATGGCGCCATCGGTGCCGGGAACGACGTCGGTCATGAAGTAGTAGCGATAGCCCTCGACACCCAGCATGTCGATAACATCCTGCGGAGCGATGGCGTTGCCGCGGCTCTTGGACATCTTCTCGGCCTTGCCGGTCTCGGCATTGCGCACGGTCAGGAAGCCGTGGGCAAAGACGTGCTCGGGCAGGGCCTCGCCGACGGCCATGAGCATGGCGGGCCAAATGACGCAGTGGAAGCGGATGATGTCCTTGCCCACAATGTGGAACTGCGCGGGCCAGCGATAGGCCAGCTCGGCACGGGCCTCGTCGGTATCGACGCCGTAGCCGACAGCCGTCATATAGTTGAGCAGCGCGTCGAACCACACGTAGGTCACATGGCCCTCGTCGAACGGGACCTTGACACCCCAGTCAAAGCTCGTGCGGCTCACGGAAAGGTCGTTGAGGCCGCCCTCGACAAAGCTGCGTACCTCGTTCATGCGGAACGCGGGCTCAACAAAATCGGGGTGCTCGTCATAGAGCTTGAGCAGCTTGTCCTGGAACGCAGAGAGCTTAAAGAAGTAGGACTCCTCCTGCACGCGCTCGAGCGGACGATGGCAATCGGGGCACAGGTGCTGGCCGACGCTGCCGTACTCTTCGTCACCCTTCTGGACCTGCGTATCGGTAAAGTAGGTCTCGTCGGGCACGCAGTACCAGCCGTCATAGCTGCCCTTATACAGGTAGCCGGACTCCTTCATGCGCTCCCACAGATACTGCACCGCATGATGCTGGCGCGGCTCGGTGGTACGAATGAAGTCGTCGTTGGAGATCTCGAGCTTGCTCCAAAGCTCCTTGAAGTGCGGAGCCTGGCTGTCGGTCCACTCCTGCGGCGTCATGTTGTGCTTGGCTGCAGCCTCGGCGACCTTCTCGCCGTGCTCGTCCATGCCAGTCAGGAACTTGACGTTATAGCCGGCAGAGCGACGATAGCGAGCCTGGACGTCGGCGATGATGGTGGAATAAGCCGTGCCCAGGTGCGGATCGGCGTTGACGT
>URVZ01000127.1 GCA_900551365.1 uncultured Collinsella sp.
GGCCAAGCAGCTACCGCCAAAGGTCGAGCCGTGGTCGCCCGGCTTAAACACGTCGGCAATCTCCTTCTTTGCCACGACGGCACCCATGGGCACGCCATCAGCAATGCCCTTGGCAAGGCTCATGATGTCGGGCTCCACGCCATAGGTCTGGAACGCAAACGGCTTACCCGTGCGGAAGATACCGCACTGGACCTCGTCGGCGATAAGCACGGCGCCCACTTCGTGTGCCAGGTCGCGCGCCGCCGCCATAAACTCCTCGGTCATGGGGTGCACGCCACTCTCACCCTGGATCGGCTCGAGCATCACGGCACAAATCTCGCTCCCCAGCTGCTTAAAGATTGCACGCAGCTCGTCCACATCGTTGGGCGTGCAGGCCACAAAGCCACCCGGCAGCGGGCGGAAGCTGTCCTGCAGCCAATCCTGCATGGTGGCGGCAATGGTCTCGAGCGTACGGCCGTGGAAGCCGCCGCGCATGCACACGATGGTGTTGCCGCCATTACCGGCACGCTTGGCGTACAGGCGCGCGAGCTTCATCGAGCCCTCGTTGGCCTCGGCGCCAGAGTTGGCAAAGAAGGTCTCCCAAACCTGCTCATCCGCAGCCGGGGCACCAAGAGCAGCTGCCGTGGTCTCATCGCCGGCGACAACGGCATCGGCAAGCACGCGCGCACCATCTACGTCGTCGTTAGCAAGCTTGGACAGCAGCGCCGCGACCTGTCCGCGCTGCTCGATGTAGAAGTAATTGGAGACATGCATGAGCTTTTTGGTCTGTGCCTCGAGCGCCGAGAGCACAGCCGGGTCGCCATGACCTAGGCTGCACACGCCGATGCCGGCAAGAAAGTCGAGGTACTCACGGCCATCGTCGCCGGTGAGCTTCATGCCGTGACCCTCGACAAACTCGACCGGAGAGCGGCCAAAGGTATGCATAACGTAATGGGATTCAAGCGATTGCTGAGCTGCAAGTGACATGGGATGCCTTTCGTTGGGCGCCAGACGGCGCGGGGCTATGGGTGCAGGAATGGGGCGGCTGCGGGTCAGCTAGACCGTCTGAAGCTTCTCGACCTCGTCAAGGTTTTCGGTCAGACGCGCAGCAAACGTCGAAAGCGGATGCGGATGCGTATCGAACTCGTAAGCCGTCTCGGTGGAATGGATCACGGTGCCGACGCCGGCATCGGTCAGCAGCTCCAGGAGCAGCGAATGCGGCGTAGTACCGTTAATGATGTGGGCACGAAATACGCCGCCGGTAAGCGCATCGACGGCCGCGCGCAGCTTGGGAATCATGCCCTTATCGACCTCGCCGCCGTAGAGCATTTCGTTAACCTCGTCGAGCGTTAGGTTGGAGATAAGCGAGTCCTTGTCGCTAAAGTCCTTGTACAGGCCATCGACATCGGTCAAAAAGATCGCCTTATGCGCGTGGAGCGCCGCGGCAACGGCACCGGCGGCGGTATCGGCGTTGATGTTGAAGAAACCGCCGTCCTCCCCCGCCGCGACGGTAGCGATGACGGGGATGTACTCGCTATCGAGTAAGCGCTCGATATAGTCGGTGTTGACGTGCGTCACTTTGCCCACGCGACCGAGCTCGGGGTCGAGCGACTCGGCGATGAGCGTGCCGGCATCGCTGCCCGACACGCCCACGGCCAGGTTGCCGTGGTGGTTGATGGCAGCAACCAGCTCCTGGTTAACCTTGCCGCCCAGCACCTCGCGTACGATATCCATAGTCGCCGGCGTGGTCACGCGCTGGCCGTTCTTAAATTCGACGGGAATATCGTAATGGCTCAGCGCCTCGTTAATAGCCTTGCCGCCGCCATGCACGATGACGGGGCGCATGCCGATAATCTTGAGCAAAACGATGTCGCTCATCACGTCGCGGCGCAGCTGCTCGTCAACCATGGCTGCTCCGCCATATTTGATAACGACCGTCTTGCCGGTCAGGTTTTTAATCCACGGCAGCGCTTCGAACAGCAGCTGCGCGGTTGCTTCGTTGGATTCGCTCGAACGACAATCACGTGCGAATTTCATAATCTGCCTCGTCTTTCATATCGTTATCGCGCCGTGCTCCGCTGTACGCAATTGCGGCAAGATGCGCAGCGTGCCTGGAATCTAGGAACGGTAGTCGCCGTTAATGGAGATGTACTCGTGCGTGAGGTCGCAGGTCCACACGGTCGTTGCCGCGTCGCCTGCGCCCAGGTCGGCCGAGATTATGATCTCGGGCGCCTCAAAACGTCGCAGGGCCTCATCCTCGTCAAAGGGAACGGTCAGACCGTCGCGGCAGACGGGCATGCCCATCATGTCGATGGAAACGTCTTCCTGATTAAACTTCACGCCGCACTTGCCAAGCGCCATGGCAACGCGGCCCCAGTTGCAGTCGTGGCCGGCGATGCAGGTCTTGACGAGCGGCGAGTTGGCGACGGCACGGGCGGCGATATCGGCTTCCTCGTCGTTGGCGGCGCCGGTAATGTTAACCGTCACGAGCTTTGAAGCACCCTCGCCATCGGCCGCGATGTTGCGCGCCAGACTCTCGCACACCTCGTGCACGGCAAAGGCCAACTCGTCAAAGGAGTCAGTGCCCTCGACGATGGCCTCGGCATCTGCGGCTGCAGCGCCAGAAGCAAGCATAATGCAGGTGTCGTTGGTCGAGGTATCGGAATCGACCGTCACCTTATTAAAGGTCTGCTTAACGGTCGAGAGCAGTAGGGTGTGGAGCGCCGCCGGCTCGACGGGGGCATCGGTAGTAATGACCGCGATCATGGTGGCCATATTGGGCATGATCATGCCCGAGCCCTTGCACATGCCGCCCACCGTATAGGCGTTGCCCGCATGGCCCGCGGCCTCACTGCGATAGCGAACGGCATACTCCTTGGAGTGCGTATCGGTCGTCATGATGGCACGGGCCGCATCGGCACCGCCATGGGCAGAGAGCGCCTCGTAGGCGGACGGAACGGCCGTCTCAAACGTGTCGATCGGCAGAATCTGTCCAATCACGCCCGTAGATGCAACTAGGATCTGCTGGGGTTCACAGCCGATGACCTGCGACGCGATGTTGCAGGTCTCGCGCGCGCAGGCAAGGCCGGTCTCGCCCGTGGCAGCGTTCGCGTTGCCGGAGTTGATTGAAACACCGGCGATAATGCCATAGCCCTTGTCCGCACCGCCCAGGTTGGCACGACTCACCTGCACGGGCGCCGCGCAAAAGCGGTTGGTCGTAAACACGCCAGCGCCGGGACAGGGCTTATCGGGCACGACGAGTGCATAGTCCAAGCGCTCGGGATTCTTCCGGAATCCCGCATGGATGCCTGCGGCCTTAAAGCCGGCCGCTGCCGTAACGCCACCCTCGACGGCGCGAATCTTGATAGCAATCAGGTCGGTATTCATCGTCCCTACGACTCCTTATATCAAATAAAAATAGCGGGCATCGGCTGGCACGCCATACCGGTCGCAATTAGTAGACCAGCTTAAAAGTGGCGCCCAACTCGATACCCGACTACCAAATCGTTAACAATCGAATGTGCTACACCGGGCACGCCACTGTGGGCAAGCCTCGTCGCTCGTCAAAACCAAAGACGATGTTGGCGCACTGGACCGCTTGGCCCGCGGCACCCTTGCACAAATTATCGATGGCCCCCGTTGCCACCAGCACGCCCGCACGCTTGTTGAGCGCAAGGCCGATCTGGGCAGCGTTGGTGCCGACGACCGAAGCCGTCTTGGGCTGCTGGCCGGCATCGAGCACGC
>URVZ01000128.1 GCA_900551365.1 uncultured Collinsella sp.
CGAGCGGGGGCTCCTGTCGTTTCCGTGCCCCTGGATTGGGTCATAGTGTCTGACTTATGATCAACCTGCGGCGTTGTCTTGCTCCGGGGGTGGCACTTGGGGACGTTCCTTTTAATATGAGCAGGACATTGTCAAGAGGCAAAATCGGGCCTGGCCCCAACGATATGGGGTCAGGCCCTCTCCCTATATCAACCCGTCCGCGGCGACCTCGGCGTGTCTTCCCGACGCTCGTCTTTGCAGTTTAATATCCGCCCGCGGCGATCTCTCGCTGGGCAATCCGTTGCTACGGCTGAGGCTTCTTCGTCGAACCGACAGTCTGTGCACGCGTGTGGCGCCCTGGGCGCTCGCAGAAAAGGGACCTGAGGTTCGCCTCAACGGCTTCGGATCAAACCGCTTCCGGGGTGATCGGCTTATGTGCGGGGGGCCGGCCCCCTACGCCCCCTCGGCCATGAGGCCGACCGCCCACACCCAGCAGGCGAGCTCGCGCGCCGTGGCCACGTTCGCCTTGTTGCCGTGGACCCCGCGCGCGAGCAGGGCCTCGCGCCTCTCGACCAGCCTCCGCACGCCCTTGGCGGCATGCCTGCGGGCGACCCGGTCCGGGGCCTGGCCCCTGGCGAGGCCCTTCGGCCGCCCCGAGCACGTCAGGTAGTGCCACGCGGCCTCGACCAGCGCCTTCCTCAGGTGCTTGTTGCCAGCCTTGGTGATCGCGCCCCTGCGGTCGCTCTCCCCGCTGGAGTGCTCGGAGGGCGTCAGGCCGACCCATGCGGCGAACGACCGGGCGTTCCCGAACCTCGAGAACTCGCCGGCCTCGAACACGAGGTCGGCGGCCGTCGCGGTGTCGACGCCCTTGAGGCAGCGCAGGGAGTCGACCCTCCTCCTCCACCTGGGCTTGCGGGCCTCGGCCTCGACGAGCCCCTCGAGCCTCGCCTTCTCCTCCGCCGCCCGCCTGACCGCGTCGACGTAGTAGGCGAGCACGTCGTTGTCGGCCCCCTCCGCGAACCTAATCGACTCGATCCAGGACCAGTGCGCCCGGGTCCAGTTGCCCTTCCTGCGGCCGGTGGGCGTCCTCTCGTCGAAGGCGAGCCCGTGCCTGAGCAGGAACTTGGAGAGCCGCTGCTTCGCGCGCGAGAGGTCGTCCCTCGCGTCCTCGAGCGCCCTGGTCAGGTCGCGGGCGGCCTCGCACTCGTCGTCGGGGACCCACACCTCGACGACGTTGCCGACCGACAGCATGCGGGCGAGGAACTCGGCGTCGTTGCGGTCGTTCTTCCTGCGCCTGTCCGCGCTGGGCTTGATCATCTTCGAGACGGCGCCGACCGCGCAGTCGACCCCGAGGCCGGAGAGCCTCTTCTGCAGGTCGAACCCCGTGACCCCGGATTCGTACACGCACCTGGCCTTTGGGTCCACGGACCGCACCCACCCCGCGACTGCCCCGGCGTCGTAGCCGAAGGTCGCGCAGCGCACCTCCCCGGTCATGACGTCGAGGGAGACGGCCTTTATCGAGCGGGCGTGGACGTCGAGGCCGACGAAGGTGGTAGTATCGAGCATGGGAGCCCCTTCCATGAATGCGGCGTGGCCGCCGCGGCTGAATTAGACACTCACCATTGTCGGCCTAATCCGCGGTCTTTCATGCAGCAGGGGCTCTCAATGTTTTTATGTCCTGCTCATATCGTCTGTGCCGGCACCTGGGGACAGTCCTTATGTCAAGAGATCGGTGCAAGAGGGATAGGTTGCCTTGCGTCGATCTAAATAAGTTGCGGTGAGATAGTTCTTGAATTGGCCTTTTTGGGGCTAAACAGAAACTTTCTCACCGCAACTGAGTTGAGGCGTTTTTTGGCAGCTGGTTTACTTGCTCGCGAACAGCCAGATCAGGATGATTGCCAGAATCACGGCGACGATGCAGACGATGGCGCCAGTGAATTTGATGCGTGAGTCGCGGGTACGCTCGCGCACCGCGTCCTCGGTGGCCTCGAGCTGGGCGACTTCTTGCTCGGTCTCGGCGTGTTCGGCTTTGTCTCGGGCCAAGGATCCTGCAAGCGACTCAGTGATCTCTGGATGGTCATGCACCTCGGTCGCCTGCTCGATGATCGACTGTGCATGTGCGGCATCTGCTTGGGCGTTGGCGATGCTTTGCTCTTGGTCGCGGCGTGCCTTGTCCTCGGCGGCTATCTTCTCGCGCAGTTCGCGCTGGCGCGTCGTGGCGGCAGTTTTCGCCGTCTGCAGCTCGTCGCGCGCGGCATCGGCCTCAGTCGTCACGGCTTGGTGTGCGCGTTTGGCTTCGGCAATGGGGGCTTGAGCCTGCTCGACGGCCTGCTCGGCTGCGGCAAGCGAGTGCTCAAGGTCGGCGGTGATGCGCGGGACATCTTCTTCGGCTTTTCGCAGGGCATCTGCCGTGTCGGAGATCTGCATCGAGAGCTCGCTGGTGCGCACCGTATAGTTGGCGGGATTTGCCGAGGGATTGCGTTGCAGCTCGGCATACTCATGACGCAGCGTCTCGAGCTGGGCGCGCGTGGCGTCGACGGTTTGTTGTGCGGCCGCAATGCCGGCGTCTCGCTCGGCCTTCACCTTGTCGCGGATGCGCTTGGAATCCTCAAGACGTCGAACGAGGCGGTTGCCGGTCTCGCGAGAGCTTGCCTCGCGGGCCTCCACGGCGTCGAGCGCGGCCTTCAGGCGGAGCTCAGTCGCGTCATCCTCTGTCTTCATTTGTTCGAACTGACCCTTGAGCTCTGTCGCTTTGGCGGCGTGGGCATCACGGTCAATCTCGGCTGCCGCGGCGGCCTTTTGCGCTGTAGCAATCGCTTGGCGCTGGTCGGCGACGATCTGGTCGTAGCGGCCTGCGATATCCTGGCGCGTCTCGAGTTCCTCGGCCTGATCGGCAATGCGCTGCTCAAGTTCGGTCAGGTGGGCGCGGGCATCGGCAAGTGCCTTTTTCGCGGCGTTCATCTCGCGCATGGCCGAGGCGCCCTGGGCGATAAAGGTGCCCACGGCGTTCGCGGTGTTCGAGACAGCGGTCCCCAGATCGCGGCTCGCGGCGGGGGAGTGCGGGGCGGTCGGGCGAGTGGTGTCGGCAGCGTCCGCATCGGCAGTCTGCGGCGCGGCGATATTGCCGGTACCGCCCTCGACCACAGAAAAGCCTGCTGCGTGCGGATCGACCGCATCGGCGCCAATCGTGGGGTGCTCGAGCTGGAGAAACGAGGGCATGGTACTGCCCTGGTCGGCAACCGGAGTCTCGCCGGGCACAAAGGTCGAGGCCGCCTCGGCGGCCTCCTCTTCCTCGGCATCAATATCGGCATCGGCGACGGCGTCTTTCATCGCTTTGACGGCATCCATCATGGAGTCCATGACGGCATCGAGCTCTTCTTCCGAAGACACCTCGATGGGGCCTGCCGCCTGTGGCGCGGGGTCTGTGTCGGGTTCGGCATCGCTCGGCTCCGGCTGCTCGCTTTCGTCATGCTCGACAGTATCGTCTGTGTCTGTTGCTTTATCCGCATCGGCGTGCACATCTGCGGCAGCGTGCACATCTGCGGCAGCGGGCGCATCTGCGGTGGCGGGCGCATCGGTGGAGGCGTCGACGCAGGTAGGAGTATCGCAGTCGTCGACGGCGTCTGCGGAATGATCAATATGCTCTTGAGTCTGGGGGTCCAG
>URVZ01000129.1 GCA_900551365.1 uncultured Collinsella sp.
CCCCAGGGGTAGACCCAGGTGGTCCACTTACCGTTGTCGATCTTGGAGCCCTCGCAGTCGGTGAGGGCAACGACCTCGGCGCCGGCGGCCAGCGCCATCTCGCAGCCGTCGACGACCTCCTGCGTGTTGCCGCTGTGGCTGCAGGCAATAACGAGCGACTTCGGCCCTAGGCTCTTGGGAGCCATCAGGCAAAACTCGCGCGCCGTGTAGACCGTCGAGGTAAACGTGGTGGCCTCGCGCTTGAGCAGTTCGTTGGCCGGCATCAGGTCGATCATCGAACCGCCACAAGCGATCCAAAAGACATTCTCGATCTTGCCCTTGCGCTCGATAATTTCCTGAATCAGATCATGTGCGTTCATGCTGATGCCCCTCCTTGTGTGGCGGCTTTTGGCGACGGCTGCTCGTACCTGCTGTCGTTCTATGTTGTTCTATATATACCACGCATGCAGCCACGGTGGAAGCCATTGCGGTAAATTTGTTCCATGTTGTTCTATTCGTGGACGTTAGATGTCGAAGACGTAGCGCGAGCCCACGATCTTTTGGCGGCCGAGCAGTAGAGGGCGCCCGCCGGCGTCGGTAAAGTAGGCCTCCATATAGAAGAGCGGCTCGCCGACCGGCACCTCCAGCAGCGGGGCCGTCTGAGTATCGGCAAGCGCAATCTCCACGGTGCAGGGGTCGGACTTGAGCGGCGCGCGACCCGAATGCTCGGCAACGAGCGCAAAGATTGAGTTATCGGTGAGGTCCTCGTCGGCCAGCGTCTGCAGGTAGGGATGGTCGGCAAGCACAAAGGCGTTGTTCTCGAGCATGACGGGGATGCCGTCGGCCGTGCGCACGCGCTCGACCACGATAAGCTCGCAGCCGGGCTCCACGCCAAAGAACGCCGCATCCTCGTGCGTCGCCGCGACCACCGTGCGCGACACCAGACGCGCACCCGGCACCATGTCGTTGGCAGCACAACCCTCAGTAAAGCTCTGGACGTCACCCTTCTGGCGAATCTTGCGCTTGAGCTTGGGGGCGCACACAAACGTGCCCCTCCCCTGCTGGCGGTTGAGATACCCCGCGCGCGACAGCTCCTCGATGGCACGGCGCACGGTGATGCGCCCCACGCCGTAGGACTTCGCGAGCTCCATCTCGGCAGGGATGCGCGAGCCGGCGGGGTACACGCCGCGCGCGATCTCGCCCTTTAGGTCGTCCATGACCTGCTGGTACAGCGGCACGGCGGGCACGTCAGTGCGGTCGGTTTTATCGTCGAATGCCATCGTTACACTCCATCCCGCGCATGCTCGGACTCAAATTCTTCAATCGCCGCCATAAACTGCTCGCCAAAGGCGTCGGCTTTTTTCTCGCCAATGCCGTTGACCTGGATCAGCTCCTCGCGCGTCTGCGGACGCAGGCGGCACAGGCCGCGCAGGGCCTTGTCGGAAAAGACCATATACGGCGCCATCTCCAGCTCGGTCGAGATCTCCTTGCGGAGGGCACGCAGGCGCTCGAACAGCTCGGCATCGTCGCCCACGCGCGGGCGCTGATCCAGCTCGGCCTCCTCGCGCAGCAGATCGACGGCGCGGCGGGCACGGGCCGAGGCCTTGCGCTTGGACGCGCGACGCTTAACAGTAAAGGCGAACGCCTCGTCCTCGACCTCGCCGGCACGCGGACCCAGTCCCACGACCGGGTACTGCCCCTGCGAGGTGGCCAAATAACCGCGACCGCACAGCTGCCCGATGATGTCCTTGATGCGCCCGACCGATTCGCTCGACAGCTCACCATAGCCGCGGTCCTCGTCCAGATGCATCTGGCGAATGCGCTCGGTGTTGCCTCCGTGGAGCACATCGGCGATCAGCGACTTGCCAAAGCGCATGGGACGCGTGGCCACATAGCGCACAGCGGCGCGGGCCATATCGGTGACGTCCTCGACCTCGAACTGTGTGAGGCAGTTGCTGCAGTTACCACAGCCCTCGACCTCGTCCGTAGCGGTGCCGCCCGCAGCAGCCGCAACCGCATGCTCGGCCGCGGCTTCGTCGCCAAAGTAGCGCAGCATGTATTCGCGCAGGCAGCCGGTGGTATTGCAGTAGCCCTCCATCTGGCTGAGCAGGCGATAACGGTTCTGGAGCGCCCACGCGCGCTGCTCATCGTCAAGCGCCTCGTCGGCCGCATCGCCGCGGTCGATCAAAAAGCGCCGCATGCGGAAATCGTTACCGTTCCACAGCAGATGGCAGCTGGCCGGATCGCCATCTCGGCCGGCGCGGCCCGCCTCTTGGTAGTAGGCCTCGATGCTCTCGGGCACGTTGTTGTGAATCACGTAACGCACGTTGGGCTTGTCGATGCCCATGCCAAAGGCGTTGGTGGCAACCATCACCTGGATGTCGTCGTCGATAAAGGCACGCTGGCTCTGGCGGCGGGCGTCGTTGCCCATGCCGGCATGGTAACGGCCCACGCGAATGCCGCTGGGTCCCAGCGCCTCGGCAAGCTCGCCCGCCAGCGCATCGACCGTCTTGCGAGTCGAGCAATACACGATGCCGCTCTCGCTCGAATGCGCAATCACGTAGTCGCGCACCCAGGCAGCCTTGGCCTTGTCGCCCATCTCCTCGCAACCAAAGTAGAGGTTCTTGCGATCGAAGCCCGTCACCACCGTCGCAGGATTTTGCAGGCCGAGCATCTGCTGAATGTCCGCACGCACGCGCTCGGTCGCCGTAGCGGTAAAGGCCGCCACGATAGGGCGCTGCGGCAGGGAATCGATGAACTCGCGAATCTGCAGGTAGGCGGGGCGGAAATCCTGACCCCATTGGCTTACGCAGTGGGCCTCGTCAATGGCCACGAGCGGCACGCCAATGCCACCGTCCGCCGCGGCCTCCTGCGCAAAGGCTAAAAAGCGTGGCTCGAGCAGGCGCTCGGGCGCCACGTACATAAGCTGGTAGCGACCCTCGCGCGCCCGTTTGAGCACGGTGTTTTGCTGGGCCGGGGTAAGGCTGGAGTTGAGATAGCTGGGTCGCGCACCCGCCGCGAGCAACGCACGGGTCTGGTCCTCCATCAGCGACAGCAGCGGGCTCACCACAAAGGTGATGCCGGGCAGCATGAGCGCGGGCACCTGGTAGCAAATGGACTTGCCGGCGCCTGTGGGCATAACACCCAGCGCATCGCGGCCTGCAAGAATCGCATCCACCATGCGGTCCTGCCCCGGGCGAAACGAGGTGTAGCCAAAATAGGCGCCGAGCGTGTCAAGCGCCATCTGCTGCATGCTATCGGTCATGGTTTCCTAACGTCCAAGTCATCTGCCGCCGATTATACGCCGCCACGCGGACCGGTGCCGCACGGCCGTCGGCCACGGGCAACGCAATCCAAAAGGAACGAGCGTGGGATTTTTGGACACTTTCCCAACGGCTAATCTCTTGACAAGCGCGCAAACGTCGCTGGTTGAGCATAAGTCAGAAAACGCCCCTAAGCGAGCAAGGTGACGTGAAAGAGGAGGGAAGCGTACTTCGGTACGCGACCGACGATTGAACGTCAGATTGCCGCTTAGGGGCGTTTGCAGCGTCGAGCCGTTACG
>URVZ01000130.1 GCA_900551365.1 uncultured Collinsella sp.
CCGCAGCCCGTGCAGATGGAGAATGCTCCTCATGTTGAGGAGCCGGCGTGCCACCCCCATCCAGGACATAGTCGACGGTACGACGACCGAAGACTGCGCAGACCGTCGGCAGAACCACCGACTGTGTATCGGCGCGACCGAGCATCTTGATGGCAAAGGTCGAGCCCGCAGGGAACGAGACAGTGAGCTGGGAGCCGTCGTCGGCCGTGGCGCGGGCGTTGAGCAAAAGCCCTGCGTAGGAAGCCTGACGCGCCTTGACACGCTCGACAACCTCGGCCCATTTGCGCTGGAGCTCGCCGGCATCCTCAACCGCGGGGGTCTCGGCGGCGCCGGCGGCGGCAACCTGGGCGGCATTGTTGGACTGGGGCTTAGATGCCGGAGCGGTGACAGGCGCGGGGGCCGCAACGGGCTGAGGCGTCGGAGCCGGCGCAGGCTGAGGTGCAGGCGCTGCAGGCTTGGAAGCTGACACGGACGCAGAACGGGGCGCAGGCTGGGCAGCCGGAACAGCAGCACCACGGTCCCAAGGCATACCGCCCTGGCGCGCGGACGTAGCAGCGGGGGCAGCGGATGCCGCCGGGGCGGCAGCGCGGGCGCCCGAAATGAGCGTCGGCTGTTGGGCAGCAGCGGGTACGGATGCTGCAGGCGCGGCGGCCTGAGCAGCAGCCACGCTCGCCGGCACGGCGCCGTTGGCAACCATGGCCTCCAGGCGTGCCACGCGCTCGGCCAATGCCTCAATCGTTAAATCAGCCTCGGGACGCGCCAGACGCGTGCAGGCAATCTCGAGCACCAGGCGCACGTCGCTCGCGCCCCTCATCTCCAGTGCGGCATCGTCGAGCACCGTCAGCACACGGGCCAGGCGGTCGGCAGGATGCTCGCCAAAGGCAGCGGCCTCGGCAGCAAGCGCCTCGGCCTGCTCGGAGCCGCCCTCAAACAACTCGGCACGGGCACGGGCAACGCAGGCAACATACACGTCGCGCACGTGCGCCACCAGGTCGCGCGTCAGTTCCAGCAGATCGTTACCTTCCTCGACCTGCGCGCGAATCAGCCCATAGAGCTCGGCGACATCACGATCGGCAATGGCGCGCGCAAACTCGCCCAGAATCTGGTCCGAAACCTCGCCCAAAAGCGAGCGGGCGTCGTCCGCATGCACAGAACCGTTGCCAAAGACGCTCAGTTGTTCCAGCGTGGAAAGCGCGTCGCGCATGCCGCCCTTGGCATGGCGCGCCACGATAGCCAGCGCCTCGTCGTCGTAATCGAAGCCCTCCTGCTCGCACACGTATGCCAGGCGATGCTCAATATCCTCGTTGCCGATGCGGTGGAAATCGAAGCGCTGGCAGCGCGAGAGGATGGTCTCCAGAATCTTTTGCGGGTCGGTAGTGCACAGCACAAAGATCACGTGTGCCGGCGGCTCCTCAAGCGTCTTGAGCAGCGCGTTGAACGCCGCCGTCGTGAGCATGTGGACCTCGTCGATGATATAGATCTTGTACTTGCCGCGCACCGGGGCAAAGTTGACGGAGTTGATGATCTCCTCGCGCACGTTGTCTACGCCGGTGCGGCTTGCGGCATCGAGCTCGTAGACGTCTGGGTGGTTGCCCTCGGCGATGAGCTCGCATTCCTCACAGGTGCCGTCGGGCATGCAGCCGCTCGCACCCTCGGCGCGCGCCGCCTCGGCATTGCGGCAGAGCAGCGCCTTGGCAAGAATACGCGCCATGGTGGTCTTGCCCGTGCCGCGCGGACCGCAAAACAGGTACGCGTGGGACAGGCGCCCCTCGGTGATGGCGTGCTCGAGCGTCGAGACGATATGCTGCTGGCCCACCACGGAGTCGAAGGTGAGCGGGCGATACTTTCGGTACAACGATTCCATGGGTGCTCCCCCGGGTATACTGAGTCTTGTTGCCGCGGCGGCCATGCGGTCGCACGGCATACTGCATCCATAATAACCCGTACGGCGAGCCCGCCGCGATAGGAGTCCAAAGAGCATGGCAGACGCAGAGAGCAACCTCGTTCCCTCCGAAGCAGCCGACCAGGTCGAGGTCGCGCTCGAGAAGCAGGCCGCAGCCGACGACGGCATCCTGTACCTCAACGAGTACCAGTACGAAAACGACCTGGTCACCGACTTCGCCCGCCTGGTCGCCTCGCCCAGGCGTCGCGGCTCGCTGTATGTCGCCGCCGCGATTGCCGCGCTCATCGGCATCGGCATGCTGGTGGCCGGCGGCAGCTGGATCAAGTTCGGCGTCGTGCTGATCGTGTTCGGCGCCTTTTTGGCCTGGTGGAGCAAAAATCTGCACCATACGCTCGCGCGCGACTTTATCGAAGCCGTCGAGGCCGACGAGTCCATGGGTGGCCGTTATCGCCGCGTCGCCGCCAACGAGGACGGCCTGATGGTTTGGGGCAAGAGCGGCAAGTCGCAGTTCTTCCCGTTTGAAAAGCTCGACCACGTGCTCGACGGCGAGCGCATCTTTGTGGCCATGTTCGCCGAGCAGGGCGTGACGATCCCCAAGGACACCTTTGTACGTGGTGATGCCGAGCAGTTTGGCTCCTTCCTCAAGGCGCGCATCAACAAAAAGCTGCGCATCGAGACCAAACGCAAGAAGATGAAGGCCGAAAAGGCCGCTGCCAAGGCCAAGCAGGAAAGCGAGCCCAAGAACGCAAAGGCCAAACAGCGCAAGCAGAAGAAGAACAAGAAGAAGCGCTAAGGCCAAGTCAGATAGGCCACCTCGCCCCGCTACCTTCACCATGCGCCCGAGCGTGCTAAACTAGCAGCATCTATGCCACCGCGAACGGCTTGACCCTGGCCCGCCGCTCGCAAACGAACTTTAAACGCACGAGGGTTGGCCATGCCGCTTTTCTCGCAACATACCGCCCGGTTCTCGCCGGACGTTCCCTTGGAGGGCACCAGCTCTCGCGAGCTGCTCAAGCGGTTCCAGCCGCTCGAGACGCTTGCAACCGGCGGTTTTGGCTCCATCGAGATTTGCCGCGACACGCACCTGCGCCGTCGCGTCGCCATTAAGCGTATCCCCCTCACAAGCGGTGCCGGCATGCCCGCCAGCGACATCATGGATGTCCTGCGCGAGGCACACACCGCCGCCATGCTTCAACATCCCAATATCGTGCAGGTTATCGACTTTACGCACGATACCGCCTATGCCTACCTGGTCATGGAGTATGTCGACGGCATGTCCCTAGCCGAGTTTTTGCATCGTGTGGACGGCCATTCGCTCACCTTTGACGAGGCCGCGGCAATTGCCGACACGCTGGGCCAGGCACTCACTTTCGCCCATAGCAACGGCGTGCTCCACCTGGACATTAAGCCCGCCAACGTGCTCATCGACCACTCGGGCAATGTAAAGCTCACCGACTTTGGCATGGCGCGACTGTCGTCCGCCGGTGGCTTTGGCGGCTCACGCGGCGGCACCATCGGCTACATGCCGCCCGAGCAGCTCGATATCGAGACCGGCACGGTCGACGAGCGCGCCGATGTCTTTGCCCTCGCCTGTGTGATCTACGAGGGCCTGTGCGGCAGCGCTCCCTTTATGGC
>URVZ01000131.1 GCA_900551365.1 uncultured Collinsella sp.
AATGCGCCGCTTGCGGTGCGCATGCGCCCCAA
This sequence comes from uncultured Collinsella sp., assembly GCA_900551365.1. Classification (GTDB taxonomy): domain Bacteria; phylum Actinomycetota; class Coriobacteriia; order Coriobacteriales; family Coriobacteriaceae; genus Collinsella. Next base: position 33 of record URVZ01000131.1, read on the forward strand.
TTCGCTCGACGAGTATGTGGGCCAGCAAAAGGCCGTCGGTAAGGGCTCATGGTTGCGTGCCGCGATCGAGCACGATGTGCTTTCGAGCGTGATACTGTACGGGCCGGCCGGTACGGGTAAGACGACGCTGGCCCACATTATCGCCAACCATACCAAGAGCGAGTTTGTCGAGGTCAGCGCCGTCACGGGTACCGTGAAGGACCTGCGTCGCGTGATCGACGAGGCAAAGACGCGTCTGAATACGTACGACCGTCGCACCATCCTGTTTATCGACGAGATTCATCGCTTTTCGAAGTCACAGCAGGATGCATTGCTGCATGCGGTTGAGAACCGTACCGTCATTATGATTGGTGCCACGACGGAGAACCCGTACTTCGAGGTCAACTCGGCGTTGCTCTCGCGTGGTCGTGTGGTGGAACTTGAACACCTTAAGGACGAGGACATAGCCACGCTGATCGAGCGTGCGCTCGAGGCTCCGCATGGCCTGAACGGTAAGTTCTCGGCCGATGAGGATACGGTCAAGACCATTTGTACGCTGGCCGCGGGTGATGCACGCTCGGCCCTGACGACACTTGAGCTGGCGAGCGAGATTGCCGTCACGCGTCCCGATACCGAGGGAACGCCAGCGCCGTCGGCGGGGGAGCGCTATCCCATCACCGTGGATGACGTAAAGATTGCCAACCCGCGTCGCGGCTTTACGTATGACAAAAACGGCGACATGCACTACGACATCATCAGTGCGTTCATCAAGTCCATGCGCGGTAGCGACCCCGATGCCACGGTCTACTGGCTTGCGCGCATGATCGATGCAGGGGAGGATCCTAAGTTTATCGCCCGTCGCATTATGATTCATGCCTCTGAGGACGTTGGCAACGCTGACCCGCAGGCGCTTCTTATAGCGCATGCTGCGTTTAAATCTGCCGAGGTTATTGGCTATCCCGAGTGCCGTATTAACCTCGCGCAGGCTGCGCTCTATGTTTGTTTGGCGCCTAAGTCCAATGCGTGTGAGGCTTCGATCGATGCGGCGCTGGCCGATATCCATTCTAGTGGGCTTCGCGAGGTGCCTAGTTATCTGCGCGATCGCCATCGCCCGGGCAGCGATGATTACGGTGTGTATAAGTATCCACATGATTATCCCGAAGGCTGGGTCGATCAGCGCTATTTGCCCGAGGGACTGGAGCGCGGCGCGTTCTGGCAGCCTGCTGGCCGCGGTTGGGAAGAATGGCGCGTAGAGCAAAGCGAACGCGACCGCAGCGGGAATGCACCGAAGTAGCTGCTGATAATTTTGTTCCACGTTGCTGCTCTTGGCATGTTCGGTCCCCTTTGGGGTACCATGGGAACCGTCTGTATTTCGATTCCTTTGGGAGGCTTGTATGAGTCCCATTCAAATCGCCTTGCTGTTGCTCGCCGTTGCCGGCGTGTGGGCTATCGTTGAGCTCGCGCTTACCCTGCGCAAGACCCGCACCGTTGTCGACTCGCTCGATAAGACCGTGAACGACCTCAACAACACCATCGCCGAGGCTCAGCCTGTGGTGGCAAAGCTCGATGGCGCTGTCGATGAGCTTACGCCGGCGCTTGCCCAGATGGAGCCGCTGCTTAAGTCGAGCAAGACCGCGGTCGATGCCTTGACGTCCAACCTTGTTGAGGTTGAGGCCGTCGTTCGCGACATTTCCGAGGTCACGGGCAGTGTGGCCGAGGCCAGCAGCGCCGTGTCGAGCGTGACTGATTCTGCCGCCGGTGCTGTGCAGAAGCTCTTCAATAAGGTGAAGGCTCCTGCAGCCGACGCCGATCGCAAGCTCGCCGCTGCCGCTGCGGAGGCCGAGCAGCCTACCGAGCGCGTCCTAATTGGCGAGGACGAGGCCGCCGCGGGCGACGATGATGGTCAGAAGTCTGTATCCAAGCCGGCTCAGTATTACACCTATACGCCCGCCGAGACCTCTGAGGAGTCCTGCGATGAGTAGCGAAGCAACCTGCCCTATCACGCTGACCGTTGCCGGTGACCCGCGTCTCGCTCGCCTTGTGCGCATGACGGCAGCCAACGTTGGTGCCCTGTGCTCTATGTCTGTCGATCGCATTGAGGACATCCGCATGGCTGCCGAGGAGGCTTTCATCTTTGGTTGCACCGCGGTCGACTGCGATGACATCACCATCAAATTCGATGTCGATGAGACCCACGTTGGCATGACTATTACCTTTGGCGACCAGGCTACGGTCGATGAAGACGACCAGGCTGCGGTGTATGCCGAGCTCATCCTCGCGAGCGTGTGCGACTCCTACGAAAAGACTGCGGCGCCCCTGACGCTTTCCCTCGACCTCAAGGCGGATATCTAATATGACCGAACGTTCCCGGAGCGGCAAGACCGCTTGGGACAAGGAGAAAACCCGCGAGCTGTTTCGTCGCTACAAGGAGACCGGTGATCCGGACGCCCGCGAGCAGCTCGTCATGTCCCATATGAACCTGGTAAGGTTTCTTGCCAACAAATTTAAGAATCGCGGCGAGCCGCTCGACGACCTCATGCAGGTCGGCTATCTGGGTTTGCTCAAGGCTATCGACCGTTTTGATCCCGAGCGCGGACTCGAGTTCACGACGTTTGCGACACCCACTATCCTGGGCGAGATCAAACGCCATTTCCGCGACAAGGGCTGGAGCGTGCGCGTTCCGCGCCGTCTGCAGGAGCTCTCGGCCAAGGTCAACCAGGCTACTGACAAACTTACCAACGAGCTGCAGCGTTCGCCCAAGGTTGAGGAGATCGCTGAGTATCTAGATGTGACTGTCGATGAGGTCCTCGAGGCTATGGAATCGTCTTCGGCCTATACCTCGGTGCCCATCGAGGCTCCTGGTGCGTCCGATTCCGACGATGCGCCGTCGATTCTCGACCGTTACGCCGACGATGACAACGAGCTCGACTTTACCGATGACCGCCTGGTGATCGAGGAAGCCATCCGCGATTTCTCGCCGCGCGAGCGCGAGGTGATCGAGCTGCGCTTTGTGAAGGGCATGACCCAGATCGAGATCGCCAAGAAGCTGGGTATATCGCAGGTCCAGGTTTCGCGCCTGCTGCGCCGCACGCTTAAGAAGATTCAGGACAAGATCGACCCCGACGGAGTGATGATTCGTTCATGAGTGAACACCCCCAACAAACCGATCGCGTGCTGCACGACACCCGCATTCTGGCGCTGCGCATTTGGGCTGTTGTCGGCTGCATTGTTATTGCTGCTGTCATCTTTAACCTTATGGGCATCCTGGCACCGGTTATTGAGTTTCTTGCCGTCGGCTCCATCATTGCTTTTGTGATGTCCCCGATCACCAACTGGCTCGAGCACCATGGCGTGAATCGCGGCATCGGTTCGCTCATCGCGCTTATTGTTGTCGTTGCCGTGCTCGTCGGCGTCGTTTGCATCTTGTCGCCGATTCTCTTTGGTCAGATCATGGAAGTCCTGAGCCG
>URVZ01000132.1 GCA_900551365.1 uncultured Collinsella sp.
TGCGGGCTATGACTGGCAACGCAGCGCTTTTGATTACGGCGCTTCTGACGGCAGCAAGGGGCTGTACGGCGCGCTGTACCGCTACGCGTATTTTGACTCGGAGTCTGGCGAGTTCAAGCTTTCCGATTGCAAGGAATACAGAGACGGGCTCCTCGCCTCCTATGGGCTGACGCATGTGCCCAACAGCGCATGGAAAGATAGCGCTCAGGATAAGCGCTATCCGTGCACCTTGGCGCCTATTGCCCTTGCCACTGCCAACCTTGACGGCCTGTCCGAGCAGCTGGCGGTCGACGAGGTGCTCGTGGGCGGCGATGTGTTCCGCGACTTTGCCTGCAACACGGCACAGAGCGGGGCTCAGGGCTTGGGGTCCATGGTCGGAACCATGAGCATGAGCGGTCAGCAATACAACAGCAGCAACAAGCATGACCACAAGGGTATCGAGCAGGTGTGGATCAGCGACGTCAAGGCGGGCAGCGTCTCGGGTTCGGACTGCTATAACGAGAGCTTTATCGCCGTGGTGGGCAAGCACCGCGACGAGGACCTGCGCAAGAACGATGACTACTATTGGATGACCGCCTCGCATTTTTCGCTCGACGAGAACGGAAAGGTGCGCCGCGGCGAGGAGCAGGTGATTAGCGAGAGCAACCGTCGCGGCACTACCTACGGCACATTTATCTCGCTCGCGCTGCCCGATGTCGACAACGACAGCGTCAAGATCACGTACAAGGACCGCTACAAGGTCTATACCAACCCGCGCGTGCTTGCCGTGCTGCAGGATGCGCCCTATGTTGAGGATCTGGAGCAGGCATACGGCTATCTGGTGTTGGGCGGCACGTCATACGGAGAGGAAAAGGGCACGGGGACATCCCAGGGCTATACCATTGGCGCCGAGTTGGGCGTTGCCGTCGAGGTGCAGACCGGTCCGCCCCTGGTCGCGATGAATGCTTCAGTCGATTTTGCCGCCGAGGGATGCTATGACTACCGGAGCGAGCGCACGGTCAGCGCAAGCGTAAGCTATGAGTCGCATGCCGGCGAGGGTGACAAGACCGTGCTCTACACGATTCCGATGGTCTATTACGAGTATGAGATCGAAAATGAGGAAACTGGTGGCAAGGGCGTGATGGCGGCGCCCGTGTCGCTCGGCGCGCAGACCTCGGTCGTTAATGTCGAGGCCTATGACCGCATTGCCAAACAGCACAATATGACGCCGCTCAGCTACTTTTTGACCAACCGGTCGGGAGAACCCGGAACCTATCAAACGACGCTCAACGGCGAGACTCCCGTTGGGGATTCCTTTGGCCTGGGCAAGCCTGGCGTAACGCGCGCCTACACGCACGATGGGTTTAACGGCGCCGCCGCGCAGTCGGGGGCGAGCATTGAGCAGACCATCGAAGTCGAGGAGGGCAAGGAGCAGGAGCTCGAGCTCGGCTTGACGCTGAACGGCAGCGTTGTCATGGGCGCGAAGCTCGCAAAGCACGAGTTGTTTGGCGGCCTGTGCTTTGGTGCCAACGCCGGCTTTACTACGGGTAACTCCTCGAGTGAATCGACCGAATACGGCGGCACCGTCGACAACCTGCCCGAGGCCGCGCAGGGCAAGTACGGTTTTGTGTGGCGTCTGGGCGTCAACGCGGTGGATGTCGACAAGTTCGAGGCAGACTCGGGCGACAAGCTCGGCACCAAGGACACCGACCAGTTCTGGATCGTGGGCTATGACGTTAAGGACGTCGAGATGCCCGACGCGCCGGCCGTGACGGGCTTTACGGCAAACGCCGTCGATTCGACCAGCGTTACGTTTAGCTGGGACGATGTGCTCGCAAACAAGAGTGGCTTTAGCTACGGCGTGGGCATGCTGCAGAGCAATGCGGCGGATGCGGTCGTCAATAGCTGGAAGATTGCCGACAACACGCAGACCTCGCTCAAGTGGGATGGGCTGCAGCCCAATACGGAGTATCGATTCGCCATCGCCGCCGTTAAGAATGGATCCACGACCGAAACAGGTATTCGCTCGGCAATCATCACGGTCAAGACCATGCCCGATGGCATGACGATGACCGTGAGCGGACCTGCGGCGGATGCTGCGGAGGGGTCGGATCTTGGATACGACTCTTCGGTTGAGCGCGCGGCGGGAAGCCACCTGACGCTCTCGGCGATTGGCCATGTGAAGCAACTCGGTGCCGACGATAGCGAAACAGGGCTGGCACCGACCTATATGTGGTACCGCAAGGGCCGCGGCGAGACAGAGTTTAAGCTCGTGGGTGCCGATGGCAACCTCGCGGCTGGAACGGCCTCAAAGCTCGAGATTGACCTGACCGCAGACGATGACGGTGCGCAGTATTACTGCCACGTGGGATACAACGACGTGGGCCTCGACACCGGCACGACGCTCGTGAATATCGAGGCCGAGGAGACGGCACCCACAACGGTGAACGCCACCCCGATCCGCACGCGCCGCCTGTTCTCACAGGCAAGTGCGGGCGCCAAGAAGTTCCTGGACCATACGCTGGTAAACACCGCCGGCCCAACCGATTCCGAAGGCTCAAAGGACCCCGAGACTCCTGAGACCCCGACGAACCCGGACAAGCCCAAGTCCGACAACGGAGCTAAGACCGACACCAAGGTCAAGACTACGACCACAGCGAAGAACCTCGCAAACACCGGCGACCAAACATTCGCCCTAGTCGCCACCGCAGCAGCAGCGGGAGCAACGCTCGTAGTGATAGCCCTCATCATGCTGATCAAGCGCCGCAAGACCCACTAGTAGCCAGTCGAACATATCGACAACCCAAAAACCCGGGTAGCCAAAAAACAGGCCACCCGGGTTTTCTGTTGAGTGGAGACTCCGCAAGCGGAAACTGCATCCCACAATTAGCGCCCGGAACGGAATACATCCCGGAATCCAGCTGAATAGTGGGACACACTTTCCCAATCGGGTCCCAAGCGGAAACTGCATCCCATTCCAGACAAGAATTCCGGGACACACTTTCCGCAAACAAAGAAGGCCACATAACGTGGCCTTCAACTTATATATGTTCGGCGATACACCCAAGACAAGCCACGCTCCAACAACAGGGCGTCTGTCCGGGCGGAGGTATGTAAGGTTCATCGCGAGTTCCGCACGCAAAGGAGGCCACTTAATGTAGCCTCCGTCTTGCGCAGGACTGTCCGAGCAGGGAACCTTACATTCCGCGCCGTCGGGCAGACGAACCAGTTAAGACGCGCCGTTACTTGATCTTGGTCGTGCCCGGCGCCAGGTTGGGGTCGGTCTCGTTGGCCTCGGTCTGGAAGTGCTTGGTGTAGACGTTCTTGCCGTCGCGGAACATCTCGTAGTACTGCATCTTGGCGTAATCCTCGCGCGCCTTGGTGGCGGCTGCCGCGGCGGCGTCGTCACCGGTGACGTTGGAGGAGAGCGCCCAGCGCAGGCTGGCGTCCTCGTAGC
>URVZ01000133.1 GCA_900551365.1 uncultured Collinsella sp.
CCTCTTTGGCGGCAGCGTCAACAACGAGTTCACCAAGATCGTCCAGACGCGTCCCAACACGCACCTGGTGACCAATATGAACCTGCCGCTCCTTATTCAGCTGCTGTTCGTGTCCGAATCCACCCCGATCGATGAGGCCATTCGCCAGATCGTCGAGGCGGACGACACCAAGGTCAAGTACGTCAACGACCTGCTGGGGCAGGCCGAACTCGATGAGTTTTAATCGCTAGGGAGCACATCATGATTCAGATGATTCGCGTGGACTATCGACTGCTGCACGGCCAGGTTGCCGTTAGCTGGACTTCGGCTCTGGGTGCCGACTGCATCCTGTTGGTAAGCGACACGGTCCTCAATGACAAGCTTCGTCTGCAGGCCCTGTCCCTTGCAAAACCGGAGGGCTGCAAGGTTGTCGTCAAAAACACCGAGGATGCCGTCAAGGCGCTCCAGAGCGGTGTGACCGATAAGTACAAGCTCTTCGTGGTTTGCGAGACGATCCAGCAGGCCGGTGCCGTCGCCAAGGCGATGGGCGTCAAGAAGATCAACCTCGGCAATGTTGCCTTTAGCGAGGATGCCCGCCAGGTCTCGACGAGCGTGTTCCTTACGCCCGAAAACGAGGCATACGTCAAAGAGCTGCTCGGCGAGGGCTACGAGCTGTTCATTCAGATGATTCCGGCAGATGCGAAGACTGACGCCGCGAAGGTCATCGGTTAGGGGCCATCATGGTTATCAAGACAATCCTGATTTTCCTTATTGCCCTTTTGGGCTATTCCGAGTGGCTGACCGGTACGAGCTACCTCCAGCGCCCGATTGTGCTCGGACCTCTGGTTGGCCTTGTCATGGGCGACATGGTGACCGGCACGATCATGGGCGCCACGATGGAGCTTGCCATGGTCGGCGCCATCTCGGTCGGTGCGTATAACCCGCCCGATACGATTTCCGGAACCATCCTGGGTGTGTCGCTTGCCATGCAGGCCGGCGCGGACGCTTCGGCGGCCCTGACCCTGGGCATTCCCATCGCAACGATCGTCCTGGCGCTTGATACGGCCCTGGGCCAGCCGGTGATGCTACTGCTGGTGCACCGTATCGACAAAAACGTCGAGGACGGGGACACCAAGGCCATCACGCGCAACATGCTCATCGCCGGTTACGCGCAGAGCTGGTGCGGCCTGCTGATTATTCCCCTGGCATTCTTCTTTGGCGCCGATGCTGTTGCCAGCCTGCTCAACATCATCCCCGATTTCGTTCAGACCGGCATGGATGTCGCCGCCGCCTTCTTGCCCGCACTCGGCTTTGCGATGCTGGCGCAGATGATTATGAACAAAACGGTGGCGCCGTTCTTCTTCGCTGGCTTCTTCCTCGTCGCCTACTTTGGCATTAGCACGACGGGCGTGGCGATCTTTGCCGCGATCATCGTCGTCGCGATGACGGTTTTGGGTGATAAGAAAAAAGCGGAGCAGCCCGCAGTGGCAACCGAGGATCCTGCGATTGGGAGTGGGTTCGATGAGTTTTAAGTTTGAGTCTTCTTACGACGGGCTGATTTCCCGCGCAGACCTTAAGAAGCTGTTCTGGCGCTCGATTCCCTATGAGCATTCCTGGAACTACGAGCGTATGGGCCATATCGGCTTTATGTGGGCCCTTATGCCGATTCTTCGCAAGCTGTATCCGCAGGATGCGGACTTTAAGGCCGCCCTTAAACGCCATATGGAGCTCTATAACGTCACGCCGTACATCTCGACGCTCCCCATGTCCATCGCCGCTGCAATGGAGGAGGTCAACGCTACTGACGATAGCTTTGACACGAGCGCGATCTCTAATGTCAAGCTTGCTTTGATGGGACCGCTGTCCGGCGTGGGCGATGCCTTCTACTGGGGCACGCTGCGAATTTTGGCAACGGGTGTCGGCACGTCGCTGGCGCTGCAGGGCTCTATTCTTGGCCCGATTTTGTTTCTGCTCGTGTTCAACGTCCCTCACTACATCATCCGTTACCTGCTGACGTTTGTGGGATATCGCTTTGGCTCGGACATGATCAGCAAGGTCCAGGAATCGGGCATTATGGACACGATCGTCAAGATGGCCTCCATCATGGGCGCCATGGTGATCGGTGCTATGACCATGGAGATGGTCACCGTGGACATTCCGCTCATGGTCGGTGCGGGCGATGGTGCTCAGACGCTCGCCGAGCTGCTCAACGGAATCTTCCCGGGCTTTGTCACGATGGGGCTGTTTGGAATCGTCTATCTCATGCTCAAGAAGAAGATGAATCCGCTGCTCATCATGCTCGTGATCCTGCTCGTGAGTATCGCTGGCGCGTTCTTTGGAGTGCTTGGTGTCCAGTAGAGTATCCGTCATAATGAGAACAATGTAAGAGGGGGCGTCGCGCACACTGTGCTGCGGCGCCCTTTTGCCGAAAGGTGGACAAGATGGAGTATCCGCAGCTTGCCGTCATGAATATCAGCCATCGTTATTTTGACCTTGAGGAATTCTTTTCTTCGGCAGCGGCCTCGGGTTACACGTGTTGCGAGCTTTGGACCGGAGCGATGCATCTGTATGTCGATTGCCATGGATACGATTCGCTCGAGCAGGTGCGGGAGCTGTCACAGCGGTATGGGGTTCGGATTGTGGGGCTTTGTCCCGAACAGAACAACCCCAAGCCGTGGAATATCGCGGCGCGCGGGAATGAGGCACGTGCCCGCACACTCGCGTACTTTAAGAACGTTGTAGATATTGCGGCGGAACTTGGAGCCGAGCAGGTCATGGTCTCGAGCGGCTGGGCATTTTTGAACGAGCCGATCGAGGACGCGTGGGGTCGCAGCGCCTCGATGCTGCGTGCGATTGCCGAGCACGCTGGAGAGCGCGGCGTGCGACTGGTACTCGAGGCCCTACAGCCGGTTGAGTCGATGATCGTGAACTCGGCGGCCGACACGAAGCGCATGATCGAGGCAGTTGATCATCCGGCACTTAAGGCGTGTCTGGATTTGGGCGCTATGGCGGTGGCAGGGGATACCATCGACGATTATTTCGATCTGCTTGGCGATGATGTCGCCCACGTGCATTTTGTCGATGTTGCGGCAGATGGCACGACGCATCTTTCCTGGGGTGACGGCGACCGCGATATGCGCGCCGACCTGGATAGGCTGGTGGCGCGCGGCTATCGCGGAGTTGTTTCGGCCGAGACCTATGACGGGCGCTATTTTGCCGACCCCGCAGCTGCCGATGCGCAGGTAATGGCAGAGTATCGTCGTGCGATTGGTGCCTAGGCGGGGTTGGGTTGCGGCGATCTGCCCTATGTTTCCAAATGAATACGGTGTGAGCGGCTGCGACGGATTTTCCCCGCAAACACTCTAGTATGCTAAAGTACCCAGAAGACCGGCGGAGCTATGCCGGTCTTCTGT
>URVZ01000134.1 GCA_900551365.1 uncultured Collinsella sp.
CGAGATAGCCCTCCTGGTCGAAATGCATGATCTCGATCTTCTCGGTTTCCTTCATTTGTCTCTCCTTTCTGGGGTTGTCTTCACATCCCCCATGCCAACGGGCATCAAAACCCGCTTACATTCCGTAACACTCAGCCGCTTTGGCCTTAAGCGCATTGACTGACTCTTCGTAGCCCTCTGCCTTGACCTCCATTTGCTTGGAGACGGCATCGAGATACGGGTGCACGTCCCATGACTTCAGACGCTCGGCGATTATTGCCGCAATCGTCTGGAAGAACACGAGATTGGGAATTGCGCTGAGCAGCGGAGCCACCTGAGGCACCACAGCCTCGTGAGCCCCACCCTTGGGATGGGCCGTGAGCAGCACCGTTTTTGTCGTAACGTTCGATAGCGCATCGGCGATATTCGCAAGACGCTCCGACCCCTGCGGATCGTCGACAATAAACACCAGATAGCCCGGAACGATCTGCATCTCGGGACCGTGGACGAACTCCTCGCCTTCGTGATGCATGGCAGGAATCTTGATGGTCTCGCTCAGCTTGAGCGCTGCCTCCTCGGCAACACCATAGTTGGGGCCGTTGCCGACGACCATAGCGGGCGTGTGCTCAGAAAGCTCGAGCATGTGGTCTTGGACATATGCCTCGGCGGTCTTGCACATCACGGCATTGGCCTGGATAGCCTCGCGCAGGTCGTCAAGACGCTGGGCAACGCCTTTGGCGTCAACCGTTCCGCGCGCCTGACCGCCGTAAATACCAAAGAGCACCAGATACTCAACGAGAACCTCGACGCCCAGAGTTACAAAGTCCACCGACTCGACGCCCACACCGTAGTCAAGAACGATGTCAGCGTGTTCCTTGATGGGTGCCTCGACGTTTGCCGTGAGCGCAACTGCAGCCATATCGTGTGCGCGCATGTAATCGAGCGCCGCAATCGTATTGGTTGAATAGCCGCTCTGCGAGACGGCAATGTTGAGCGCATGCTGCGGATAGGTGTGTTCAAAATCGACGAAGGCCTCGGGCGTTACAACGGACACCTGCATCTGCAGCGCATCTTGCAGGTAATCGCGGGCGCAATCGGCGGCATGGCGCGACGAACCCGAAGCAACGATGCGCAGTGCGTTAAAAGAACCGGACTGGAAAATATCAACGAGCTGCGCTACCAGCTCAGACGAACGCTCGAGGTTCTCCCCCATACGCACATGGGCAAGCTGAACGTAATCGAGCATCTTCATCGTCTCACCTCGTTACAAATCATTAGTATTTGATACCAATCACAGTTACAGGTTACGGCTTTTTGATACCTCTTTGTCGATTAATTTATCCCCATCGGCGAACGGTCGATTTTGAGCCATGTAAGGTTGTATATACAGTCGGTCAAATTGCCCAAACAGACCGGCTGTTACCGCGCGCGATGCAAAGCCCCAGCTAGTACGTATAGGTGTAGCCGCCCGCATCGCCACGATTGAAGGACTTTACATACTCGATAGCCTGACCGCTCGCGTCATAGCTCACGCATTCCAAAAGCAAAACAAGATCCCCTTGTTCCAAGCCAAGCAAGCCCGCGTCGCGTGCACCCACCGCCTCGATATCGAGCTTCTCCTGTGCCATGACCGGCTTTCGGCCCAACATCTCATAGGTCTCGTACAAACTGAAGACCGACACGTCAATATCTTCGATTGTGGGAAACAGCAGGCACGGGATGAACGCCATCTCAATCGATACGGGATCGCCGTTGACGCAGTTCAAACGCCGAATCGAATACAGCAAATCGTCCTCGGCAATGCCAAACAGGTTGGCATAATAAGGGCCCGCATAACGCTTGGAACGCGCGAGGATGCGGACGGACGGCTCGCCGCCCGAAGCACGAACCGACTCGCGAAAGCCTCCTGTTCGCTCGTAGGCAACGGGCACTTTCTGCGCCACAAACGCGCCCTTTCCACGGACGCGTCGAATCTGCCCGCGCCGAACCAGTTCATCGACAGCACTTCGAATGGTCAAGCGTGTCGTACCAAATTCCTCGGCGAGGTCTTTTTCGGACGGAATCATGGAACCCGTGGGATATATGCCACGCTCGATACGCTCCTCGACGCGGCGTCGAATGCGCATATAAACCGGGGTGGCATCTACTGTTTCAGCCATTGTTCACCTGCCACGCTCCTCATGCCGTTCTTTTCGCCGTTATCGGCAAAGCGGAACTTTGTGGGCAAAATCACCGATTTGCAATGCTCCACAAAACGCATGTCCTTATCAAATTCGATCGTGCTCTCATAGAACACCGGCGTTCCCTCTTCTTGCTGGAGCAGCTTGGCCTCTTCGACGTTCAAACGCGAGATGGAGATATGCTCACGTCCATGCTCGACACGCACGCCACCTTCTTTGAGCAAGACATCGTAAAGGCTCTCACACTCAAAATCGTGCTCGGGAAGCGATGGGCACAGGGACAGGTTAACGTGAGCCGTCTCGATTGACGCCGGCTCGCCCTCGATAAGTCGAACGCGCTGCATGCGGAGCAAAGGAGCGCCTACAGCCACCCCAAGCTTGTCGGCAAGCGCCTCATCCGCCTCGATGGTCCCGGTGGAAACCAGACGAGAAGAGGGGTGCAGGCCGGCAGTCCGCACAGCATCGGAGAAGTTATACGTTTCCTGGAAGATATTCAGCGGCTTGGGAGGACACACATACGTACCCGATCCGCGACGGCTCTCGAGCGTTCCACACGAGATGAGCCGCGTGATACCGGCACGCAACGCCGTACGCGAAACGCCAATCTCTTCGCACAGCACGCGCTCGGCCGGCAGGCGATCGCCGCTGGCAAGCTGATGGTGCTGGATATACCAAAGAATTCCCTCAACAGCACGATCTTTGGGGGGAATTGCATAAGATTCGCCTGCCATTGCACAGACTCCTCATTCAGAAACGTATGCCGCCAAAATTAGGCCAGCCCTCCCATGGCATCAAATTCGGCCTTGATCTTCTCGGCGACATTCCGATACGACTTATATAGGCTTGAATCGCGTTTGACTTCGTCGGTCATAACGGGAATCTCTAATTTGGAAACCTCGTCTTTTCCCGTCTGAACCGCCACAACAACGCTCATACCAAGACACATATTACGCTTGGCAGCGTTTATTTTCGCCGCCTTGGCAGGATTTGCCAGGATACGCTGGGCAAATTCCTGTTTTGAAGCCACTTCCTCGGCCTCCGGATCGCCCGCCTCGGCTACTTCGCACTGCAACACGTCCGCATAGTCAAAAATCTTCGGCTCGCCACCGCGTTGATGCACAGCCCACTTGCGGCGCGTGGCATCCTGGTAGATAGCCGGCAAAAATGTAAACCGCG
>URVZ01000135.1 GCA_900551365.1 uncultured Collinsella sp.
ACAGGAGGCCACTTAATGTGGCCTCCGTCGTGAGCAGGACTGTAGAGCAGGAAACCTAAGCCGGTGTCCCCACTCTCCCGGGGCCGAACGCCCTAGTTGTTGAGCATGCGGTCGAAGCTTCCCGAGTCGCCATCCCGATAGTCGGCGGTCATCAGAATCTCCTGCGGAATGCGCCCGCCCTCGCGCAGCACGTTGCGGAACTGCACGCGCGTAACCATGGGCAGATCCTTGATCGTCGCCGCCAGGTTCTGCGGCACACCCTGGTTGGCAGCTGCGGGTTCGCACTCTCCGCCGGCCTTCACGCGACGCTTGTGCTCGGCAAGCATGGCGCGATACATACCGGCATGCAGGCGAATCTCTACCACATTGGCGTTACGGGTCTGCTCGACAATGCGCGCACCCTCTCGGTCGATGTCGCCCACGTAGTAGACATAGTTAAAGCGATAGCCGATCTCGGCCAGATAATCATCCAGTGCGTGCGAAACGCTCGCCTTGCAGCCACCGCCAAAGATCACGCCGCCCACCTTGGTGCCAAAAAGCTTGGCGTGCTTGCGGCCGCGCAGGAGCTTGACGATTTCGTCATAGGTGTCTAGGTTCTCGACCATAATGAACGGCTTGTCGGCGCCCAGCGTAAAGAAACCCGTAAAGTGCACGGGGCGGTTGGGGGCGACCTTAATCGCCTGCATGCTGATACCTTTTTCGGTCATACGCCGAATCAGGCGCTCGCCGTGCTTGCCGTCAAAGGCCTTCTCATCGTTAAAAATCTGGTAGGCGCGCTGGCGACGCGAAGCGACCGGCGTGTCGGCACCGCGATTCTGCTCAATCCAAGCCTGGATGATCGCAATTTCCTCGGCAATCTTGCGGTTGGACATCTCGTTGTGCTGAGTGCGCTGCGGAGCCTTTTTGCCGTCCTTGCCCTCGACCTTAACAATTTGAGTCTGCTGCTCCTTAATCTTGGAGAGCGCCATTGGCGTAGGAACGACCTTGAGCAGCTGCCTGCCCAGGACACGTGCCAGAGCAAACGCCGAAACCTCGCCATGAGCGGGCGGCTCAGGCTGCTGGGCGGCCGCAACGTTTGCAGTCGGTTTGGGCTGAGCCTGGGATTTGCGCTTGGAATCTGCCTGAGCTTTGCGCTCTTGCTTTGGCGCGGACGAGCTCTTTTGCGAACGTTCGGGCTTGTCCCCCTTCGCCGGCTGGCGCTTGGGCTGCTCCGCCGGGGCCTCAGCCTTCGCATCCTTGCTTTGCGTCGCTGCCTTCTCGGCCGCAGCCTCGGCATTTGAGCCACGACCGCCGCGGTGACGACGGCGGCGGGGCTTGCTCGAGGCGCTCTCCCCCGCCTGCTTATCGGCGGACTGTTGAGCTTTGACCTCGGTGCCAGCCGCAGACTGCGACTCGGAAGGCTGCTGCTCGCGAGCCGCCGGCTCAACGGTTTTCTCGGTTTGCTCGGTCTTCTCGGTCTGAGTGGTCGAAGCCGGCTCGCTCTTCTCCTGACGCCTTACGGGATACGCGCGCCCCGCAAAACCACGTCCGGGACGACACGAACCCGGAGCCTTCTTGGCAGACTCCTCAACATCGTCTGCAACCTCAGAAGACTCTTCAGCCTCACGCGCGGCATCCTGCTGTGCAGCCTTAAAGTGAGCACCGCGACGGCGCTTGGGCTCTTGGGCCTCCACGGGCTTTTGCTCCCTCGCGGGCTTCTGCGACTCGGCAGCAACCTCGGTCTCAACAGCCTCAGCATCCGTCTCACCCTTTTGAGCAACGGCGCGACGGAAGCGCTCCTGCTGGGCGCGACGCTGCGCATCGCGCTTGCCACCCCCGCCAAAACCGCCGCGTCCTGCCTTGGCCGTAAAGGCACGCACGACGTTCTCATCGAGCAACTCATCGGTATCGACATGCTCACGCGGAGCAACTTCTTCCACAGCAGGCACGTCAGCGGAATCCTCGACGACAAAATCTTCGACGGACTCGGCAGGCTGCTCCTGGACATCGCGGATCTCGGCATTGATGGTATAGAACGCCGGGCGCCCGTTAATGCCGCTACCCTCGATCTTGGTCACGATCTTTGCCGCGATAAGCTCATCGCGCATCGCCTTGGTGTCACATTCCTTATCGACGGAGCGGAAAATCTGCGCCAGCGCACTCGACTTAATCTTGAGCGCCTTGCGGCAGAGCAGGTCGTAGGCAACCAGCTTGGCACGCTCGGCAGAAAGCGACGTCTGGCTGCTCAGACGTTCAGCCAGGGCATCGACATTATTTTGGTTATCGGAATATACCGTCTTGGCCACGGGGCCCCTTTCATATGTACACATATACGTCTATATGGTACAACGCACGCCCTTATCCACGCAAAACATCTGCGAGAACACTCGAGCGTCACCCGCTTTCGCATGAAAAAAAGACCGAGTCCGCGTCGTTGCGGACCCGGTCTTTCCGAGTCATATGGATGAGAGATTCAACCCGTCCGACCGACTAGGCCTTGACGGCCTCGGCGTCGGCAGGAGCCTCGGCGGCAGCGGCGCGACCGTACTCGGCCTTGCCCATATCGGACCACTCGGGCTCCTCATCAGGCATGGAGCCAGCCTCCTTGCCGAAGAACTCCTTGAGGCAGTTGACGGCGACGATGAGGCCCAGGACCATCAGCAGGACGGCAAAGACGAGCTGCAGGCCCTTGGTGGCGGCGACGGAGACGGCGGCCGTGGTGGCGGTAGCCGGGATGGTACCGAAGAAACCGTAGGCCTGGACGGCGGTCATGCAGCCCATGGCGCTCTGGACCAGCGAGGTGAAGGTGCAGCAGAGCAGGAAGACGACGGGCACGTAGAGCATCCAACCCTTGCGGCCGGTGCACTTGCAGAACACGGCGAGGGTGATCATGGTCATGCCGCCGAGCAGCTGGTTGGAAGCACCAAAGAGCGGCCAGATGTTGGCATAGCCACCAAAAGCGAGGGCGAGACCGGGAAGCAGGGTGACGACCGTGGCGAACCAGGGGTTGCCGAGGACCTTCATGTAGCCGGCCTTGGACTCGATGGCCAGGGCGTCGTTGGTCTGGGCAAAGAACTCGGAGAACGAGGTGCGGGCGATGCGGGCGACGGCGTCGAGCGAGGTCAGGGCCAGAGCGGAAACATTCATGGTCATGAAGACGGTAGCGAGCGTGCCGTCAACACCGAAGGCCTGCATACCGCGGGAGATGCCAGCGGCGAAGATCTGGAACGGGGTGGAAGCGACACCGGCGTTGAGGGCGCCGGTACCGGCGGTGTTCATATCGGAGAACATGATGCCGGCAACGATGATGGCAAGGATGCCGACGAAGGACTCGACGATCATGGCGCCGTAACCGA
>URVZ01000136.1 GCA_900551365.1 uncultured Collinsella sp.
TAGCCCAGCCCACAGACGATTCCAACCAACACGAAATCCATCGAACAATCGTTCGTGATATATCGACTGATGTTAAGCTATTGGGAGAAATAGCTGAATCAAATCAATAAATATTTGATTTCCTTTAGCAGAATCAGATATATACTAAATGAAAACGAATCAGGAGAGCTTTTATTTAATAGAGCGGTGAAGATATGAAGATTATCGAACGTCCTCAATATATGGAAGCGCTTCTTGGCGCTAAGGGAACGCCGGACATCAAGGTGATTACCGGCATTCGTAGGTGCGGCAAATCTGTTCTACTGGAAGCTCTTGCCGATCGCATTCGTGAGGCCGACCCCGATGCCAATATTATCCGTATCAATTTCAATCTCCTCGAATTCGAGGAACTAACGGATTTTCGAGCATTGCATCGCTACGTTGAGGAAAGCTATTGCGAGGGCCTCGATAACATCGTGATGATCGATGAGGTACAAACTTGCGTTGGGTTCGAAAAAGCGGTCAATAGCCTTCATGCATCGGGTAAATACGATATCTACGTTACTGGCTCCAATGCTTTCTTGCTTTCGAGTGACTTGGCGACGCTTTTTCGCGGGCGGACATATGAGGTCGAAGTATTCCCGTTTTCCTTGCTTGAGTTTTCGACGTATCACGAAATTCATAACCCAGACGAAGCGCTTGACCGCTATTTAAGAGAGGGCGGAATGCCTGGCTCTTATTTGTATCCTAGCGAGCGAGCTCGCTATCGATATATTGCGAACGTGCTAGATGTCTTGGTTTTGCGTGATGTGGAAGAAAAGCATGGGGTTCGTAACAAGGTGCAACTAGAACGTGCATGCGATTTCCTAATGGACAATATCGGTAACATATCTTCTGTTAGCGGAATTGCGGCCGCGCTGGACGCTGCCGGCACGCGCGTTTCCGTGGCAACGCTCGCCCAGTACCTTGGATATTTATGCCAGGCCTTCGCGTTCTATCGAGTTCGCCGCTATGACGTAGGCGGTAAAAAGTACCTCACTTCGGGTGATAAATACTATTTATCGGATCATGCAATCAGATATGCAAAACTGGGCACTAAAAAACTCGACTTCGGGCATGTATATGAAAATATGGTCGCTTTAGAGCTCCTAAGACGCGGTTGGGAAATCTATGTCGGGGTGCTTTATAAGAAGGAAATCGACTTTGTGGCAATTCGTCGCGATGAACGTGTGTATATCCAAGTTAGCGATGACATTTCGCGTCAGGAGACCTTTGAGCGCGAAGTGGCGCCTCTGCTTGCGATACGTGATGCGTATCCCAAGATGGTCATTGCGCGTACAAAGCATGAGGCTGTTGATTATGAGGGGATTAAGGTGGTCGACATCGCCCGATGGCTGATGGGGGAGGGGTCGGATGTCGAATAGCGGGCGGTGGACGCCTATCTAAATCATTGCGCTGCTCGGGCGCCTTGAGGGTCTTCTTAATAATGCGGGTGAGCCCACGCTCCTTACCGATGAATTCCACTTACTCGTTTCTGCCCGAGTAAGTTTGAAGACGGATGAGCCCGCTTCATTTTGTTTGCGGCTGGATACGTTTGTCGAAAAGTGCCGCGTGGATGGCTCAAATCGAACATTGGGACAGGCGTCTCATTTTATGGGCCGAGGGCGTGCGTATACAAGTCTTTTTGGTCCATAGGGGATGCTGGGCGGTTGCTAGTTGGGCCACGGGTCACTTCGCCGGCGCTGCTTCTTGCCATACGCTCATAGTGGAAGCCGATGCCACGGAGTCGACTTGGGACTCGGGCAACGGATGAGCTGCAAGCCGAAAGAAGCGGTGAGGATGATGAAGCCCATGACGAAGAAGCTGCTGTTAGGAATTCCCACCGTGACGCTTTCGGCTGTGTTGGCGTGTACGGTGGCAGGCTGCGGCAGTAGCGCGCCGAGCGGTTCGGCTGGCAGCTCGGGCGGGAGCGCACCCGTGCAGGAGAAGTCCAAGAAGGCCAAGGCCTATGAGTCGCAGACGGTCGAGGTGGCAGGCATTACCTATGAGTCGGTGGCTCACGGTACGTTCTATCGCGGCGATGCCAAGCTGCAGGACGGCTTTTACCTGCACATCAAGATTACCAACAACAACACAAAGAACAGGACGTTCAGTTCCTTTAACGTGCATGCTGCCCAGGGCGATCTTGAGGCGGGTGACCCGTTGTTTACTTCCGGCAAGGCGGCCGTGCTCGACTACGTCGCAAGCGAGGCTCCCGATGATCTGCACAAGGGAATTGACCTTTCCGAGAGGCCAGATATCGGCCCGGGCGAGACCGTTGAGTACGTGTATTTCTGGGCGCCCAAGACGGCGTACTACGGGCCCATCACTGTCGAGTTCGTAGACGCTTACGCCCCCGCCAAGAATCATGAGGCCATGCACTTTGACACCACGGGATGTGAGACCAAGGAGTTCAAGGCGGCCGGCGGCGTGGCCGATTCTGGCGAGAAGGCAGATTTAACGGGCATCGACTGCGCATCGTACAGTATCGAGGCCGCCGATGGGTACACGCTGGATTCGTCCAACGAAGAGCACGAAAAGGCAAACTTCTTCCACGACGAGACTGGAGGACGCCTGAACATCAGCATCTTCCCGCGCTCGCCGGAGGAAGAAGTTGCGAGCCTGGAGCAGGTCTACGAAGACAAGGAGACGACAACCGACCAGGTCGAGTACAACGGCATAACGTGGCTGCGCTTTACCGGTCCCGACAACGGTCATACGCTGTTTGCGACGGCTCCCGCGACGGGCGAGACCGTCCGTGTGTCGATCGGCTGGAAGATTGACTGGGACGCCGCCGTGCCCATGATGGAGGCGCTAAAGCTCAAGTAGCGCTGTGATTCCCATGTCAGGCGACTCAGGGCTGGCTCCGAGTTATCGGGCCAGCCCATTTTGATATTCGATGAGCCGAGTCGGCGTCTCTCACAAAAGTAACTAGAAGCTAGCGAGGCCTATCCGAATTGACCTCATTGGCGGTGTCGGTTTCGAGCGCCGTGCGGCGGGTGCTGTAGGCGACGAGGCCGGCGCCTGCCGCGGCGAGTGCTGCAGCGGCTGCCGTAAGGGGAGCGTTGCTGTCTTTGCGAGAAGGTGCCCCGTGGCGGTGGTGCCGTTCGATGGCCAAAATCTCCAATTTGATCGAGCGAAGCGCCGGGTTCCGGAACGCGTTCGATGTGCTTGGCAGCCCGGTCGCTAACGCAACATATGCGCGACCAGCTCGGCGCGTGTGCCGATGCCAAGCTTTGCGTATACGC
>URVZ01000137.1 GCA_900551365.1 uncultured Collinsella sp.
CCGTCACGAGCGACAGGTGGCGGCCCTGGGCAAAAGCCTCGCCGCGCTGAAGCTCAAGCAAATCGCCATCAGCCAGCGCGACGTGGAGTCCCGTGATATGCGGGCGCATGGGGCCGTAGGCGTAGCTGCGGGCACCGGAGGCGTTACATGCCGCCATGCCGCCCAGACAGGCAGACGCCTCGGTGGGATCGGTGGGAAAGAACTGCTCGGGGGCCTCTTGAAACTCATCGTAGGCCTTAAGCGATGCCTGGTCCCAACCAGCGGTCGGCAGCACCTTCTTGCTCAGCTGCTTGCGCAGCTCCGAGAGCACAACGCCCGGCTCCACGCGCAGCAAAAATTGGCCTTGTTCATCGCGGCGAAGGCCCAAGTAGCGATTCATACGGGAAGTATTGAGGATATGCCCGCCGTGGGGCACGGCACCGGCGGCAAGGCCGGTTCGGGCGCCCTGAACCGTTACCGGGACACGCTCGGCATGGAGCTTTTCCAAAATGGCACGGACCTCGTCTTCCGTTGTCGGAAACGAGATGCTCGATGCTTCGCCCGATGCGCGAGATTCATCGCGGCCATACTCTTCGAACTCGTCGGTGAAGGGTTTGATGGTTACAGACACGCGAACTCCCCCTTTAGCTAACTACAGTGTTTGCAGGGAGATGTTACCGCATCGTTTCGTCGACGTGTTCGAGACCGTCTCCATAATTGGCGATTTTTACGTTCGTGCAATTCGGCGAGCGGCTGGATTTCCTCGGCAGACGATGCTTTTAACACATATGGCCCCGCCGTCACTGACCGCGCGATTGCCGCTCGAAAAAAGTTGGAGTATTTTTTGCCGCCTTTTACCTGCGGAGACGCCAATCCGTCAAGCATTTGGTCAGCAATTGGTCAAGTAACGGCTGATACGGTCGGCATCGACAGCCAAAACCGACAGAAGTTTTGGCCCCAGAAGCAGGGAGGTTCCCATGGCATATTACTGGCCCCAGTACGGCATCGCCATCGAAGTCGACGACGATCCCCATCTCCTGCCTTTCGACGAAGAGGCATTCCCCGATACGACGGTCTACCACGTTACCACCGATGTGATCTGCGACCCCGAGTCGTTCTCGGCGCTCGCCCACCGCATCGCGCATATCCACGACATCGAGCTCCCTCCCGACTTCGACGAGCTTGTCTACTCACGCCGCCTGATGCTTCACATGCTCTTTGGAGCGAACCCGTCCACCTTTGCGCGCATCTATACCGCCAAGGATGCCGCATGAGCGCGAAGAAGCCACCCCACTTTGCAGGCCTGGGTCGTCGCAAGAAGCTCATCGTTGCCTGCTTGGCCATCGTCTGCGCCCTTGTCGCCGTAGGACTATACGCTTGGCAGTCGCAGCCCGTACCCGAGGCGGGCGCTTCGGTTACGACGGCCGAGGGCAAAACGCGTCAGGAAATCCAAGATGAGCTCGACGCCATAGTCCGCGACAACATGATGACGATTTCGGTCGCACCGGTCGCTCAGCTGCAGGAGGACGGCAAGCTGCGCGTCAACGTGCAAAACGTCCAAGACAATAAATTTCCCCAGCGATTCCGCGTCATCCAAAACGACGAGACCATGTACGAATCCGGTGTGGTCGAGACCGGCAAGACAATCGAAACGTGCCCCGCCGGCGACATCAAAGAAGGCGAGGCGTACATCGAGATCCAGGCACTCGATGCCAAGACCCTCGACAGCCACGGCAATCCGACACGTGTCAAGGTGCGGGTTGAGCAAGCCGAGAACTAGCTTTTCCGGCCGACGCGGCACCGCACGCAATTCACCAGCATTCGTCCAATCATCGCGGGGACGGCCCGCGGCGAATAGAAAGGAACGACCATGGACATCACCAGGAACATGAACGGAGCCAGAGCGCTCGTCGTGGGCGCGGGGCTCGCGCTCGCGCTCGCAATGGGCGCCGCCCCGACGCCAGCTATGGCGGCCGGGCGCGTTGGAACCACGAAAGTAATGGTCAGGACCGAGATCGACAACGTTGAGTTCAAAGTTCCGACGGTTATTCCCTTCGTCGCCAAGGCCGACGGCACGCTTCAGGGCCCCTCAGAAGACGCGACCACCATCGACAATCATTCGGCCTACGGCATCCATGTCACCAACATGAAGATCGACGCCATGAACACCTGGACCATTGCTGCCGACGCCAAAGCCGGAACCGCACAGAACTCCATCGACTTTAAGGTCGGCCCCGACGGCGCGCTCCAGAACGCCAGCGCCGCAATGCAGGGAACGGGCCTCGATCTTTCCAAGAATGCAGCCTTCGACATGGGCTACCAGGGCATTGCCGGTGGCACGGACAAAATTAAGCTCAAGACAAGCGGAAACGTCGCCCGCGTCACGCGCGACATCTTCCGCGTAACCGGCGAAGGCGATCAGGTTGCAACGATCACCTGGACGGTCGAGCCCGGTGCGCACACGGCATAAGGCCGTCGCCCTGGCCGCCGCCGTCAGCATCCTAGCGTTTGGGCCAGCCATGGCCTTTGCCCAGCAAGAACAGGCGCAGGCCGCCACGCAAGTGACGGTCGACCTCTCGGAGCTCGACCGCAGCGACCGCGAGGAACCGTTGGCGCAGACAGGCGACAAACGATGGCTCTTGGCAGCAGGCGCCGCAGCAGCAGGCGCGGGAACCGCCGGCCTCGGTCTGCACATCAAACACAGCCAGAAACAAAACATGAACAGGCCGCACTAAATTAGCTAAGGAGACCCCATGGCATCGAAGAACCTTTTGCCCGTCGTCGCACTCTGCGGCGCGCTCGCAACCGGAACGCCTGTCGCCGCTTGGGCGACTCCTGTCATGGCAGACTCCTTACCAGCGGCCCTAAGCTCCGCACCAAATCCGTCGAGCGCCATTGCGTGCAAGCGTTTTTCGATCGCACAGGCCGCAATCTCAACCTCGGGATGCCTTCGTCGTAATACGGACGGCTCGATAGTCGTGGATATCGATCGTTCGAACAAGGCAAACGGCTCCCAGGCGGGGTGCGCCGTCTGCACGTGGCGCTCGGTTGTGCTCGATGCAGATGGCGATCCATGCAATTTAGAGCTGCGCATCGACATCGCTTCGGTCGATGACTCGGCGAACGGAGCGAAGGTCGCCTTCGACGGTACGTTTTTTGAGAAAGGAGGCGGTATATGTCTGGGCTGCGCCGCCGCGAATGCAGACGACACGCAGCCCACCCTCTCATTCACGGCAT
>URVZ01000138.1 GCA_900551365.1 uncultured Collinsella sp.
GCCAAATGACTCCATATGCCTAGGTTCGTAGATGCGAACCTAGGCCTCTACCTGCGGTTTAATTCAATATGATTTCGTTGTCGTCACACGCGTCCCAGGGACGCTACAATCGAGGACACGACTATTCCGTCCACCCAAAGGACTGTCCTTGAATCTGAGCAAGCCTAAAATCAACGCGCTTCTGGCACTCGCACTGTTTACCTTCGCCTTCCTTGCCGCCGAGTTTCGCTTCGACGTCAACGTCGGGCTGCTCGCCGGTGCCGAACGCGTTGTGATCGCACAGGGCTTTATTCTGGGCGCGAGTGTACTCGGCTTTATCGGATATGCGCCGCTGCTCGGGCTCGCACAGCGCAAAGGCCACTCATTGGCAGCCGCCAACGCCGCTGTTCCCGTCGCCATCCTGGGATTGACCCAGATCCAGTCCCCCACGGGCCCGCTTGCCCTCGAGATTCTGGGGTGCGTGGCGTTCTTTGGACTCGGCCTGCTGGGCGCCGCCACTCACCACGCCTTTTCGTTGGCATTTCAGGATGATCCCAAGCTCGCCACCGGTGCGGGAGCGGCCTATGCCGCGGGCATCCTGATGCAGTTCGCCGTCAACCTGCTCAATTGCGGCGGTATCGCAGAGCTCATCGTCCTTGGCGCAGCGACTATCGCCATATCCGCCCTCAGCGTCGTTCCCCAAAAAGCTGCCGAGAGCTCCAGCCCCGCCATCAATCCCTTTGTTGAGCCCTCTCATGCCCTCGCCAAACAGGCATGCTGGAGCATCGCGCTCGTCATGATTCTTGCCTGCTTGTTCTCGACCCTCGACAACGTGGTCACACTCTCCAACGCCCACGGCACCATTGCCGTGCAGACCTGGCCGCGCCTCTTTTTGGCGGCAAGCGGCCTTGCCGCCGGTCTTATCTTTGATCTTGCCGAGCGCCGATACATGGGGCTTGTCATGCTCGGCATTGCCGTGCTCTCGACCATTTCCATCCTGGCCGTCGAGGCCGGTGCCGATCCCAACCTGGGCCTTGTCGTCTTTTACCTGAGCTCGGGCTTTTTTGTCACGTTCTTTACCGCCACCTTTACACAGCTGGCACCGCACATGCATGCGCCCGCTCTCTGGGCCGGCATGGGACGCGCCGCCAACAATGCATGCGCATTCACTACATCGGGCATCTCGCTTGCCCTTGTGACCTCGGGCAACGTTGCCCTCATCATGATCGGTGCGCTCGTTTTGCTCGTCGCCGCCTGCGCGGCATTCGTGGCAGCCGGCCTGTTCCGCCTACCCCAAACCGAGCAGGAGCGCGAGCGCGAGCAGCTGGCAGAAGAAGTGCTCGCCGCGCCCACCGTCGAGGAGCAGCGCCAGGCCTTCATCGCCAACCACGCTCTCACCCCGCGCGAAGTCGACGTGCTCATAGCTGTAACCCAAGACGAGCGCCCGCTCAAGCAGATTGCCGAGGAGCTCGGCATCTCGATGCGCATGGTCCAGCGTCACCTGAGCTCCATCTACCAAAAGACCGACACGCAAACGCGCGCTGGTCTCACCAAGGCCTTCCCCTCGGCCTAAAACAAAAACCACCACAAAGGCCCCCTTTGCGGTGGTTTGAGCGGAGCAGAAGGCCACTCTGCCAGTTTGTCTCAGTCTGTAACAGATAGGCCCCTAAAAGCAGGCTTATTGTTACAGATCGAGACAGTAAAGGGACACGAAGCGATCCTTCGCAGCAACGACCCTCTAGTAAAGCGATGCGACATATCGGCCAAAGCCTGGCAATGCAAACTCAAAACGTCCTTGTAGAGGCTCTTCAATTACCCCAGCCTCTACCAGACGCTTTTTATACGTTGAAATCGAACCGGAACTCTTCTTAAGCCTCGCTGCCAGCTCTTGCCTGGTCGTCGTCCCAACCGGATTCATTGCACGAAGAAATTCAAGGTCCCCTCGTGAAAGTTCCGCCGCTGTTGAAGCGAAAACTCGCGATTCCAGCTCCTCTTGCGCAAGTTTCGCGCCTCGTTCGACATCCTCAATAGAAACCTCGGAGGCTTGGCGCGAAGCATTCCATGCCCGATACCCCACCAACTGGAACATAAATGGAAAGCCATCGATCGCCTTGGCAGCGAGGTCGATCGCCTCATCAGAAATCGTCTTGCCGCCGTCCTCAATCGTTAGTCGAAACGCTTCTTTTACCTCAGTCGGTGAAATTGATCCCAGCGAATGTTGAGCCGCGCGACGAAGAAACGATGTCGATTTCCCCGTCAGCAGCGCCAGCACGCGAAACGGCAGCCCCGCCATAAGCAAAGCTACCTTTTTATTCTCGCTTACAAAGTGCTGGTAGGTAGTAACAAGCTCCGTCATTTGCGCAAACGATGCATCCACTTCGTCAACGGCGATAAGCACCCCGGTGTCAGTCGCTTCAAGCTGAGCAAACAAAGCGTTCATCTTAGTACGCCAGTTAGCGCCCTCAAATTCAACATCGATGTTTTCCCAGCTCATGCTTCCTACGGGGGCAATGCCGACACTGTTCACACGCCTAGAAGCGGGCTTTTCGATCAGATGGGCGGCTGATTCGTTGAGGCGCTGCAAAATGTCTTCGAGCATCCCCTCCGAGGCCGTCACATTTGCTGTAATCCAGCCCTCTTGCTGGGCGCGGTACGACAGATATGCCAAAAGCGCCGTTTTACCTGTACCACGCGCACCATAGAAAACCGAGCAAAGATTGGGATCGGAGTCGTCATTTTCAAACGCCAGCACCATATCATCAATGATTTGCTCACGGCCGGCCATATACGCCGGTACACGTCCGAACATCGGCGTGAATGGATTTGCCTGCCTGTACGCCGTCGGTGCCGCCATAAAGCCTCCCTTTAACTCATATAACTTAATTATGCCCCTACTATCTATAATTGATTTGAGTATCTTTGAGCTTTTTGAGCATCCTTGAGTTCTTTGAGCGATCGGCCCCGGCAGAACCAGTTGACTTTCTCTACCTAAAACAAAAACCACCACAAAGATGCACTGTCCCCTTTGTGGTGGTTTTTGATCGGTTAGCCTTCGAGCTGAGCTACTTTGTAGCGGTAGGCTGCGGCGATGACGTCCTTGCAGCCTTCGCGGCCCAGCTTGGCGCGGTTGACGACGATGTCTTTACCGCTCGTCATCTTCC
>URVZ01000139.1 GCA_900551365.1 uncultured Collinsella sp.
CCGTTCACGGGCGAAAAGTGACCGTTCATAGCTTGAAATTACGTTTTGCGCTGTTCTTTTTTGTTTGAATGTTAATGTTTCTGCCATACAGAACGCAGCGCGTATGCCCGGACGCGATGCTCTCCATTGGTTCATATGTGAAAGGAACGCAATATGGCAACCAAAGAAGAAATCTCGATGGTTGGATTCGAGATTGTCGCATACGCAGGTGACGCCCAGACCGATCTGCTTGCAGCGCTCGATGCTGCTCGCGAGGGTGACTTTGAGAAGGCCGAGCAGCTGCACAAGGATGCCAGCGATGCGCTCATCGGTGCCCACGACACGCAGACCAAGCTGCTTTCGCAGGAGGCCGGCGGTGGCGAGATGGAGATGACCTTCATCATGGCCCATGCTCAGGATACTCTCATGACCACTATGATCCTGGAGAAGCAGGCCCGCTTTACCATCGATGCCTACAAGCGCATCGCCGAGCTCGAGGCCAAGCTCGCCTAACGAGCCCTCACAACCAAGTTCCCTTCCAAAAGCCCTGCCGCACCCGCGACAGGGCTTTTTCTGTCCTCCTCCAAGTTGCGGTGAAATAGGGACTGAATAGGGGCCGGCGGGCGCAAAACAATCCCTATTCCACCGCAACTCATCCCGAGATAGTCATTGGGGACGTTCTTAAACGACTGGTCATTGGGGACAGTCTTGGTGCGCTCCGTTCGTCCTCCCGTTCGATTTTTGCTCGGTGGGTATACTTCCATCCGCAATACAGGCCGGAATGAGGAGGTATCCAAATGCCGGACAACGGATTGATTCAAAAGAAAGATGCGCACGAGATGGCTCATGGGCGTCCTGTCCAGATAACCGAGCACACGGCGGTAACCGAGCTGCAGCCCAGTCTGTCCGATGTCGTGTGCGCAAACAAAAAGCTGCAGATTGGCTTTATCGTTGCGCTCGTGGTCCTGGCGCTGCTGTCGGGCTTTGTAGCTCGTCCGCATTTCGCCGATACCAAAACTTGGGACTCCACCATCGAGGTCATCGACCAAAAGAAGGGTAACGTACTGGCGCTCACGACCTCGTGCGTGGCGCTGTCTGCGGGCATTACCGCGCTGCCGGGTGATACGGGAACGCCGGTCGCCGAACAACTCGCACAGCTTTCGGGAAACTTGGGCATCGTACTTGCCGTGCTCTATCTCGAGAAATACCTGCTAACCATTTTGTGGTTGGTTGGTCTGGGTATCCTGATTCCGTTTGCGCTGGTGCTCTTTGCAGCGTCGCTTGGCATTCACGGGCGCTGGAGCACGAGCGCTGTCCTGCGCCGTGTGGCGACACGCGTGCTGGTGGTTGCCGTGATCGGCATGGCGTTGGTGCCCGCGAGCGTATGGGTGTCGCAGAAGGTCGATGAAACGTATCGCGTAAGTATTGAGCAAGCTGAGCAAAAGGCTGCGGACGCTGCGGAAAAGACCGATACCACGGACAAGTCAGCCGAGACCAGCTCAAAATCGAACAAGAAATAATCTGAGGCCACGGAGTCCAAAAACGTGCTCGAGCAGTTGACCGATGGGGCATCGAGCCTTGTTACGTCGGTAACCAGTGGTGCCAAGCAGATGACCGACGAGATCGTGCAGCAGGTGACCGACCTCATCGAAGGCGTCATCGTGATGATCGTGACTTCGTGCGTTATCCCGCTGCTGGTGCTCGTGGCGTTCCTGTGGCTGGGACACGTACTGCTGGGGATCGATATTTCCGGCCCGGCGAACTATTTGACGGGCCGCTTTCTGAGTGCTCCGTCCAAGCACGCCAAAAAGGGTGGGCAGTCCGAGTAGCTAAAACAGCTGTATATACCGGGGAATACCGCCGAAGGGCGGCCGAGACACGTTCTCGGCCGCCCTTTTGTTTGTCGAACACATGGTCGCTACGTCTGCGCCGGGCTCAAACGGTCGGCAATCATCCGTGAACGGTATTTGTTCAAAAAAGAACAAAGTTAAACAAATAATGGTTGCACTCGATGTTCGAATGTGTTCAAATAAACATGAACAGTGAAGAACCGCACATTCAGATGCCCGGACCTGAGCGCGATTCAACACTTCCAAACAGAAACTACGCACCTGCGTATCTCTCAAGGAGGATGTCATGAGGGTTGTAATCGCTTCCGATGCCGACGGTATGTCGATGAAGGAGTCCATCAAGGAGATGCTCATCGCCGACGGTCACGAGGTCGTCGACTATTCCGAGACCCCTGCTGCGGACTTTGTCGATTCCGCGACCGCCGTTGCCAAGGACCTGCTGGAGCACAAGGATTCCCAGGGCTTCGCATTCGATAAGTACGGCGTCGGCTCCTATATGGCCGCCGTCAAGATCAAGGGCATGGTCGTCGCCAACATTTCCGACGAGCGTTCCGCCTACATGACCCGCGAGCACAACGGCTCGCGCATGGTCACCATGGGCCCGGGCGTTGTGGGCACCGAGGTCGCCAAGAAGATCGCCCGCGAGTTCCTGCGTGCCCAGTACGCCGGCGGCCGTCACCAGATCCGTGTCGACATGCTCAACAAGATGGCCTAACGAGAGCCACCGAGAACTCGAACTTCTACCTCAACTTGTGAATTCAGACGAAAGGACGTTCTGATGAAGAAGACCATCGCAATCGGTTGCGACCATATCGTTACGGACGAGAAGATCTATCTGGCCGACCGCCTGGAGCAGGCTGGCTACAAGGTGCTCGACTGCGGCACCTACAGCCACACCCGTACGCACTATCCCATCTACGGTAAGGCCGTGGGCGAGGCTGTCGCCAGCGGCAAGGCCGACTTTGGCGTGGCCCTGTGCGGCACCGGCATCGGCATCACCAACGCCGTCAACAAGGTTCCCGGCGCCCGCTGCGCCCTGGTTCGCGACATGACCTCTGCCCTGTATGCCCGTCGCGAGCTCAACGCCAACATCGTGGGCTTTGGCGGCAAGATCACCGGCGAGTTCCTGATGGCCGATATCATGCTTGCCTTCCTGGAGGAGCCCTACGAGAAGACCCCCGAGCACGATGCCCTGATCGCCAAGATCGATGCCTGCAATAAGGCCGACGCCGAGGCTCAGGCTGACCCGCACTTCTTTGACGAGTTC
>URVZ01000140.1 GCA_900551365.1 uncultured Collinsella sp.
CTAACTGCGGCCCACGCTTTACCATCATCCGATCGCTGCCTTATGACCGAGCGGCTACCTCGATGGACCGTTTTCCCATGTGCCCTGAGTGTGCCGCGGAGTATGCCAATCCGCTCGACCGTCGCTTTCACGCGCAGCCCGATGCCTGCTTTAATTGCGGGCCGCATATCATGTGGCGCGAAGCGAGCGTGGGCGATGAGCCGGGCGAAGCCGCCGCGCCGCTGGCCGTCGGCACCACGCGCGAGACCAGCGACGCCATTATCGACCGCTGCGTTGAGCTGCTGGCCCTTGGTGGCATCGTCGCCATCAAGGGCCTGGGCGGATTCCATCTATCCTGTGACGCCTCCAACGAGCAGGCGGTAGCCGAGCTTCGCCGCCGTAAACGCCGCAGCAACAAGCCACTTGCCGTTATGGTGCGCAGCCTTGCCGACGCTGAACGCCTGTGCCATATCAGCGACGTTGAGCGCGGCTTGCTGGCCGGCAGCATTCGCCCCATTGTGCTGCTGCGCCGACGTGCTGTTTGCGAGAGCGGTGATTCTCCCGACGCCCTCGCGCTCGCACCGTCCGTCGCGCGCGACCTGCCCGAGCTCGGCGTTATGCTCCCCTATACCCCGCTTCAGCATCTGCTGCTTGCCGCGGCAGAAACGCATGGCATGCACGCGCTGGTTATGACCAGCGGAAACTTGAGCGAAGAGCCCATCGAGACCGATGACGATCTTGCCTGGGAGCATCTCGTTGCCGCCGGCATCGCCGACGCGCTGCTCGGCAATGACCGCGCGATCCTCTCGCGCTACGACGACTCCGTGGTACGTGTGGTCGACGGGGTCGTTATGCCCGTGCGCCGCGCTCGCGGGTACGCCCCGCAGCCGTTGCCGCTGCCGGCACTCGCCAGCGCCGCGCCCTGTGTGCTCGCCTGCGGCCCGCAGCAAAAGGCCACGATCGCACTCACGCGCGAAGACGCGAATGGAACGTCGGCCTGTTTTGTGTCGCAGCATATCGGCGATGTCGAAAACGGTGCGACTTTCGATGCGTGGAATGCGGCACGCACGCGACTGGAAGACCTTTTTGACCTAGCGCCCGCCGCGCTGGCCTGCGACTTGCACCCCAGCTACCTATCGAGTCAGTGGGCACGCGAACAGGCGCGCGAGCGCAATCTGCCGCTTATCGAAGTCCAGCACCATCATGCGCATATCGCGAGCGTGATGGCTGAGGCTATCGCCACAGGACAGCTTGCACCCAATGCGCGCGTACTTGGCATCGCCTTCGATGGAACGGGCGCTGGCACCGACGGAACCATTTGGGGCGGTGAGTTTCTTGTCGCCGGCCTCGCCGATTTTGAGCGCACCGCGCACCTGCGTACCTGGGCACTCCCCGGTGGCGCCGCATCTGTGCGCGACGCCCGACGCAACGCCTTTGCCCTGCTGAGCGAGCTCGATCTACTCGAACATCCGGGTGCCGCGGGACTCCTGGGCGGCCTCGATGAGCAGACGCGCAGTATCACGACCATGATGATCAAGCGGAACATCAACAGCCCGCGAACGAGCAGTATGGGCCGTCTGTTTGACGCCGCGGCGGCGATCTTGGACATCTGCGGCACTGCAACCTACGAGGGCGAACCCGCCATCGAGCTCGAGGCCGCCGCTTGGCGCGCTTTTAGCGACGAAAACAGCCATTTCACTGGCAATCAGGCTGGCGTATCCGCATCCGTCTCAACATCGCTGGACAGTTTGTTCAGATATGTATTAACTACTGACCCCCTATCCCGCATTTTTGCCTCAGATTTGGCCAAAAAAGGCTCTCCAGACACCCTATTTGCGGCAAATATGTCTGCCGAACACCCCAAATCAACCCATTTGGGATCATCGCAGACGGCTTTTGCCACCCAGAGCCCATCACAAAAATACGTATCTGAACTAACCGTCCAGGCGGCCTCGGACAACCCCCTCATTTTGGATCCCAAACCGCTTTTTGAGGCGCTTTTGAGTGGAATCGAGGCCGACGCGCCAACCGACAGGCTCGCACTCGGCTTCCATATCGTCATTGCACGCGCATCGGCACGTATCGCAAGCGAGATCTGCGCCCGCGAGGGCATCGACACCGTCGCACTCTCGGGCGGCGTATTCATGAACCGACTTTTGCTTCGGCTCCTCACGCGCGAGCTCAAAGACGCCGGTCTTGCCGTCTTGGTTCCCTGCACCGTGCCCGTCAACGACGGCTGCATCGCCTACGGCCAGGCGGCGGTCGCCCGCGCTCGGCTCGCGCAGGTCATACCGCAGTAGGCAGTTTGGCTAGCCCATGCGCCGCCGTCTCACAGGTGTAACGCGTTTGCCCGCAACCCCCGCGAGCGCTACCATCAACTGATGGATTATTAAGCGCCTATCCAGCGCAAAGCGTATAAAAGGGGAACATTATGTGCCTTGCCGTTCCCGGTAAAGTGGTCAAACGCGACGACGGCCTAAAGGCGACCGTCGACATGATGGGCATCGAGCGCCCCGTGTCGCTGCGACTTGTGCCGACGGCACAAGTAGGCGACTATGTTCTCGTACACGCCGGCTTTGGCATCCAGATTGTCGACGAGCAGGAAGCCCAGGAGACGCTCGAGCTGGTCAACGCCATGACCGAGCTGGTCGAAGAGGACCAGCTCGCCACCAACCCGGCCGAGGCATACTAGTGGCGGCGGGACAGCCGGCGCGCTCCGGTATCGACTTTTCGGCATTTCGCGATTCCAAGCTGGCTCGCGAGCTCATCGAGCGCATTCATGAGCTTGTCGGCGACCGCGCCATCAACCTTATGGAAGTCTGCGGCACGCATACCGTGAGCATCGGGCGCTATGGCTTTCGCTCCATTATGCCGGCCGGGCTCAAGCTGCTGAGCGGCCCGGGCTGCCCCGTCTGCGTCACCGCCAACCGCGACATCGACCACGCAATCGCGCTCGCCAACATAGACGGCGCCATCATCACCACCTTTGGCGACATGATGCGCGTGCCCGGATCGTCCACCTCGCTCGCTGCACAAAAGGCGGCAGGGCGTGACATTC
Source organism: uncultured Collinsella sp. (assembly GCA_900551365.1). Classification (GTDB taxonomy): domain Bacteria; phylum Actinomycetota; class Coriobacteriia; order Coriobacteriales; family Coriobacteriaceae; genus Collinsella. Next base: position 3,038 of record URVZ01000140.1, read on the forward strand.
GCATTGTGTACTCCCCGCTCGATGCACTCGACATTGCCGAGCAAAACCCCG
>URVZ01000141.1 GCA_900551365.1 uncultured Collinsella sp.
GCTGCTGCGTGGCGAACACGTCGACCGGATCGCACGTAGCGGCGTAGGAGAGGATGAAGCAGTCCATGTTGCCCATCTTGAACTGCGGGTAGTGCTCGTGAGCGTAGCGCATGACGCGGCCGCTGGCCACAAACTGATGGTGCAGGGCCTGGTAGCGCTGCTGAGCGGTGGTCTTGATGGCGCTCGCCGGGCCCTCGAAGCCCTGGATCAGACCGGTCTCCATCATGGCGCCCATGTCCATAGTGCCGCAGTTGATCTCGTTGAAGGTGAGCCAGAACTTGACCTTGTCCTGATAGCGGTCGAAGACGGTCTGGCAATACTTCTCAAAGAAGCCGATGAGCTCGCGGCTCGCCCAGCCGTTGTACTTCTCGACCAGGTGATAGGGCATCTCGTAGTGCGAGAGCGTCACGAGCGGCTCGATATTGTGAGCGCGCAGGCAGTCGAAGACGCGATCGTAAAAGGCGAGGCCGGCCTCGTTGGGCTCGGCGTCGTCGCCGTTGGGGAAGATTCGGCTCCAAGAGATGGACATGCGGAACATGTTGAAGCCCATCTCGGCGAACAGCGCGATGTCCTCCTCGTAGTGATGGTAGAAATCGATGCCGTCATGGTTGGGGTAGAAGCGGTTGGGGTCGATGTCGATCGTGATCTGACGCGGCTCCTTGTAGCTGCCGCCCAGGAAGTGGTCGTCGACGGAAGCGCCGCGGCCGTCCACGTTCCAAGCGCCCTCAAACTGGTTGGCGGCGGTAGCGCCACCCCAATAGAAACCCTCGGGGAACTTGATGTTTGCCATGAGCATCTCCTTTGCATCGTGGGTCGATAAGCCGAGTATCGCCCACGCGCGGGGCATGCGGGAGCGGGGGTGCCAAACCCGACACTTCTTTTCGCGCCCGCTGCCTGCCGCTACCCCGCCCCTGACACTTCCTGATACCTGCCAAAAAGGGACAGGTTTATTTTGGTCGGTTTTATCTGGGAAAACGCTGACGATAGGCAGCCGGCGTGCAGCCATAGCGCTCGGCAAACTTTTTGTAGAAGAAGCTCATGTTGGCATAGCCCGCCTCGCGCGCAGCCGCCTCTGCCGTGGCACCGGCGTCGAGCAGTGCCGCTGCGCGCGCCAGGCGGCCCTCCTGCACGAGCTGCATGAATGTGCGGCCTGTCTGACGCTTGAGTAGGGCGCTTGCGTAGTTGGGGCTCAGGTGCAGATGGCGGGCGAGGTCGTCGAGCGCGCAATCGCAGGCGTGACGCTCGATATAGCCCATAGCAGCCGCGACCTGCGCCGATGGCAGCGCGGGCGCGTCCGATCGCAGAAGACCGGCCTCGTAGCTTTGCATGAGCTCGACCAACAGCAGCTCAAACAGCCTCGAGACAATCTGGGGGCTCGCTGGCGTGGGGTCCAGACGCTCGCGCAGCATCTCCTGCATGTAGCGGCGCACGCGACGGCTGCCGCCCGTATGGAAATGCACGTGTCCGCGGTGGTCGGTTTCGTCCGTGAGGGCGTTGAGCAGGAACCGCGAGACCGCGCTTGTGGGCGAAAGGCTTTGCTCCAGGCTACGGCGCAGCATTGGCTGCGAGATGATGACGCTCAGCATTATGTCGTGCTCACCGAGCTCGCCAACAGCATGCGGGCAGGCGGCATCGAGCAGGAGGACCTCGTTTTGAGCGAGCATGAGCGGCGCGCCGTTGACGATCTGCGGCGCTCGTCCTCGATAGACATAGCTGATTTCGACATAATCGTGCACGTGTTCCGGCACAGGATTGAAGCGCGAGTTGCGAACAATCGATAGCCCCTCGGGCATGCCTTCTTGGTGCAGAGCGAGCGTTGGGTTGCCAGTTTTACGAATGAATCGGCCATCAATATCTGCCTGATTACCTTGACCGAGTGCATCGCTCCAGTCGTAATGGGCGCCCGCGCGATAGGCGCGTTCACTGTCGGTCAGCTCGAGTAGCAGGTTATCCAAGCGCGCGAGCTCCATAGTGCTCCCATCGTTGATTCGGTCATATTCTGCCGTGGTTTTGATATTAGCAGGGCGGCGCGCTCGGCGTACTCTGACTTCAATGGATTTGAAAGGCTGGTTTTGGAGGAGCGTATATGGCGGCGTATTTTGAGCAGGTGCTTGGCGGCACCTACGACAACCACGTGCTTCCGTTCTTGTGGCTCAAGGGCGAGGCGCGCGAGACGATTACCGAGTATCTGGAGCAGATCGCCGGGGCGGACATCCACGAGGTTTGCCTGGAATCGCGCACGCATCCCGATTTCTGTCGCGACGGCTGGTGGTCTGACCTGCGCTTTATCATCGGCGAGTGCAAGCGCCTGGGGTTAAAGATCTGGCTGCTCGACGACGCCCACTTCCCCACAGGCTATGCCAACGGCGCGCTTGCGGGCGATGGCGTCGACCCCGCGCTCAAGAAAACCGTGCTCAAGCATCGCACGATTACGGTTGTTGGTCCCCAACCGTCCACGACTATCAAGCTCGGTAATCTCATGGACCCCACCGAGCGCTTTGTGGGCGTGGCAGCTTTTGATGCCGCTGGTGCGCCGCTCGACCTTGCGCTCGCTGTTGAGCAAGGAGACGATGGAACGCCCGCCCGCTTGCGTTTTGACGCCCCCACCGGCATCACCACGATTGAGCTGTACGTCACCAGCCAAAAGACCGGCTTTCGCGATGAGTACATCAACATGGTCGACGCCGCCTCGTGCCACGCGCTCATCGACGCCGTCTACGAGCCCACGTTTGAGCATCTGAGCGACGAGTTTGGCAAAACGATCTTGGGCTTTTTCACCGATGAGCCCGGCTTTAGGGGGTGCGGACAGAAAGTTGGACCGCGGGGCGGTCCGGACTGGAGGTTCGCATGTACAGCAGGGAGAAGGTCGAGCTCTTCCTC
>URVZ01000142.1 GCA_900551365.1 uncultured Collinsella sp.
TAGAAATCGCGCAGGTTGGTGACTTTTACCTGCAGCTCTTCCATGAGCTCGCGGCGTACGGCGTCCTCGGGCGACTCGCCGCGCATGAGCTTGCCACCGGGAAACTCCCAAAGTCCCTGCATGTTGCCATAGCCGCGCTGCACGGCAAGCAGCTCGTCAGATCCATCCTTGCGAATGATCCCAGCGGCAACATGAACAGTCTTCAACAGGAGTCCTCTCTCAATATCAACACGCGGCAGGCTGGCTGCCCTACCTTACACAACGGTAAGGCAAGCGTAAGCCATATCGATGGTAGCCGACTCGTCTTCTTGCGACTATAGATGCCGTAGACTAATCGCAAGAAAGGACTCGGTATGCAAACCACGCACATGGCGACCCCGGTACTGGAGGTCGCGCATCTCGAAAAGGTATATGGAGCGCTGGGCAACGTGACCCGTGCGCTCAACGACGTCAGCTTTACCGTCAACCGCGGTGAATTTGTTGGCATCATGGGCGCTTCGGGCTCGGGCAAGTCGACGTTGCTCAACTGCGTGTCGACCATCGATAGCGCCACGAGCGGCACCATCCGCATCAACGGCCAGGACGTAACACGCATGAAGCAGGCTAAGCTTTCGCAGTTCCGCCGCGAGGAGCTGGGCTTTATCTTCCAGGACTCCAACCTGCTCGATACGCTCACGGCACGCGAGAACATCGCCCTGCCGCTCACCATTGCCCGCACAAACTCGGCAGAGATCTCGACCCGCGTGCAGGATGTGGCAGCGCGCCTGTCCATCAGTCAGGTGCTCGACAAGTATCCCTACCAGATGTCCGGCGGCCAGCAGCAGCGCGTTGCCGCGGCTCGCGCGCTCGTCACCGACCCCACCATGATCATGGCCGACGAGCCTACCGGCGCCCTCGACTCCAAAAGCGCCCGCCTGTTGCTCGAGAGCCTAGAGGCCCTCAACCGCCGCCTGCGCGCCACCGTGCTCATGGTCACGCACGACAGCTTTGCCGCCAGCTACACGAGCCGTGTGCTGTTTATCCGCGACGGCAAGATCTTCACCGAGCTGCGCCGCGGCGACACCGACCGCCGAGAGTTCTTCGACCGCATTATGGAGGTCGTTGCCATGATGGGCGGTGAGGGCTCCGATGCTCTGTAAACTCGCTTGGGGTAACGTCCGCCGCGCCGGCCGCGACTACCTCGTCTACCTTTTGACGCTCACCCTGGGCGTCACGGTCTTCTATGCTTTTAACACCATCTCGATGCAGGTCGATATCGCCGGAATCGATGAAGAGGGCTTGGCGCAGGTTATGGGCAGCATGCTCGGCGACCTGACGTACTTTTTGGCCGGTGTCATGGCCTTTTTGATGGTGTACGCCAATAACTTCATCATGAAACGCCGCAAGAAGGAGTTTGGCCTGTACCAGGTGCTCGGCATGGGGCGCGGGCGCGTCGCCACGATCATGGCGCTCGAGACCGTGATCGTCTCGGTCGTGGCCTTTGTCGCCGGCATTGTGCTGGGTATGGGACTCTCCCAGCTCATGACGTTCTTTACGGCCTCGCTCTTTAAGACACAGATTGCCAATTTCCACTTCTTTTTCTCGGTGCATGCGTTCAATCTGACCCTTGCCTGCATGCTCGTAATGTTTGTGCTCACGCTACTGCTGAACCTTCGCGCCGTGCGTCGTACCAAACTCATCGAGCTTATGGGTGCCGAGCGTCGCAACGAGAGCATCAAGACACGCAACCCCTGGATCGCGATTGCCATCTTTGCCGTGGGCGTGGTGCTTGTGGGCGTGGCCTATTACCGTCTGATACGTGATGGGTTCCCGCTAACCGCGACGGACAGCAAGCTGCAAGAGGCCATGAACCAGTTTGGCATTACGACCGCTATGGTTACCGTGGGCACCTTTGCCCTGTTCTGGGGACTTTCGGGCATGCTTATCAAGCTGCTGCAGAGCCTGCGCGGCGTGTATTGGCGCGGCCTCAACATGTTTACCGTGCGCCAGCTTGCGGCCAAGGTCAACACGGTGTGCTTTTCGATGGGCGTCATCGCGATGCTCCTGTTTTTGGCCATCACCTCGGTGACGTGCGGTATGTCGATTGCCAATGTGATGAACGAAAACCTGGAGCGCTATAACCCTGTTGACGTGTCTCAGACGTATGTCTATTACACGCCCGATACGCTCGACTACTACAAAGAATATGTCAATCCGTCTGAAGCCGACCGCATGGTGCTAGCCGATACAACGGTCGATTTGTACTCCGCATGGCACGGCAAGGGCAAGTCGGCGGACAACAACGACGAGACCGGCAAGAAGGTCAATATCGCCGATGTTGCCGGTGAGCATGTCCAGATCGATTCGTATCTGAGTTACCCGTTTGGCGGTTCGAATCCTTCGGTGTCTGCAGGTGAGATGTGCAAGACCATGGGCGAAAAGCTCCCCAAGGCGCTCGGGGGTAGCAATGTCGATACGATGGGTCTGTTTGTGACGCCGGCGAGCCAGTACAACAAACTGCGCCAGATGATGGGCGAGGAGCCGGTGAGCATTGGCCGCGACCAGTACCTGCTTACGTGTGATATGGGCGGTGGGCTGGGCGACCTGTACACCAAGTACATGGCCGGCGGCCATACCCTCACCTTGGGCGGGCATGAGCTCAAGCCCGCAACCGATAAGTCGGACAAGGACACGGCGGCCATCGCCAACTCGGCGATGGGCAGTAATCCGGGTACCGTCGTCGTTGCCGACGAGCTGTTGTCCCAACTTAATCTGCAGCCGTATTCCAGTAGCCTGCTCGTTAATTACAAACAGGGGATGGATACGACCGAGGCAGACGAGAGCATTAAATACAC
>URVZ01000143.1 GCA_900551365.1 uncultured Collinsella sp.
AGGTTTTTCTTGGAACCAATGCCGCGACCCACCACGACCAGGCGCTCGGCATCGGCGATCGAAGCCTGCTGCCCCCACTCCTCGGCGGGAATCGAGATCTCGACACGAGCCTTGGTGTCTTCCGCAAGCGATACCCGGGTAATCGTGCCAGAGCGGCTGTAGTCAAACTCGGGCTCCCTAAAGATGCCGGGGCGCACCGTTGCCATCTGAGGACGGTGGTTGGGGCAAATGATGGTGGCCATCAAGTTGCCGCCAAACGCCGGGCGCGTCTGCTGCAGCAGGCCCGTTTCCGCATCCATCGAAAGCACGGTGCAGTCGGCCGTAAGGCCCGTCTGCAGGCGTACGGCAACGCCAGGCGCCAGCTCGCGGCCAAAGGCGGTCGCACCGTACAGAATGGCCTCGGGCTTGCGCTCGGCTACCAAATCGCAGATGAGGCGAGCATAGACCTCCGCGTCGTTCTGACGCAGGCGCTCGTCACGGCAGACCAGGACCTCGTCTGCACCGGCGCAAACCAGATACTCCAGGTCCTTGAGCGAGCTCTCGGGGCTCATACCAGCCAATGCCACCAGACGGCAACCACGGACATCGGCAAGCTCGCGGCCCTTGCTCATGAGCTCATAGGCAACGGGAGTCACCGTATCGTGCTCGTCGGTCTGCACGAATACCCAAATGTCTCGATATGCATCAAGGTCCACCGCGCCAGCGGCCTCGTCACGCTCGATCGAGATAGCGTTGACAGGGCAGGCGTCGACGCACCCGCCGCATAGGATGCAGCCGTCGGTTACGCGGGCGCAACGGTTGGGCCGCTCGCCTTCCACTACGATGCCGCCCGAGGCACAGGCGCGAACGCAGCGACCGCAGCCGATACAGGCTTCGCTATCGATAATCAGTCCGCTCATCTATGCCATCCCCTCGATAATCTTGGCAAGTTTCGCCGCCTGCTCGGACGCCGTTCCGTCAACGGCCTCGCACGTTTGGTCGCGGTCGGGCACAAACGATCGCACGACCTGTGTCGGTGAGCCGGCAAGGCCGCAGCGCGCGGGGTCGGCGTTCACGTCGGCAGCGTTGACCACGAGCACGTCCGCCTCCTCGGCTGCACGAATACCGGCAATGCTCGGCATGCGCAGTTGGCCAATCTCCTTGGCGGTCGTCATCGCACACGGCATCTCAAGATAGACCGTCTCCTCGCCGGCATCGCAGCCGTGAATAAGCGCCAGTGAACCACAGGTCGTAAAGCCCGCGCTCTGCACGCAGCTCACGTCGGTCACGCAGGGAATCTCAAAGGCACCGGCAAGCTCGGGACCAATCTGGGCTGTATCGCCGTCCACCGCCATCTTGCCGCAGATGAGCAGGTCGAAGTCCTCGTCGAGCGCCTCGATGCCGCACTTGAGGGCATAGGTGGTTGCCAGGGTATCGGCACCTGCAAAGGCGCGATCGGTCAGCAGCAGTGCGTCATCGGCGCCTCGGGCGATGCAGTCGCGCAATAGCGATTCGGTCGCGGGGATGCCCATCGACACCACCGTTACGCGCACGTCCATGCCAAAGCCGATAAAGTCGTCCTTCAGCGCCAGCGCGCATTCCAAAGCGCTCGCGTCAAAGGGATTAATGACCGCCTGCTTGCCATCGCGCACGATGGTATTGGTCTTGGGGTCCATCTTGACCTCGGTGCTGCCCGGCACCGCCTTGACGCACACCACCATATGGAAATCGCTCATCTGCACGCGCCCCCTTTCTGGACGAGCTCATCCAAGAGCTTCTCCGAAAACAGGTTGCCGCGACCCATCTGCCCGGCAGGATCGAGCTGGAGCTTGAGCCGCGCCGACTCGACCATGGCCTCGTGACCGTACATCGTCTCCAAGAAGCCCGCCTTGATCTTGCCGACGCCGTGTTCGGCGGAGACGGCACCGCCCATGGCCGTGACCTCGGAAGCCCACTGGGCAAAGAGTTCTCCGCCACGGCGGTAATCCTGCGCATCGCGCGGCAGAATGTTCACATGCAGATGGTTGTTACCGATGTGCCCCCAGGCGGCAGATTCAAGCCCACTTTCGGCCAACGTGCGGCGATAAAGGGCGATGACATCGGCCAAGCGTGCGTTGGGCACCGACATGTCCGAGCCCAGTTTGGTGATGGTGGGATCCGTGTGGCGACGCTCGTCGATGAGCATGTTGACGCTCTCGGGCACCGCATGGCGGAAGAATCGCTGGCACTCGCGATCGACCTCGGTGCGCGCGACCCATGTCGCATCGTCGCTACCGCCCGCAAGCTCCAGTACCCACCCCAAGTGATACAGCTCCTCAGTCGCCTGGGCTTCATCATCGCAGTCGAGCTCCACGTAGACACAGACCTTGGCGTCTTTGTCGAGCGCCGGCAGCGAGGCGAACGCGGTCGACTGCTCGCGCTGACGACGCAGGATATCCAGGGCTCCCGCATCGAAATATTCGATGGCGGCCGCGTGGGATAGGACAGGACGCACAGAATCGGTGAAGGACACGGCCTTGTCTTCGCTGTCAAAGAAGCAGCTCACGCCCCAAACGACCGCAGGCGCCGACTGCAGGGCGATCTCGAGCTCGGTGATGACGCCGAGTGTGCCACACGCACCGATAAACAGATCGATGGCATCCATATCGTCAGCGACGAAATAGCCCGAAGCATTTTTGGTCTTGGGCATGGTGTAATCGGGAAGGTCGAGCTCGAGCGTACGGCCCACTGCCGTCACGAGCGACAGGTGGCGGCCCTGGGCAAAAGCCTCGCCGCGCTGAAGCTC
>URVZ01000144.1 GCA_900551365.1 uncultured Collinsella sp.
GGACGCCGCCCTCTCAAGGCGGAGATCACCAGTTCGAATCTGGTACGGGCTACCAAAATTGAACGCCCGGGCCTCGTAAGAGACCCGGGTTTTGTGTATTGACCGTATATACGGCGCCTGCCGTGTTTCGCTCAGATCGAGGAGTAGCCATGGATCTGCCCATCAGCTTGCAAGACATCACGTATGCCGAGAACTATCTGGCGCAGGGCGACTTGGCTACGGCGACGCCGCTGCTGGAGCGTCTGGTGGAGCTCGCCGAGGAGTATATTGATGCTGAGTGCAAGACGGAGGAGAAGCGTCAATACTTTAGCTTCGATAGCAAGTTTGAGCGCTTGGCCTATCGCCGCGTGGAGAAGGATCCGCGCGAGCTCGTGCAGGTCGAGGTGCCGTTTGACCGCCTGTACTCTGACATGGCGTTTGCCTACATTCGCCAGCAGGATTATGTGAGCGCTCGTAATGCCCTGATGCAGGCTGTGCGTTGGGACCCCATGAACTGCAACTATCGCTTGGATTTGGCCGAGCTGTTCCGCGCACTCGAGGACAAGCAGGAATGGGCATCGCTCTCGTTCTCGGTGCTGGAGCGTGCAAGCGATGGCAAGTGCGCCGCCCGCGCTTACGCCAATCTAGGTCAGTACTTCTTGGAGCCCGAGACCGAGAACGTTTCGGCTGCCGTGGGCTGCGCGCGTCTGGCGCTGCGCCTGGCGCCCAACGATGCGCATACGACGCGCCTGCTCAACAAGATCCATACCACCTATCCGGATGCCGCTGATGAGAGCGACGACCACGTGATGGGTGAACTGGCCCTGCAAGGCGTGCCGACCTCGCCTTCGGCCGAGATTGCCATCTGCCTGATTATGTGCGCGACCGATGCTGCAAGCGACGGCGACAAGCAGGAGGCGACGCGCCTGACGGTGCGTGCTCGCGACTTGGTGGGCGAGGAGGCCTGCGCGGCGATTATCAAACTGGTGCGCGAGAGCGATGCCGAGCTCAATGCCGAGCGCAAGGCAAAGCGTGAGGCTGCGGGCTCAAACGCCGATGGCGCCAAGGAGGCCGGCGATGCCCAGTAAGCGCGAGCGCAAACTCATTTCCAAGAATCGCTCGGCACATCACGAGTACTTTATCGATGAGACGTTTGAGTGCGGTATTGAGCTGAGCGGCACCGAGGTCAAGTCGATTCGCGAGCGCGCCTGTCAGATCACTGACACTTTTGCGCTGATTCGTGGCGGCGAGTGCTGGCTCGTCGGACTGCATATCCACCCTTATAGCCATGGTGGCGTGTGGAATCGCGATCCCGACCGTCGGCGTCGTCTGCTGCTGCACCGCAAGGAGATCGACTTTCTTGACGGCAAACTTCGCAACCGTGGTTATGCGCTGGTTCCGTTGGAGCTCTACTTTAATACCGACGGCCGCGTAAAGCTGCTGCTGGGTCTGGGTCGCGGCAAGAAGCTCTACGACAAGCGCGAGGACATGGCCAAGCGTGATGTCCAACGCGAGATCGACCGCGCCCTCAAGGAACGCAACCGGTAGGCGCTCTATATAAGTTGCGGTGAGATACGGACTGTTTTGCCTGTTTGAGGGGCTATTCAGTCCCTATTTCACCGCAACTGCGGGCGTCTCATCTTTCTTACTGTTCTGACACATATGTCTCAAAGGCGGCGTCCGTTATGGGTGCTGCCTTTTTTGTGGGTACATACATCCATGAGGTTCCAACCCGAGCTAGGGGAGTGATCGTTATGGACAAAACTGCGTTCTTTACCATGCCGAGCGGTCTGTACGTGGTGAGCGCTGCGGCAGACGGGTTGCGCGCCGGCTGCGTCATCAACACTGCGGTGCAGGTGACGTCCATGCCGCCGCGTATTTCGGTTGCCGTGAACAAGGACAATGTCACCTCGGGCGTCATCGCATCGGCCAAAGCGTTCGCGCTGACCGTGATCGATCAGACCGCCGACATGCTCTACATCGGTAACTTTGGGTTCCGCACCAGCAGCGATTATGACAAGTTTGCCAAATACGAGACCCGCGAGACGGCTCTGGGCATGCCCTATGTGCCCGAGCACGCGACGGCCCTGTTTAGCTGCCGTTTGATCGACACTGTGGATGTGGGCACGCACCTGCTCTTTATCGGCGAGGTGGAGAACGCCGAGCGCTTGAGCGGCGAGGCCCCGCTGACCTATGACTACTATCACAAGGTCTTGAAGGGCAAGACGCCTCCGAAGGCGTCATCGTATCAAGGCTAGAAATGTTTTAAAAATACTTGCATTATATTATTGAGAATCTATACTGATAAATGAAGTACATCACCAGTCGCGTTCGAGAGGAGAACATCATGGCTGAGGAGAAGAAGACGTATAAGTTCGTGTGCGTCGTTTGCGGTTACGAGGTTGAGGTCGATACGCCCGAGCTGCCCGAGGACTACGTGTGCCCGGTATGCGGCGTCGGTCCCGATCAGTTTGAGCTCGTCGAGGAGTAACTCGTAGACACACGGCGATTAGCCATACAGAGCTCTGTCCAAGGGTCCCGGCTGGATATTCCGGCTGGGACCCTTTTGATTTATCTGACGGTTTAAAACGGCCTTACGTGTTACAGATTGAGACGTTATATCTGGACAGTTACGCCATCCCAATTACATC
>URVZ01000145.1 GCA_900551365.1 uncultured Collinsella sp.
AGCATCGCCCCCGGCGAGATCTTTGGCCTGCTGGGCCCCAACGGCTCGGGCAAGACCACGTCCATCAACTGCATTTTGCAGCTGCTTGCCTACGACAAAGGCACCATTGAGCTGTTCGGCGAGCCCATGGCGCCCGCCCGCTACGACCTCAAGCGCCGCATCGGCGTGGTGCCGCAGCAGGTGGCGGTGTTTGACGAGCTCACGGTGCGCGAGAACATCGACTATTTCTGCAGCCTCTACGTTAACGACCGCAAGCGCCGCCGCGCGCTGGTGGACGAGGCGATCGACTTTGTCGGGCTGGGCGACTTTGCCAAGTTCCGCCCCGGCAAGCTCTCGGGCGGCCTGGCGCGTCGCCTCAACATTGCCTGCGGCATCGCGCACAAACCCGAGCTCATCTTTTTTGACGAGCCCACGGTGGCGGTCGACCCGCAGAGCCGCAACGCCATCCTGGAGGGCATCTGCCGCCTGCGCGACGAAGGCGCCACGGTGGTGTATACCAGCCATTACATGGAGGAAGTCGAGCAAATCTGCAGCCGCATCATGATCATGGACGGTGGCCGCGTGCTGGCGCAGGGCACCAACGACGAGCTCAAGCGCATGATTCAGATGGGCGAGCGCGTGACCGTCGAGGTCGGCGCCGTCGAGCCCTCCACGGTCGAGCGGCTGCGCGTCCTCGAGCATGTGCTTTCGGTTGAGCTCTCCGGCGGCGAGCTCATCTGCACCTGCGAAGCGAGCCCGCACAATTTGGTCGACATCCTCGACACGCTGCGCGCTGCCGACGTTGCGCTCGGCCGCGTGTGGAGCGAGCCGCCGACCCTCAACGACGTGTTCCTCGAGATCACCGGCCGCGAGCTGCGCGACTAGGGGGCAGCCATGTTCAACACCATTATCATTACGGTCAAGACGCTGCTGCGCCGGCCGAGCACGTGGGTCTGGGGCGCGATCTTTCCCGTCGCGCTTTCCACGATGTTCATGTTTATGTTTGCGAACCTCAGCTCCGACGGCACGGTCGACCCGGTGCCGGTGGCCGTCGTAGCGGATGAGGCCTGGGACGCCTCGACCTTTAAGGACGTGGCGACGTCGCTTGCCAAGGAAGGCGACGACCAGCTGCTCGAGATCCACGAGTGCGACGACGCAGCCGACGCGAACCGTGCGCTTAAGGCCGGCGAGGTTGCGGGCATCTATACGGTCGACGACGCGGGCGTACCCAAGCTCACACTGCTATCGAGCTACGACAGCTCGCGTGCCTCGTCGGTGCTCACCGATCGCAGCATTCTGGAGACGGTGGCAAGCTCGTATACACAAAATGCCGAGCTCATGTCCCAGATTGCCCAGGACAACCCGGCGGCGCTCGCCGACCCGGAGGCGGTTGCGCGCGCCCTGTCGCTCGAGGGCGGCACCCGCCGCGTAAGCCTGACACGCACCACGCCCGATGGCACGGTCATCTACTATTACGCGCTTTTTGGCCTGGTCGCGATGATGTCTGCGGAGTTTGCCGCCTTGAGCGTCGTCGACCTGCAGCCCAATCTGTCGGGCCTTGGCGCACGTCGCTGTGTGGGCGGTCTTTCCAAGACGGCATCGCTGGCCGGCATCTTTGTCGGCTCGTGGCTGGTCTCCTTTGCCTCGATGACGATCGCGATCGGCTACGTGCGCCTGGTCGTGGGCGTCGACTTTGGCGGGCGCGAGGGGCTGTGTCTGGTGGGTGGCGCCGCTTCCGCGCTTGCCGCCACGGGCTTGGGCCTTTTTGTGGGCACGCTTCCCGTTAAGGGCGGCAAGGCGTCCAAGTCCGGCATCCTCACGGGCTTTGCTACCACGTGCGCCCTGTTCGCCGGCCTCTACGGCGAGCCGGCGATGGCGCTTGCCGACGACGTCGCCCGCGCCTGCCCGGCCGAGTGCTGGCTCAACCCCGTCAAGCTCATCTGCGACATGTTCAACCGCCTGTATTTCTTTGAGAACCTGGGCCCCTTTGTCGTTCGCGCCGGCGCGCTGGTCCTTATGGCGCTGCTGTTCGTTGCCGCCGCCACGCTGACCTTTGGAAGGAGCCGCTATGAGCACCTTTAAGACCGCGCTTCGCATGGCGCTGGCGCACCCGTTCTACCTGCTCATCTATACGGTGTTCATCTCGCTCATGGGCGTATTCATCGCGGCATCGGTGAGCTGGAACTCGTCGCAGCTCACCGAGTACAAGCCCTACGATGCCAACGTGATCGTGGTCGACCGCGACGACAGCGACCTTTCGCGTGCGCTTACCAAGCATCTAGGTTCGCGGTTTGACCTGGTCACGGGCGTCGGCGACGACACGTACGACCTTGCGGACGCGCTCTCCAAGAGCAACAGCGCCAAGGGCAGCGCCGACTGCGTGTTCTTTATCCCGGAGGGGTTTGAGGACGACCTCGTTGCAGCCGCCCGCGTGGGGGAGTCCCTGCCCAAGCTCGATGTGACCTACGGTGCCGGCACCATGGCGGCGGCGCTTTCGTCTGCTGAGGCCTCGCGCTGGATTTCGCTCGCGGGCGCTGCAGCGGCCCTAGAGCCCGCCGCCTCTAATGGTAGCGTCGCCAAGGCCGCCGAGCATGCCGC
>URVZ01000146.1 GCA_900551365.1 uncultured Collinsella sp.
CAGCCACTGGAAGAAGCCGGGCATCATCTCGATGGGATACATGCCCGACGAACCCGGAATCTGCACGATAACGAGAATGACACCGATAGCCTTGCCGATATGCTTAAACGTGGTGGACAGCGCATAGATGATGTTGACGTAGGTGAACGAGATAGCGATGCCGCCCAGCACGAACAGCAGCGGGTTGACGCACTGAACGCCAATGACCAGGTCGCCCACCGTAACGATAATGGCCTGGAACGCACCCAGGATCACCATCAGCAACCAGCGGCCAAAGTAGCCCTGACGCGCCGTAAAGCTACCGATGCCCTCGCGGTCGACCTCGAGCTTGTAGATAGCGATGAGCACATAGCCGCCTACCCACAGCGCCAGATTGGTGTAGAAGGGCGCGATGCCCGAGCCAAAGCTCTTGACCGGATAGATTGACTTGGACGTCAGCTCAACCGGAGATGCCATGAAATCTGCCACGTCATTGACGTCGACGTCCATGAGGTCGGCTAACTCGCCCATAGACTTAGAGGTCTGCAGCGCCGCAATGTCATTGGCGGCGGTCGCGAGCTTGTCCTGAACCTTGGCAAGGGAGGCATCGGTTTGAGACAGTGTGGTCTTTGCCTGCTTGAGCGTGGCGTCGAGCTGCGCCAGCGTGCCGCGCGCGCTCGCTATCGTTGGGGTCATACCCGATACAATGCCGGTCAAATCGCCCGAAACGGCGGCAAAGGAGTCAAGCGCGCTCGAAGCCTTCGGCAGCGCGTTCTGCCCCAGATCGGTCTGAGCCTGACCGAGGTTAGCCGTACCGGTCTGAATTGCCGCGTTAAGCGCGTTGCTCGCGCTTGAGATTGCCGTAGCGTCGTTTGCCATGGCGCTCGACTGTGCAGAAAGGCCATCCTTGATACTCTGCAGCTTCTGGTTTTGCTCGCGAAGCGAATTGATGGTCGATGCGATGAGCGCGTCGGCGTTCTCCGATCCCGTCGACGTATCGTTAGCGAGAACCTGCAGGCGCTCGATGACAGCGCTGTTGTGGTCAATCGTCGCCTGAAGGGATTCGAGCGAGTTGTCGATTCGAGTGGTCGTGGACGTAACCGTACCGGTGAGTTTGCCAATCGCGGCGTTCGCAGAAGCCGATGTCTTACTCAGCACGATGCTGCCCTCCGAAAGCGCCTTGGAGAGCGAGGTGATGGACTTGCCAGCCGTGGTGCGAGCTTCGCCCAGCAGGTCATTGCCCTGAGCGATTGCCTGCGTTAGCGAAGGCGCCTGTCCCTGCAGGCCCGCCAACGCAGCATCGGCCGAAGCAATCGAGCTGCTTGTCTTGTCGATGGCGGTGTTCATGTCGCCGATGGAATCACGTACTTCGCCCAGGGTATCAGACGCCTCGGACACCGAGCCCGCCAGCGAATCCTGGGTCTGGGTTGCCTTGTCTTTAAGGTCGATGCCAGCATCTTTGGCAATGCCCGCGACGGTCTCGCCCACCGTAGAGACAAACTCCGAGTTGATCTGCTCCTCGATGGTGTTGGCACCGGTATCGGTGACCTTGGGCGCAATGGCGCTCTTTTTCTCGTTGACGTAATAGGTGAGCTTCGGCTGATGGTAATTGCCGTCGAGCATCGAGACGAGATTGTCGGAGAAGTTCTTGGGAATCACGATGGCAGCATAGTATTCGCCACTTTCGACGCCCTCTTTGGCATCTGCCGCCGAGTCGACGAAGGTCCAGCCAAGCTGATCGTTCTCCTTGAGCTGGTCGACCACCTTATCGCCTGCGTTAAGCTCGCCCACTAGGTCATTCTGGGTGCCCTGATCGTTGTTGGCGATGGCGATTTTAATGCCCTGGGTATTTCCGTACGGATCCCAGTTGGCAACGATGTTGTACCAGGCATACAGCGAGGGAATGACGCACACGCCCAGGGTAACCACCAGGGCGACGGGGTTCACGATCAATCGCTTGATGTCGCGTTTAAAGATTGCAAAGGAAACCTTTGCATCGGATAGTTTGCTGCCGAGACTCACGCTTGGACCATCCATCCTATCGTTTAGCCGAATCATGCTATTAACAACCATTGTACGGAGGCACTTTAGCGTCTCGCGGCACAATGGTGCTGAGTTTTGCGGGTAGCAATATACTACGAAGATGAGTTAACGTACAGTTGTACAGTATCTTAAATTCCCGCAGCTCCCAAAACCACAACCCGCACAAATTAGCAATCCGACTAGTCGTTGGGAAATAGTCATCGGGGACGTTCTTAAACGACTGGTCAAACAAGAACGCCCCCAACGACTAGTTTGGACCACGGTAACATCGATGTTTTAGCAATGCCAGCGAGCGGGCGCCAGAGCGAACAAATTGGCATGAAAAGAGGACGGC
>URVZ01000147.1 GCA_900551365.1 uncultured Collinsella sp.
GCCGCGGCTGGCGCACCGGTGGGCGAACTTTTAAGCAACGGTGCCACATAGGTATCCCAGAACTCATGCTCACGAGGCTTAGGGATAGGCTCGGGCTTTGCAAAGTGCGTAATGCGGTACGGGATGGGATCGGCGATGCCAGGGACCATATAGCCCACGAAGATATCCGGAACCACGCAGCCAAACAAAAAGGCATTGCGGTCGCGCACGCTCTTGGCAAGCGCACCGGTGCGCTCCAGCAAACGCTCCGTCTGAGCGATATGAATGTTCCAGCTTGGCATAGCCACCCCCATAAAAAACCTGGATAACTATACCATCACGGCAAAGCCGCGCGGGCGGCTACGCACGCTCTACGCAGCAACTAGTCCGTAGCACCGCTTTCGGTTCCATACGACGGCGAAGGCGCCTCGACCACATGGTGATATCGATCGATATAGATTGCACGGGCACCCAGGCGTCGCACCAAATCCTGGTGATGCGTGCTCATCAAGACCGTCTTACCCGCCGCGACGTAGGCCAGCAAGAAGTTGACCACGATGTCGCATGAATCCTCGTCGAGCCCATTGGTGGGCTCATCGAGCACTAGGATATCGGGGTTCATCGATACAACTGCCGCCAGCGCCACACGCTTCTTTTGCCCGCCCGAGAGCTGATAGGGAGAGGCGTCGGCAAGGTCGGCAACCTGGAACAGCCCCATGGCATCGCGCACGCGGCGCTCGAGCTCGTCTGCCGGCAGCCCCATCTGCGCGGGACCAAAAGCAACTTCCTCGTCCACCGTGGCGCAGAACAGCTGGGCATCGGCGTTTTGGAACACGAAGCCCACGCGCTGGTGGAACTTCTGAGCAGCAGCAGAATCCTTCAGATACGCCGCATCGACCACGTGCCCGTCAAACAGGTATGCCCCTGCGTCCGCGAGTTCAAGGCCGTTAATAAGACGCATAATCGTCGTCTTGCCGCAGCCGTTGGGACCGAGCAGGGCAACGAGTTCACCACGATCGACCTGCAGCGACACGCCATCGACAACCGTATGCCCCGCATAGGAGAACACCACGTCGCGCAGCTCGATGAGCGGAACGACCTCGGCGCCGCCCACACCGTTCGTGCCCGCCGCACTATTCATATCGATCGTCAAAACGTCGCCCTTCCCCATTTGCATCCCCAGTCGGAACCAGCAGCGCCTACAGCACGGCGCACAACACTGTCAGCAGCGCCACGCCGGCCGCATAGGCCGCATCGCGCCAGCCAAACCTGGCGCGCGCGGGAGCCGGATACGCACCGGCAAAGCCGCGGCAAAGCATAGCCTCGTCCATCGCGCGGCTGCATTTCATCGCCTTGATAAAGGTCATGCCCATGATACCCGCGATCGAATCGGTACGCGAAAATCCCTCGGGCGCACGGCCAACGCTGCGCAGCATGACCGATTCGCACAGATCGTGCGCCGTGCGACCCAGCACCTCGATATGCTTGAGTGCCATATCAAAGGTAAAGATGACCTCGTCGGGCAGGTGCAGCATTTTGAGCGCCGCCGACATGCGGCTCCACGTGAGGGTCCACGAAGCGCCCAGCACCAGCGACACATTAATGAAGGTCTTGAGCGCAATCTTGAGCATGGCGCCCGTAGCGGAAGCACCCAGCAGCAGGGCAGGCAGCGCCAAAACCACTGCGAGCCCCGCGGCGCCAAGCGCCGGCACAAAGGTCGCGCGCAGCCCGCGTATGGGACGCACGGCAACGAGCACCAGCGCAATGGCCGCCATCAACATGAGGTACAGCGGGCTTTGTGTCAGGCACACGCACAGGACGCAAACGAATATCCCCACCAGGCGCACCGGAGCCGAAACGCAAGAAAGGGCGCGGTCGACCATCGACCCGCCCTCGTGCGCGCCTCCACCCAGGCGAACCCGCTCAAGCAGGCTCGCCAGGTGCAGGACGTTCTTTTGCATCACGCGATGACGAGCGCCCGTGGGCTCGTATCGCTCCTCGGCCGCAAGCCAGCTAGGCAGCTCGACCATCGCCATGGGCTCCGCTTTCCTTGACCGTCAGCGAGATCAGACGGAATGCGATGGTGAGCACCGCCACGCCAATCACGCCGGACAAGATATACATGGCAGCCTGACCGGCAAAGCCGAGACCCTGCTCCTCGGAATAGGCCTGCAGGTAATCACCCGTAGGCAGAGCGTCGGCAAAGGTCGGGGTGTCGAGACCGACCGAAGCCTGCAGGCTGTCGTCGCCAGCCTCCTGAACGGCGGTCGCGGCGCCCTCGGCGTCCCACTCACCCCAGGCGTCACCCGTGGCCAGCAGGCCCAGCGGCGTGGCCACGACAAGCACGGC
>URVZ01000148.1 GCA_900551365.1 uncultured Collinsella sp.
GCATGACGATGATCGTCATCACGCACGAGATGAACTTCGCCCGCCGCGTGGCCGACCGCGTCGTGTTTATGGCCGACGGCCAGATCGTGGAAACCGGCACACCCGACGAGTTCTTCGACCACCCCCAGACCAAGCGCGCCCAGGACTTCCTCAACTCCATTAAGGGCCACTAACCCAATTGCCATCTTCGTTCGCCCTGACCATCCAAACTCGAAAGCAACACCTATGATCGGAACTCGTACTTCATCGTCCTACACCCTGCACGTCGACGTCGCCCCCGCCGACCGCCCACTCATCCTCGTCGCACCGCGCTGGGAAGAGGCAAAGCCGTTTTTAAGCGAGACGCTCTCTCCCAACGAGGAAATCGCAAGCGTCTTTGTCGATGCCATCCTTGCCGCCGGCGGCCTGCCACTGCAGATGTCCATCACCGAGGACATTGAGGTCATCCGTCATTACGTGGAAATCGCCGATGGTGTCGCTATTCCCGGCGGCCCGGACGTCAACCCCAAACGTTGGGGCGACGAGCGTCCTTACGATCCCACGCTGTGCTGCGAGATTCGCGACCGTTTTGAGTTTAAGCTGGTTAACGAGGTGCTTCGCGCCAAGAAGCCGCTCTTTACCACCTGCCGCGGCACGCAGCTGCTCAACGTCGCCACTGGCGGCACCCTGTGCATGGACGTGCCGAACCTGGGCGCGCGCGAGGGCCGCACGCAGTGGCGCCATACCCACGTGCTCAACGACCCTGTGCATCCTGTCGAGGTCGTGCCGGGCTCGCTGCTGGAGCGCGCGGTTGGCGGGCACAGGCTGATCCAGACCAACTCCGCACATCACTGCTGCGTCGATCGTCTGGGTAAGAGCACGCGCTTGGTCGCCAAGGCAACCGACGGCGTTCCCGAGTGCATCGAAGTCGAAGGCCAGCCGTTCTGTCTGGGTGTGCAATGGCATCCCGAGTACACCTGGCAGACGCTCGAGACCGACTTTAACCTGTGGAAGTCGTTTGTCGAGGCGGCGGCCAAGGTAAAGCAGACCCGCTAGTTCGCGAACCGCATAACAGATAAGGGCGCCCCGCCGGCCACATGGTCCGACGGGGCGCCCTTTTGCCTATACGCGACAGGCGCGCAGCCCAAGGCTCGCAAGCTCTTATTCGGCCGTCTCGCGCAGGGCCGACATCGTAGCCGCATATTGCTGCTGCAGCGCATGCATCCCCTCGCGAGCGCCGTCAACGGCATCGGGCCGCGCAGCGCCTCGGTCACCACGACCGCCGGCTCGTACAGATTATCGAATCCCAGGTTCTGGCTCACGCCCTTGAGCGTGTGCGCTGCCATAAACGCACCTTCGGCGTCTCCCGCCGCCATGGCGGCCTCCAGCTTGTCCATGCTCTCGTCATCCAAAAACTTGAGGGCAAAGCGGGCGAGCATTTCCTCGCCCATCAGCCGAGCGCACGCGTCATCATAATTGGCGCCGATCTTCTCATACGCCTCACGCATGGAAATCATGGATTAAAAACTCCTTTGGTCAAACTAAATCGTGGGAAACGCGACAACGTCGGCGGGGCGTGCCAACGTCTCGGCAATTTGGTCTTGCACCTCAAGCAGACAATCGAGCAGCAGCGGGTTAAAGGTGCCGCACTTACCGTCCAGGATCATCTGAATTGCCTCCTTGTGCGGGATAGCGTCCTTGTACACGCGCACGCTCGTCAGAGCATCGTACACGTCGGCCACCGAAACCACCTGTGCGGCAATGGGAATTTCGTCGCCCTTAAGGCCATCGGGATAACCCTTGCCGTCCCAGCGCTCGTGATGCCAACGCGCAATCTGGTACGCATATTCCATAAGCGCATTGCCGGCGTGATGGCTACCCAGCTCAAGCAGCATGTCGGCGCCGATCGTGGTATGCGTCTTCATAATCTCGAACTCCTCGGACGTAAGGCGCCCGGGTTTGTTGAGAATCGCATCGTCAATCGACATCTTGCCGATATCGTGCAGCGCCGAAGCCAGGGCAATCGTGGAGCGCTCCTCATTGTCAAGGGAAATGGTGTCGCTACGCTGGACCAGACAGCCAAGCAGCAGCTCGGTCAGCTTTTCGATGTTCGTAACGTGCCTGCCGCTCTCGCCGTTGCGAAGCTCCATGACGCCAGCCATGATGTCGATGAGCATGCGACTGTTCTTGACACGCTCGTTGTACTGCTGGGACAGCAGGCTCGTCAGACGGCGCTGTTTGGCGTATAGGCGGATGGTGTTGCTTACACGGCGGCGCACGACACGGGAGTCAAACGGGCGGTTGATATAGTCCGAGGCGCCCAGCT
>URVZ01000149.1 GCA_900551365.1 uncultured Collinsella sp.
CCGTTGCCGCGCCCCGCAGTGCCCGCTTCCCCCGAGAACAATTATCAGTGCAGGTCACAGGGGTGGCGGTTTTGGGTGTGCTCGGCAGATCGTAAAAAGTCTACTCACTTGTAATTTGGGCCTTTGGTCGTGGGGGTTGCTGGTCCCGTTTTGGTTGTCGAGGGAGGTTGAATTGAAGCGTCCCCGCACGCTCCATGCTACAATCGCGGGCATGCCCCACAACCACATCTGCCTTCGAAAGGAGCCTACGTGGCGAACGCCATCGATCAGCTCACGGACCGCGTGCTCATGCTCGGCCGCCTTACCATCGTCCGCCGCGCCATTACTGCCGTGGCGGTTACGATTTCCGCCGTTCTCCAGACATTCCTGATCCAGGCGTTCATTCAGCCCGCCGACCTGCTTCCGAGCGGTCTCACCGGCGTCGCGGTCCTGCTCGATCGCGTTACCTCGCTGGGCGGCGTTCACATCGACATCTCGCTCGGTATGCTCGCGCTCAACATCCCCGTGGCGCTCCTATGCTGGAGCGGCATTAGCAAGCGCTTTGTCATCTTCTCGATGATGCAGGTCGTGCTCTCGTCGCTGTTCCTCAACGTCTTTCACTTCGCTCCATTTTTGGGTGACAAGATTATGCTCATCATTTTTGGCGGCGTGGTCTCGGGTCTGGGCGCTGCCATCGCGCTAAAGTCCGGTGCATCTACCGGCGGCACCGACTTTATCGCGCTGTGGGTCTCCAACCACACGGGCAAGACCATCTGGGGCGTTATCTTTGGTTTCAATTGCTTTATCCTGGCGATCTTTGGCTTTATGTTTGGCTGGGACAACGCGGCGTACTCCATCGTGTTCCAGTTTATTTCGACAAAGACCATCGACAGCTTCTATCGTCGCTACGATCGCGTGACGCTGCAGATCACGACGCGCAAGGCGGACGAGGTCATGACCGCCTATGTTGACCATTTTCAGCATGGCATTAGCTGCGCCGAGGTCATTGGCGGATACAGCCGCGAGAAGATGTACCTGCTGCACGCCGTTGTATCGACCTACGAGAGCCAGGACATTATCAAGCTGGTGTGCGACATTGATCCCGGCGCCGTGATCAATGTGTTCCACACGCTCAACTTTGTGGGCGGCTGGTGGGGCGGTCATGTCGACGAGCCCATGCCCACGGCCGTTCCCGATCCCGACAAGCCCGCACGCATGGCCAGCAGGCAGGCGCGCCTCAGCGAGCAGGATAGCCTGCAGCAGGACGACGGCAAGTAGGGTTTTGGCATTTTGCCGGCCTGGCGCAATCCTGTCCGCTTGAGCCTCCCGAAAGCCCCGTTGCTTTCGAGGGCTCTCGTTTGCCCAGATAAAACCTACCAAAATGAAGCTGTCGCTTTTTGGTAGGGAGGGTGTATCGTTTTATCAATATGAGGTAACATGAAACTAGACGTTATATACGTATTAGAAATTTAGCTATTTTGATAAGAGTGATCAGATATGCCTGCGCCCAAAAATGCACCGCTTTACCAGCAGATTTATGACGAAATCAAGGATGCGATCGAGAAAGGTGTTTATGCACCCAAGGAGCGTATTCCGTCCGAGCTTGAACTAGCCGAGCAGTACGAGGTGAGCCGTATTACGGTGCGCCGCGCTGTCGAGGAGCTGTGCTCCGATGGTTACCTGGTTAAGCAGCAGGGCCGCGGCACCTTTGTCTCCACGCCGCACATCAACCGCCAGTTTCACGCCTCGACGCTGCAGACGTTTACCGCGCTGTGTGCCGGCAACGGCATGAAGGCCGGTGCGCACGTGATCGATCGCCAGATCGTTCCGGCGCGCCAAAACGAGATGGAGTTCTTTGGCCTGCAGAAGGATGCGCTGCTGCTGCATATCAAGCGCGTGCGTACGGCCGACGGCGAGCCCATCTTTGAGGAGAACATCTTTGTGCCGTTTGACGCCTACCGTGAGCTGTTGACGGCCGATCTTGAGGACAAGTCGATTTTTGCCGAGGTCGAGCGTGTTGGCGGAACGCCGATTGTCTCGGTTGGCTACCGTACGGTCGAGGCCGTTCGAGCTAACGCCGAGCAGGCGGCCGAGCTGGGCATTGCTCCGCACGATCCGCTGCTCAACCTGCGTGCCGGCTTTACCGGTCCCGATGACGAGCCGGTTTTGATGGGTAAGCAGTACTACGTGGGATCGCGCTACGTTATGGTCATGTAAGTTACGCGGTTTTACCAAACCGCGTAACGGCTCGACGCTGCAAACGCCCCTAA
>URVZ01000150.1 GCA_900551365.1 uncultured Collinsella sp.
TGGCTGGCGGGCTACTACGGTATTGCCGAGGACGAGGTCGCGGTTTACGGCGACGGCGGCAACGACATTGCCATGCTCAAACGCTTCCGCCACAGCTACGCGACCAAAAACGGCAGTGACGCGGCCAAGGCCGCCGCGAGCGTGACCATCGGCAGTTGCATGGTTCATGCCGTCCCCAAATACATGCTCGCCACCATGCGCAAGCAAAACTCCCGCACCGTCATCGAATAATGTGACAAAGGGATAGCCCCTTTGTCACAGGTGACGCTGGTCTCTTGAAATACGAACAAACATTCGCATATCTAACTGCGCTTTGATAGAATCGGTATCGTTGACGGTAGTTCCATGTGCCGGGCAGCGCCCTCCATTTGATGGGAGGTGATGCCCATGACCGATCTGATTGATTTTGTGAGACTTCTGACCGCTTTGGTCTCGTTCTTCACAGCGCTCGTCGGGCTTTCCGAGGCACTCAAGCAACGTTCGAAGCAACGTAAAAGGGGTCGCCGCCGCTAAGGCGTTGACCCCTTAATCCAAGCAACGGCGCTGCCCAGCTTTCCAGAACTTGGGCTGCCGTCGACACTATTCTACCCACGAATGACATTTTGGACAATCGGTAATGCCGCTCTAAAAGCCTGGCACAACCGGCACAACCTAGGCGGTCGCTGGATGTGACAAAGAGGCTGCCCCTTCGTCACATCCCAAATATTGCCTTTACGTGTTGATGCACACGGTGTGCAATAATACTCGCACTGTGCAATAGCGCACAGGCTGAGTAACAAGGAGGACGTTTGTCCCAGCTCGAGAAATGCGATCGCCGGTCCCTTCGCTCGCAGCGTGCCCTTCGCCAGGCACTTGCCAGCGAGCTTGCCGAAAGCGGCGACCTTTCGCGCATTAATGTCGCGTCGCTCACCGAGCGCGCTGGCCTTACGCGCCGCACGTTCTATTCGCACTACCGCGATATCCCCGACTTTATCAATCAAATCGAGGACGGCTTGCTGGCCGAGATCCGTGAGCGCATTGAGCTCATCACCGCAGCTCAGCTGCCCGATCTCTATCACAACATCGATGAGCTCGAGCCGGCGCCCGGTTCGGTTGAGTTGCTGCGCTACCTTGCGGCCAACCGCGACTTAATCGGTGCGCTGCTAGGTCCGGGCGGCGACCAGGCCTTCATTAAAAAGATCATCGACACCGTCCGTGAGGCCGTGGTGCCGCGTGCGCAGACGGGCATTTTGGGCCTGGCACTGGGTACGTTTTTTGACTACTACGTCACCTACGTCGTGAGTGCCGAGGTCGGCATGATTCAGCGCTGGTTTGAGCGCGGGCTTACCGAATCGCCCGAGGCCATGGCGCGCATTATGACGGTGCTCGCCTTTGTGCGCCCCGGCGATCTGTATGGCCAACCCATCGATATCAACGTGCCGGAATACGGCATGAAGCTATTGAATCTGCAGCTCGAGGACGCGGTCGACACCACCGCAACCGTCGAGTCCAACAACTAAGAGGAGAGACAATGAGCAAACTCGTCGAGGGCATCAAGGACCGCATGGTCGCTGCCGCACGCGAGGCCGCGCCCGCCGTGGTGGACGCCGCGCAGAAGGCCGCGACCGCAGCTGCCGAGAAAGTTGCCGAGGCAGTTGCCGATGCCAAGAACGCGGCAGGGGAGACGTCCGTCGCTAGCGAGCTCGCCACTGCCGCTGAGCCCGTAGCCGCCGTCCACGCCCCCGAAGGCGCGATCTTCAACCCCGAGAACGCCCGTGGCAACCTGCACCTGGGCATCGACGTGGGCTCCACCACCGTTAAACTTGCCGTGCTCAACGACGACAACCAGATCGTCTACGCCAAGTACCAGCGCCACCACACCGACGTCCGCGCCTGCGCCCGCGACCTGTTCGAGGGCGCTGCGACCGTGCTGCCGACGGCCCAGATGACCTGCGCCATTACCGGCTCGGGTGGCCTGCTGCTGTCCCAGTGGCTCGACCTGGAGTTTGTCCAGGAGGTCATCGCCAGCAAGCGCGCCGTCGAGACCCTCATCCCGGCCACCGATGTCGCCATCGAGCTGGGCGGCGAGGACGCCAAGATCATCTACTTCGACAACGGCATCGAGCAGCGCATGAACGGCACCTGCGCCG